>CAZHAC010000208.1:0-4235 GCA_964529765.1 uncultured Actinomycetes bacterium
CTGATCGTCGGCGGCGTGGCTACCATGCTCTACGCGTTCGGCACCTTCGCGGAGGTGCTGAGCGAAGGCCAGATCACCGAGTACGGGAGGCGCCGGCGGTTGGAGCGCAAGTTGGCGTCGATGTCGCACCACTTCATCCTCTGCGGCTACGGTCGCATCGGCACCCAGATCGCGGGTGAGTTCGACCGCTCACACACGCGTTACGTCGCCATCGACAACAACCCTGAGGCCGTGGCGCGCTTGCAGGCCGAGGACCGGACGTACATCGAAGGCGACGCCTCCGACGAAGCGGTGCTGCGACTGGCCGGGATCGACCGCGCGCGCGGCCTGATCTCAGCGGTCGACGCTGACGAGCGGGCGGTCTACATCGTGCTCGCCGCCCGCGCGCTGAATCGTGATCTCTACATCATCGCCCGCGCCGGGCGGCCTCCCTCGATCCGGCGTCTCGAGCTCGCGGGAGCGGACCGCGTCATCTCGCCGTACCGGATGGCCGGACACCAGATGGCGGAGCTCGCACTGCGTCCCGGGCTGGTCGAGGTGATGGACACGATCCAGCACGGAGGGACGGCCGTCGGCGTCGAGGAACTCCTCGTCCCTGACGACTCGCAGGTCATCGGCCGGACGCTGCGGGAGGCAGGATTCCTGGAGCCGGACGGGGCGAGCCTGCTCGCGGTGCGGCGGCGAGACGGGCGGCTGTTCGTCAACCCGCCTTCGGACCTCCGGTTGGAGGTCGGGGACCTGATCTTCGCGCTCGGCTCCGAGGAACAGCTGGGGAGGACCGCCGAGCTCGTCGGCTGACGGTCCCCCCAAGCGCGAGTTACTTCTGCAAAGCCTTAGGGCTGGCGACCTGGATGCGCACCGGCTCGGGCGCTGGGACCTTAGGCACGGTCACGGTGAGCAGCCCGTGCTCGAAGTCCGCCCTGATGGCATCGCCCTGCACCTGTTCGGGTAGCTGCAGGCGGCGCTGCCAGGAGCCGAAGGGCCGCTCCTGGCGTATCCATGTGCCCTGAACCTGGGTCGGCTCCGCCTTGGCAAGGATGCTCAGGACTCCCTGGTCGAACGTCACCTCGACCTGGTCAGGGGCAAAACCCGCTACCGGAGCGGTCAGGACGTAGGCGTCCTTCGTCTCCAGTATGTCGACGGGGAGTGTGTATGTCGGCAGCCCACCCTCGGCAGCAGTCCCGGGTGGCGGTGCCGAGCCCGTGCCGAAGAACTCATCGAACAGCCGGTCCATCGCCCGCGTGACCTGGAAGAGGTCGTTGGGACTCCACATGCGCAGCGTCGTCATCTCTCAACACCTCCTGTTCTTTGTGCTGCTGCGGAGTGAATCCATCGATCAACTACCGCTCGCGGTGCACTTCTAAACGTGGCTGCAAAATGAGCGCCGTGGAGAGGCTCGGACTCACCCGGCACCCCGCGCTGGTAGCGGCGGCATCGGTTGGCGTGGACGCGCTGATGGTTGTCGCCAAGCTGGCGGTCGGACTCCTCAGCGGCTCCCTGGGCCTGATTGGCGAAGCTGCCCACTCGGCGCTCGACCTGGTGTCTTCGGTCTTCGCCCTGTTCGCGGTGCGGACGGCCCGCAAGCCCGCCGACCTCGAGCATCCGTATGGTCACGGCCGCGCCGAGAACCTCGCCGCCTACACCGAGGGAATCCTGCTCGCCGGGACCGCGATCGGCATCGCCTACGAGGCTTTGCATCGCCTGACCAGCGGCGGCCATCTGGTCGACGCGACCCCGGTCGCGATCGCCGTGCCGGCGGTGGCGATCGTGGTCGAGACGGTGCGCACGACCGTCCTGCGAACCGTGGGCCGGGCCAGCGGGAGCGCCGCGCTCGAGGCCAACGCTCGCAACCGGCTGGCCGACATCTTCTCCTCGGCCGGGGTCCTCATCGGTCTGCTCGGCGTCCGCGCCGGCATCTCCTGGGCCGACTCCGCCGCCGCCCTACTTGTCGCCGGCGTTATCGCAATCTCGGCTATCACGCTCCTCCGGCAGGCCGGCGACATCCTGATCGATCGCGCCTCCGCCGACATCGAACGCGATCTCGCGCGCACCATCGCCGGCGTCCCCGGCGTGCGCCAGGTGCGCGGCGTGCGCGTGCGCCGTTCAGGCCCCCAGCTGATCGGCGACGCCACCGTGTCCACACGGCGAACGCTCCCCGTCGAGGCCGCCCAGCAGCTGGCCAACGCGATCCGAAAAGCGGTCGCCGACAGATATCCGAACCTCGACCTCACGCTCGTCGTCGAGGGCGACGTCCGCTCGAGCAGCATGGTCGAGCGCGTGCATGCCGCCGTCGCCAGGCACGGCGAGGTGCGCGACCTGCACAACGTGACGGTGGAGCGAGAGGAGGACGGCAGCCTGCACGTGTCGATGCATGTCAAGCTGCCCAGCGACCTGACGCTCGCCGAAGGCTCGCGGGTCAGCAGCGAGCTGGATCATGAGCTCCGGCGCGAGCTCCCCGAAGTCTCCCGGATCGACGTCCACCTGGAGCCGCTCGAAGCCGACTCGGTCAGCGGCGAAAACGTGACCGACCGCCGGCCTGAGCTCGCCAACCGCATCCGGGCGATCGTCGAGAGCCACCCCGACGTCATCCGCTGCCGCGACGTCGAGCTCTCAGACCGAGGCGGCAACCTCTACGCTCACATCGTCGCCGAGCTGCCGGCGGAGACGACCCTCGAGCACGCCCACGCCGTGGAAACCGAGCTCGAAGAGCGCATCCGGGCTGGCGCCAGCGAGCTCGAGGACGTGGTCGCGAGGGCCACGGCTTGAGCCACCCCAAAAAATCTCACAAGAAGTCTCGTTGGAAATGAGGCCCGGCCATCCCGAGGACCTGAGCGCTTACCTCGAATTCGCCCGCCGTTCGGTGGCGGCCGGCGAGCTGGACGCGCTGCCGACCGGTGCCTGGCTGGAGAACCTGCTCTCGCGCCTGGACTGGGAGACACGCTCCCGGGTCATCGAGCGAGATGGACGGCTGGCGGCGGTCGTCCTGGTCTTCGAACGCCAGGTCCTCGGGGGCGCTACCGTGACCCGCGTCGAGGCCGGCGGCGACCCGGGGCCCCGCACCGATCTGCTCGAATGGGGCCTCCGCTACAGTCGGGCCTGCGGAGCGATCGCGGCTCAGGTTTGGCGCGGCCGCGGGACCGGCCCCGAGCTGCCTGGCCTGGGACTGCAGGTCGTCCGGCCCTTCCTCCGCATGGACCGGCCAACACTTGATGCGCTTGGGGATGGCGCTCTCCCTACCGGCTACCGGCTGGTGACCGAGGAAAGCCAGCTTCCGGACCACGTCTGGGCAGAGGCCTACAACATCGCGTTCGCCGAGCACTGGCGCCACTCACCCAAGGGGGACGACCAGGTGGCCAGCCGCCGCGGGCGGCCGGACAGCGGCCCCGAACTGATGGCTCTGACGCCGGAAGGGGCGCCGGCGGCCCTCGTCACGTGCGCGATCGAGTTCTACCCGGATGAGCGACGGCAACCGGTCGGGATCGTGGCCACGGTTGGGACCGCGCCGGAGCACCGCCGGCGCGGGCTGGCCTTCGCCCTCCTCGCCGAGGCGATGCGCCGGCTGCACGCTGCCGGTGCGCGCTCGGCTTCGCTCTACGTCGACGGGCTCAATCCGAGCCGAGCCTTCGAGCTTTACGAGCGGGCAGGATTCGAGGTCGGGTTCGAGTACGAGGTCTGGGAGGCCGCTTTCGACTGAACGGAGGCTCTCTGGATGGCGTCCCAGGCCGCCCGGACGTCGTCGAGAGTCGTCCTCAGGTTGCCGATCGCGATCCGCAGCCCGTAGTGGTCGCGAACCGTCGTGTGCGAGATGAAAGCTTCGCCGGAGGCGTTGACAAGGTCCTCGATCTCCCGGTTGGCCTCGTCACCCGCGCGATGGCGGAACACCACGGTGCTGAACGGCGTTGGAGCCAGGAGCTCGAAGTCGGGGCTGGCCTCGACCCAACCGCGAAGCTCTTGTGCCATCGCAACGTGTGAGGCGAGAACCTCCCGGGCGCGCTCCATGCCTAAAGCCCGCAGAACAAACCAGAGCTTGAGGCCACGGAAGCGCCGGCCCAGCGCCGCACCCAGGTCCATCAGGTTGCGCACCTCGGAGTTCTCGGCGTTCATCAAGTAGGAGGGCACGATTGAGAAAGCGCGGCGGAAGACGTCCTCGCGACGGGTGAAGAGCACGCTGCAATCGATCGGCGTGAAGAGCCACTTGTGGGGGTTTACGACGATCGAGTCCGCCTGCTCGCAGC
>CAZHAC010000209.1:0-4234 GCA_964529765.1 uncultured Actinomycetes bacterium
GCGAGCCAGCCCGTGTACTGGACGGAGATCTGGTCGCCCTTCTTGACCACCTGCCCGCCGCCGACCTTGAGGTCGATCAGCTGAAGGCCGTCGGGGTACTTGATGGGCGTCTTGTCGGAGCCGGCGTTGAAGTCGTCAGCGCCCGCCTGCGGGGTCGGGGTGGCGACGCCTACGGCTGCCTGGGGTCCCTGACCCTGATAGGGGTCGGAGTAGCCGCAAGCGGCGAGTGTCAGCAGGAGGGCGAGGACGCCCAGGGGTCGAGCGATCGTCATGAGGCGCTGACTTCGACCTTCTCGATGCGGTCGCCGGGCCGGATGGCGCCGACGACGTCCATGCCCGCGATGACGCTGCCAAAGTGGTTGTAGACGCCGCTCCGGGCAAGGTGGGGCGCGTCGCTGAGCAGGATGAAGAACTGGCAGGCGCTCACGCCGGCGGCATTCGAGGCCATGCCGAGCGAGCCGGTCAGCCAGGGCGCGGGGTTGCTCTCGTCAGGCAGGCGGTAGTCGAGACCGCCGGTGCCGTTGCCCAGCGGATCGCCGCCCTGCAGGACGAACCCGGGCTCGACGCGGTGAAAGGTGAGGCCCGCGTAGAAGCCCTGCTCCACGAGGTGGACGAAGTTGTTGACAGTGACCGGGGCTGCTGCCGGATCGAGGCGGAAGGTGAAGGATCCACGCGCGGTATGTATGGTCGCCGTGCAGGACTTGTCGGGGTCGATGGTTTGCGGGGGCAGCGACATGTGCTCCATTCGGCACGTCATTTTGCCAGCCTCGCTCACCGGGACGGCTCGCGGCCTCGAAGGCCGAGCACCACGGCCAGCAGCACTGAGAGCACCGCAGAGCAGGCAAGCGCGGTCGGAACGCTGAGCGCGGCGGCGATCTGGCCGCCGGCGAGCGGGCCGATGCCGAAGCCGATCGCAGTCGCGCTGGCGCTGACACCGAAGACGCGCGCCTGGACCTCGTGGGGTGTCTCCAGGCCGATCATGCTCGAGACCGCCGGACCGACGACCCCGTAGAAGAAGCCGGCGAGGGCGCCCGCCGCCACGATCAGCGCGACCGCAATGTTGAACGCCGCCAGACCCTCGAAGACCGCGAGCAAGACCGCCGCCGCGGCCGTGACGGGGACGTAGCCGAGGCGGCGAACCGCCCTCGTGTAGGCGACGGCCGCGAGCGCGCTGGCGAGCCCTGAGAGCCCGAATGTGAGCCCGGTCAGGCTGGCTGCGGCGCCCCCGCCCCTGGTCAGCAGCTGGAGGACGAGCAGCGGCTGGAAGGCGCTGTAGCTCATCTGCATCAGCGCCTGAGCGCTGAGGAGCACGCCGATCGCCAGCAGCGTGCCCGGCCCTGACAACCGGAGCGTCTCGATCAGCGGCCGGGGCGTGCTCTCGCGTCGCTCGACCGGCGCTTCCTGGACCAAGAACCACACCGGGATCGCAGCCACCACCAAGAGCACGCCGCCGATCACGAAGATCCAGCGAACGCCGAGCAGCGTGGCGAGCAGACCGCCCGCCACCGGGCCGACGGCTCCGCCTACCGCGATCGACGAGGAGAGGATGCCCATCGCCCAACCGACCCGGTTGCGCGGGGTTCCGCTCGCGACCAGCGCGGTGGCCGCCGCTACGGTTCCCGAGCAGGCGCCCTGGAGGAGGCGCAGGGCAACCACGTGCTCAGGCCTATGGGCAAGGCCCATCAATCCGACGCTGACCGCGCCCCCAATCATCGCCCGGATGAGCATCGACTTGCGCCCGAAGCGATCGGCCACCACTCCCCAGATGGGGCTGGCCACCGCGAGCGTGATGCCCGAAGCACCCGCGGCCCAACCGGTCCAGACGGCGAGTGAACCTGTGTCATGCACGCCGAGCTCGCGCAGGAAGATGGGCAGGAACGGGAACGCGAAGGCGAACCCGAATATGGCAGTGAACTCGGCGAACCAAAGCGCGGCCAGGTTGCGCCGCCAGCTCAGGGCGGCTGAACTCAATGGCCGCCGAGCAGTTGGTTCAGACGCAGAGGCGACAGCGGAAGTTCGGTTATCGCGGCGTCCGGCCGTGCCTGGCGCAACGCGTCCTCGACGGCGCTGGCGATGGCCGCCAGAGCGGGGATGGTCCCGCTTTCGCCTACGCCCTTGATCCCTTCAGGATTCGAATCGCTGACCGTGTCCATGGGCAGCAGCCGGATCGGCATCGATATCTCGGGTGCCGAGGGGATCGTGTAATCGAGAAAGCTCGCTGTCACAAAACCGCCGTCCGGGTCATAGACGGCCTCCTCGAAGAGCGCCATCCCGATGCCGTGAACCAAGCCGCCATGGAGCTGTCCCTCGCGGGTCACTGGGTTGATCACCTGACCGGTGTCGTAGGTGATGACGTAGCGAAGCAGGTCGACGCTGCCCGTCTCCCGGTCCACCTCAACCGCCACCGCATGGCAGCCGCTCGAGTACGCGCTCGGCTTGGGCGCCATCCACTGCTCCTCGAGCTCGATGCCTTCGGGGAAGACCTCCCCGACCGAGATTCTTCGCGCGGGGACGCCCCGGACGCTGATCACGCCATCCTCGAGCTCGAGGTCGGCTGGGTCCGCCTCCAGCCTCTCACCGGCCACCTCGAGGATGCGGCGCCGCAGCGCCAGGCTGGCCTGGGAGACGGCGTTGCCAACGTGGATCGCGCTCCGGCTGCCGGCCGTGAAGAGCGCGAAAGACGTCGCCCTGGTGTCCGCCGCCTCGACCCGAACCTTCTCGATCGGCCAGCCCAGGCGGTCGGCGATCACCATCGCGGCCATCGTCTCGTGGCCCTGGCCCTGCGGCGTCGAGCCGATCCAGCCGGTGACGCTGCCATCGGGATCGACGCGGACGCGAGCCGGTTCACCGCGCCCGAAACCGGCTTCCTCCACGCAGGAGGCGATGCCGATGCCGAGCAGCCGCCCATCAGCCGTTTGCCGCTGCCGCTGAAGCAGATCCTCGTAGCCGATCTCGCGAAGCGCGGCCTCGAGCAGAGCCGGGTAGTTGCCGCTGTCGTAGACGATCGTCCTCTTCCCGACCGGGAAACCCGTGTCGTAGGGCATCTGCTCCGGCTGGATGTAGTTCCGGCGCCGGATCTCGGCCCGATCGACTCCGATCCGCTCGGCCAGGCGGTCCAGCATCCGCTCGATCGCGAAGTTGCCGATCGGCCGCCCCCCGCCCCGCACGAACCCGGTCGGGGCCGTGTTCGTGAACACGATCTGGCTCGTCACATCCAGGGCGGGGAGGACGTAGGCCGACATCATGTGGGGCACGATGTTGTTGGGCTGTCCATTGCCCGGGCCGGGGTAGGCGCCGAGGTCGTGGACAACCCGGCCGCGCAGCCCGCGCAGCCTACCGTCGGCTTCCGCCGCGACCTCGATTTCGAGCCGAGTGCCGTGCGCCTGCACAGTCGTCGCCGTGTCCTCGCTGCGATTCGCCGTCCACGTGACCGGCCGCCCGAGCTGCTGCGCGAGGACCGCTACCAGCACCTCCTCGCCGTAGACCGTGCCCTTGGGACCGAAACCGCCGCCCACGTCGTGCGCGAGCACGACGACCTTCTCGGGGTCCAGCGAAAGTGCGTCCGCCACTGCCTGGCGGACGGAGAAGACACCCTGTGTCGAGCTCCAGACCGTGATCGCTCCCTCGCTCGCATCCCATTCCGCAGTTGCCACCCGCGGCTCCATGGCGGCGCCGGCAATGCGAGCCAGCGCGAAGCGTTCGACCACGGTCACGGGAGCGCGGGCAAAGGCGGCCTCGATGTCACCGAACTGGAATCGCTGCTCGCGGGCGACGTTGGAGGACTCGCTCTGATGCACGAGCGGGGCTCCCGGTTGAGCCGCCTCGATCACCCGCGCAACACTCGGTAGGGGATCGAGATCGACGTCGATCGCCGCCATCGCGTCGTGTGCCTGGTAGGCGGTTTCGGCGACCACGGCCGCGATCGCCTCACCGACGTAATTGACCTCGTTCAGCGCGAGCACCGGACGCGCAAGCTGGCTCTGATCGGGAGGAATCCAGTTGCTGACCGTGCGGGCCGGCTCGGGCAGGTCTTGTGCGGTGACAACGGCGAGCACGCCGGGCATCGAAAGCGCACGGCTCACGTCGACCGCGGTGATCCGCGCGTGGGGATGAGACGAGCGCAGGACCGCCATGTGAACCAGGCCTGAACGGCGGATATCCCCCGCATAGCGCCCCCTGCCGGTGATGAGCCGCTCGTCTTCGAAGCGGCGCATGGCTCGGCCGACGTAGGGAG
>CAZHAC010000210.1:0-4197 GCA_964529765.1 uncultured Actinomycetes bacterium
TCGACTGGAGCCAGAACGACCAGTACAAGACGACGATCAACGTCTACTCGCTGCGCGCGCGCGAGCACCCGACCGTCTCCACGCCGGTCAGCTGGGACGAGGTGCGCGAGTGCTTCGAGAAGCGCGACGCGGGCCTGCTCCGCTTCGAGTACGACGAGACGCTGGCGCGGGTGGAGGAGATGGGCGACCTGTTCGAGCCCGTGCTTCGGCTCGAGCAAGAGCTGGCGCCCGGTCTGCCGCGCGTCAAGGCGGCGCGGGGGCGGCGGGCGGGGGTGCCGCCGCCGGAGCCCAAGCCGCCAAAGCGGGCCGCTTCCGGCTGACCCTCAGACGGTGCGGTGACTCTGGCGCGCGAACATCTCCCGGATCTCGCGCACGGTCGTCGCGTCCTCCGCTCGCTTGTCGTCGGATCGGAAGGAGACGATGCGTGGGAACCGCAGTGCATAGCCCGGCTGCTCGGCGGTCATGCCGGCGGTGTGTCTCGGGCTCGGCGTGATTTCGTCCGCCAGCACCTCGACCACAACCTCCGGCCTCAGCCAGACGTCCGGCGCCAACAGCGAGCTCACTCGAGCCGGCTTCTCCGCCTGCTCTAGCGGGCCGACTCGTTTGTGCAGCTCCCGCCAACCTTCGTCGGAGAGTCCGGTGCCGAGCTTGCTGATGCTGACGAACTCGTCGCGGTCGCTGTCATAGACGCCGGCCAGCAGCGCTCCGGCGCCGAACTCTGCCCGCTTGCCCTTGCCTCGGTAGTAGCCGATCAGAACGACGTCGATGGTGTCCGTCAGCTGGCCGCTGGTGTTGCGCTTGAGCTTGACCCAGTTGAAATTGCGGGCTCCCGCCTGGTAGGGCGAGTCGAGCCGCTTGGCCACCACCCCCTCCAGGCCGCGGCTTATGTAGTCGAGCAGCTCTTGTGTCAGGACCTCGGTGGACTCCGTCCTGGTCAGCGGCGCCGGCACGAGGGTGTCTGACGCCGTCAGGAGCTCCTTGGCGAGCGTGAAGCGCTCTTCGTAGGGCCGGGGCGTCAGGTCGGTGCCATCGAGATACATGACGTCGAACACGAAGGCGCGCAGAGGAATCGTCAGGGCGAGCTCTTCGATGCCTTCTTTGCGGCGCCGCGTCGTTGTCTGGTGAAAGGGCACGTACTCCTCTGAGCTCGGGTCATAGGCGATGGCTTCGCCGTCGAGAATGAAGCTCTCGCCGTTCACAGCGCGGGCCGCGGCGACCAGCTCGGGAAACATCCCGGTCATGGTTTCGAGGTTCCGGGAGAAGATGCTCACATCCTCGCCCTGGCGGTGGATCTGGACGCGCAAGCCGTCGTATTTGGGCTGCACGCCGACCAGGCCGAGCTTGCGGATGACCGCGTCGGGGTTGGGGAGGCGTTCAGCGAGCTGCGGCCGCAGAGGCCTGCCGACCGTGACCTTCAGCTCGTCGAGCGCGTCTTCCCCTGACTCCATCAGCGTCCGGGCGATCAGGCCCAGGTCGGACGTCCGGTTGTAAGCGCCTTCCAGGCGCGGGCGCAGTGAGCGGTCACCGCGCTGTGCGATCGAGAGGGCGTCGAGTACTGTCGGGTCGCCGATCCCAAGGCGCATCTTGCCAAGCGTGATCCGAACCAGGTGCTTGGCCGCTTTTGGATCGAGCTCGGCAAGGAGGCCGGCGAAGAGCTCGAGCTTCGCCTGCTGGCTGCCGGCGCCGGTCTTGCCGGCGATCTCCCAAAGCCGTTGATGGACCTCGACCACTTCCGGCGCTTCGCCTGCGCCGGTTCGGCTCTGTGCCAGGCTCTCGGCGGTCAAGCCGAGGTCGCCGCTCTGACGGTAGGCGGCCGTGGCAGCCTCTTTGGTCGTGCCGAAGGCGCCGGCGATCGCGGCGATTAGGAGGCGGTCGCCCAAGCCGATCTCGACCGGCACGAAGAATGGGGCCAGCCGGCCCTGAATCAGGTAGGTGACCGGTTCGATCTCGGCCGCCGACGTTCGCACGTACAGGTCGCCGAGGATGCGCACGAGCTCGTTTCGGCTCCGAGTCGCCTCCAGCTGGTCGAGGTAGACGGCAAGCTCGTTGAAGTTCATCGCGACGCTGCCCTACCCCAAAGCATCCGTCAACCGTAACCGAGCAAGCCGGATCAGCTCGAGCGCCGAGGATCGCGCGTCAGGCCGCGAAAGTGCCGCCTGGCCATGGGTTGGAGGCGCCGTAGCGCTGAGTGCTCGGACCGACGGGCGGCGGGATCGACCGGAATACCTGACGTTCCACGTGGAACAGCCGAGCCGGGCCGACCGCCCGCCAGGGATCAGCGGCGGCGAGGGCCGTCGCCTCCAATTCGTTCGCGGCAGTGAAGACGGTGAGGGCTCCGCTGCAGTGGCTCCAGTCGTTCATCAGGGTCGAGATGGCGACGAAGCGCCCGGCCAGCAGCGGTAGAAAGCTGGCCAGGGTCGCCCTAGCAGCGCCGGTTACTGTCGGGTCGTCGTAGATGAGAGCAGACTCGTCCGCGTTCGCAATCAGCGACGCGTACTGCGACCCCCCTTGACCATGGCCAATGACTTCATCCCAGACGCGGAGGACGCGGACATTCGGATGACCAGCCGCCCGTTGCCGCACCTCCTCCCAGGCTCGGCGGTCGAGCACCAATAAGGCTCCGGCTCCGGCTCCGGCGTCGAGCAGCCTGCTTTCTGCCAGTACGGGCCCGGCTGCGCGCAGCTCTCCGAGGAGCTGTTCGGAGTCAGCCACGTCGGTCACGCTCACAACCAGCGTCAGCCAGGGCATCCCACTAACTCGGCCGCCAACCGCCCTGGAATCCGAAGTCGGAGCGGATCAAGCGGCTGATCTCCCGCATGTCGCCGCGCAGCTGCTCCAGCGTCGGCCGGCCCCAGAACCAGTAGCCGTCATAGACCTGGTGGATCGTCAGGTCGGGATGGAGGGTGAAGGTGAACGGGACGTATGGGCGGTGGAGGGGGTCTGTGGTCTCCTCCAGGTTCAGCCGCTCCATCGACTCACGTCCGCTGTCGGAGAGGATCGTCCAGCGTGCTCCGAGACCGGCTCGGAAGGCACTTATGACCTCGGGCGGGTCGACCGTGACCGAAACCATTCGCGTGTACGCGACTTCGACCTCGTTTTGCAGCTCGACCAGCTGCCGCATGAACTGCTGCTCCTTAGGTCACCACCAGCCTCGGTAGAAGTTGAGGATCAGCGGATCGCCGCCCGGCAGCTCGGACAGGCGCCGGACGTGGCCGGTGTGATCGGGCAGCTGCAGGTCAGGGAAGCGCTTGCCGGGGACCAGGTCTGGGTGCATGCGTTCTCGCCTCCTCGGGCTTGTGATAGTCATTCTGACCGCTCCGCCTCGGGTGCAACCGAGGCGTCTAGTCGAGGGCGGCGCTCAGGCGGGCCAGAATATCGTCGAGGATCTCGGCCGAGGTCGCGAAGTTGAGCCGGACGTGGCCTCGCCCGGGCTCGCCGAACATCGCGCCGTCGCTCAGGGCCACCTTTGCGTGCTCCAGACAGTGCTCGTGCGGCGAGCTTGCATTGGGCAGCCGCCGGCTTTGGAGGTCGAACCAGGCCAGGTAGGTGGCCTCCGGCGGGTGGTAGCCGAGGCTCATGTCGACCGCCCATTGGCTGACCGCCTGCCGGTTGCGCTCCAGGTAGCGCAGCACCTCTTCGAGCCACGCCTCGCCCTCACGCCAGGCGGCGATCGTGCCCGCGACGCCGAAGCGGCTGGGCCAGCCCAGGAGATGCTCCGGGATTGCGCGGTCGAAGCGATCTTTGAGCTCGGGGCTGCCGAAGTGAGCGATCGCGGTGCGTACGGCCGGGATGTTGAATCCCTTGGTCGCCGAGGTCAGGGTGACCGTCCGCTCGGGCGCCAGCGTTTCCATCGGGATGTGGCGGGCGCCCGGCGCACCCGCAGGGCCCGGATAGACCAGGTCGGCGTGGATTTCGTCGGCGACGATGGTCAGGTGATGCTCGTGGGCGATGTCGGCGATGGCCACGAGCTCGTCACGCGTCAGCACCCGGCCGGTCGGGTTGTGCGGGTTGCAGAGGAGGAGCAGGCGTGCGTGGGGGGCGGCGGCGGCGAGGCCTTCGACGTCTATGCGGAAGCCTGTCTCGTTCTTGATCAGCGGGTTCTCGACCAGCCGGCGGCCGGTGTTGGCGATGGCGGTGAGGAACGGCGGGTAGACCGGGGTTTGGGCGATCACGCCCTCACCCGCTTCGGTGAAGGCG
>CAZHAC010000211.1:0-4173 GCA_964529765.1 uncultured Actinomycetes bacterium
TGAGGTTCGGCACCAGCGTCATCAGCGACCAGAAGCGCGCGCGGGTACCGACCGCGTCCAAAGCGGTCGAGCGCAGCGGATCTACCTGCTCTTGGTAGCGCTTATGCAGGAGCGCGTGGCGCCCGAAGGCCTTGATGATGCGGACGCCGGTCGCCATCTCCTCGATGACCGTCGTCACGTCGCCCAGGCGGTCCTGCATCTGGCGGGCGATGACTGCGTAGCGAGTGAAGAAGTGGCGCGAGATGGCCGCCACCGGTAGCGCCAGGCAGGCGGTCAGCAGCGCGAGCCAGAAGTCGAGTCGGAAGAGCATCACCACCACGGCCACGAACTGGACCAGGAAGACGAGGCCGAACATGGCGCCGAATCCGACGAAGCGGCGCACGGTGTTGATATCGCCGACCGCGCGGGAGAGCAGCTGGCCCGACTGCCAGTTGTCGTGAAACCCAATCTGGAGGCGCTGGAGATGCGCGTAGAAGTCGTTCCGAAGGTCGTTCTCCATGCCGAAGCTGGTCACACCCGACAGGTGTCGGCGAACGTAGTTGCCGGCCGCCTCGACCGCGGCCAGGCCGAGGATCAGGAGGGTGTAGGGCAGTAGTGCGGCCGGCTGGCGGTGCGTTACCGGGCCGTCGATAATCGCCTTGATTACCTGCGGGATGGCCGTCGCGGCGGCGATGGCGACGATCGCCGAGACACCCATCGTCAGCAGCTGCGGTAGGTAAGGCCGCATGTACGGCAGATACCGACGAACCCCGCGATGTGGGGCTGACACGGGGACCGGTGAGTTTACTCCAGGTCCACAACCAAGCCGCGGACTGCGGCCCCGATTTCGGCGGGCGAATCCTCCTGGATGAAGTGACTCCCGCGCACCGTCACCTCGCGCTGGTTCGGCCAGGACCGCGCGTACTCCCGCTGCTTGCCGGTCAGGATCGTCCCCGGATCGGCGTTGATGAAAAGCTTGGGCACCGAGCTTCGTTCGAGCCAGCGCGTGTATGCCTCGACGCGCTCCGTCACGTCCCTCGGCTCCCCGTCGATCGGAATCTGCCGCGGCCAGGTGAGCATAGGCCTCCGGCCCTCTCCGGGCTCCGCGAACGGACGCCGGTAGGCCTCCATCTCCTCGGGCGCCAGCTGACGCAGGATGCTGGCGGGCAGGATGCGTTCCACGAAGACGTTCTTCTCGAGCACGATCTCCTCGCCCGCCGGCGAGCGCATGGCCTGGAAGATGCCGCGGGCCACCTCTGGCCAGTCGGCCCACGTGACCGGACACACGATCGTCTCCATGTAGGCGATGCCGGACACGCGGTCCGGGTTGCGCGACGCCCAGTCGAAGCCGAGGGCGCCGCCCCAGTCGTGTCCAGCCAGGACAACTTCCTCCAGCCCCAGTGCGTCGAACCAGGCGTCGAGGTGACGCGCATGGTCGGCGAACGTGTACCTCTCGGGACCTTCAGTGCGGGAGGGACCTGAGTACCCCATGCCGACCAGGTCCGGGGCCAGGCAGCGGGCGACCTCCTCGACGTGGGGAATCACGTTCCGCCAGAGGTAGGACGACGTCGGGTTGCCGTGCAGGAATACGACCGGCCTGCTTGACCTGCCAAGAGGTGGACCGCTGTCCTGATAGGCGATTGACGTCCCCAGGACTTCCAGGCTCTTCATGAGTGTGGGTTGACGATAGCCGTGTTGACGTGGTCTTCCCAGCGCCCGTTGATCATCAGGTAGGCAGTCGCGTAGCCCTCGATCCGAAATCCCGCCTGGCTCAAAACGCGCGCGCTCCGATGGTTGCGCGGCATGTAGCTCGCCTCGATTCGGTGGAGACCAAGCTCTTCGAAGGCGTAGCGAACCGCCCCCTCCACCGCCTCCAGCATGTACCCCTGCCCCTGCGCTTCCGCGGCCAGCGAGTAGCCGAGATTGCAAGTCTGCGCAGGACCCCGCAGGATCTGGGTCAGGGACAGGTTTCCGACCACGCGGCGAGGTCGGTCGATCGGGAATATGAAGAGCCGGGCGCCGAGCCCATCCTGGAACTCGCTGTGCCTGAGCTCGACCTGGTCGTGCCAGTAGCCCTCGGAATAGAAGGTCGCCGACGCGGCCGGCGACCAAGGCTCCAGATGGTCCCGGTTCTCGGTGTAGAACCTGACGATCTCGGGCACGTCCTCATGCTCGGGGAGCCGCAGGATCAGGCGCCCGGTGCGAATCACCCCGTCAGTTTGGCGAAGATCTCCGCAGCCGCGAAATCGGCCAGCGCCCGCATCTCGGCGTCGGTCCGGTCCTGGATGGGATGGGCCACGAAGACCGCGGCGGGCTCGAATCCGAGCGCCCGTGCCTGGACCGCCGAAGCCTCTTTGAACTCACGCGAAGCGACGAATACGGAAGGAACGCCGCGAGCCTCGAGCTCGCTCATGTCGTGCACACTGCACGACGTGCAGGACCCTCAATCGGCGAGGGCCTCGATGACCGCGTGGGCACGGACCGCGATCTCGTGCCGCAGGTCGGCGGGCGCCGGCTTGGTGTAGGTCGGCTTCCGGAAGCGCAGCACCTCGACCCCACGGGCCTCCAGGATCCCGGCCAGGTGGTCGAGGAAGACATCGCCCCGAGGCTTCGAGATGTCGAGGAGGGCGACGGTCTGACCGGCGATCGATTCCAGCCTCGGCGAGAGCTGGCGGGCGGCGGGCGCGCGTTCCGACGTGGGGTCGAGCAGTTCGATCATTCGGCGATCTCCTTGGTGACCGGCTCCGAACCGCCGGAACCGCTCACCCAGCCACCGATTATGGCGGAGAAGAGGCCGGCGGTCCCGCCCGCGTGAACGATCAGCAGGCCGCCCGGTCGGAACTTTGGCACCGTTTCGGCGACCGGCTCCGGCATGCCCTCGGCGATGCCGCGGGCGCCTCGCGCCATCTCCGCCGCAGGCCTCGTTGTCAGTGCACTCAGCTCGTCGTGCAGACGCTGCTTCGACCACCCCGCCTCCCGGAAGACGCGTCCGTGCTCCGGTGAGACTACAAGCAGGGCGTCCCAGGCCAGAGCCAGCTTCGGATGCGCGACCACCTGCAGGCACTCGGCAAAGCTGCGCGCCAGGGACTCCGGCGTCCGCGAGCGCTGGTCGGCGATCCCCTGTACGCCGGACCCGGCGAACAGGGTCACGGTCGACGTTCCCGGCGGAAAGCCGCGCTCGACCGACAGCGGCTCCCAGGGCGAGCCTGCTTCGTCCTCCGCAAAGCACCAGCCGACCTTGCCCGGGTTGCCGAGCACCGCCCGATCGACCCCGCCCGGCCGGCCGCCGCCCACGTTGCGCACGACAAGTTGAAGCGCGCGGCCGATGCTCAAATTGGCCCGGTTGCCCTGGCCGAGCGCATTCACTCCCGAGTTCAGCTCGGCGCGGCCGGCAAAGGGGCCGTTGACGATGACGACGGGTCCGGAGAACCAGGTCGTGGCGAGGAGGCCGTGCATGTTGAACTCGCTCGTGCAGGCGGCCTCGACCGCCGCCAGCACGGCGGGTAGGTACTCGGGCCGGCAGCCCGCCAGGACCGCGTTGATGGCGACCTTTTCGACGTTGCACTCGACAAGATCCGGCGGCACGATCGCCACCACTTCCCGGGGGTCACGAGCGGTCCCGGAGAGCATCCGCAGCACGCGCTCCCGGGTCGGGGGCACGACAGGCAAGCCGTCGCTCCACCCCCGGGCGAACATGGCCTCGAACTCGTCTTCGGCGCTGGCCAGCTCGACCCGGCGCGAGCTCAGCTTCTCGCTGTCGTACCGCGCCGCCAGGCGCTCTGGCATCCCGGGATCAAGCGTGCGCGAACCGCAGCCGGCGCGAAACTCGGGCAGGCCCTCGCCGAGGCCCCTCTCCCCCGTGAACTGCTCCCACTGGGCCCGCATCCAGCCGATGGCGGTATCCCGAACCTGCCCGTTCTCGACGCGCATCAGCGTGGGCACAATCTCCACGCCCGCCCGCCAGGAGCGCTCGAGCTCCGTGTCGTCGACCGGGTCACTGCCGGGTGGGAAAGAGGGGTCGTCCTGCGTGTAGACGGTCAGCGGAAGGCCGCGGCGGCGGAGCTCGGCGAGCACCGGGGCGACCGTCTGGCAGGTCGGACACTCGGCCTTTACGAAGGCGACGATCCCGTCCGGCAGGTCCATTGGTAGTCAGGGGCGCGGTACCCGCGCGGCGGGCCCGTCTCCCCATCCCCC
>CAZHAC010000212.1:0-4142 GCA_964529765.1 uncultured Actinomycetes bacterium
GACATCCGCGGCGCCAGGATCTGGTTCTCGATCTGCTGGATGGCGAAGAAGTAGGCGGCGACCTCGAGCACGAGCGGGACGCCCTGAAACAGCGCGATCAGCACGGCCGGAATCGCGCTCAGCACCGGCCCCACCATGGGCACCAGCTCGAACAGGAAGGCAAGCACGGCGATCACCAGTGGGAAGCGCACGCCGAGCAACCAGCAGCCGAGCCCCGCCGCGATGCCGATCATCGCAGCCAGCGCCAGCTGCGCCCTGATGTAAGAGCCGACCACCTGCCAGACCGCGTCCTCGACGAACTCGACCTTGGTCCGGTGCTCCCGTGGGACGAGGCGTAGCGAGAGGTCGCGAAAGCGGCGGCCGTCGATCATGAAGTAGAAGGCGATGACCAGCACAAGAGCTGTGTCGACGAAGCCGCCGATGACGATGCCGGCGACGCTGGCGCTGGCCGTCAGGACCTGCTGTGCGGCTCCGGTGAGGGTGTTCGCGATCGCCGAGGTCGGCTGCGACTGGGTGATTGGTATGCCGTAGGCGGCCGCCGTTCGCTCGACCAGCCTCCCCGCCCGATCGATGTAGGCCGGCAGCTGCATCACGAGCTGATGAACCTGCGTCACCAGCTGCTGGCCGAAGATCGCGGCCAGTATGGCGATCGTTGCGGCCACGCCTGCGTAAACGGCGAGCGCCGCCATCCAGCGAGGGACGAAGCGATCGATCTTCCGCAGCGGCGGCTCGAGCGCGAAGGCAAGCAGGGTCGCCAGCAGGAGCACGACCAGGATTCGCAGGAAGTACTCGAGCACGTGGCCCACGGCCTGCGCCAGGAAGATCGCGCCCACCACTACGACGGCCTGATCGCGCAGGCGCGGCCAATCCAGCCTCATCCCTCAGTCACCATATCCTCCTGGTGACGAACACCTATCGCGACGCTCTTCGTGTCCCCGGGATTCCGCGCCTGACCGGCTCCATGCTGCTCGCGCGCCTGGGCGGCCAGATGTGGGCCCTCGCCCTGATCCTCTTCGTGCTCGAGCGCTTCCACTCGCCCACCCTGGCCGGGATCGTCGGGCTCGCGGGAATGCTGCCCGGACTTTTCCTGAGCCCGCTCGCGGGCGCGCTCCTCGATCGTTACGGCCGGGTTCACCTGGTGATCGTCGACTACGTCGTCGGCGCCCTGACCGGCCTGTCGCTCGCACTCCTGGCGACCGCAGGATTGCTGCCGCCCTGGCTGCTGGTGCTTGTGGTCGCTCTTTCCTCTCTCACGCTCCCGCTCGCGCTTTCGGGCTCGCGCTCGCTGCTGCCTCTCAAGCTGCCTCGCCAGATGTGGGACCGGGGCAACGCTATCGACGCCTCGACCTGGCGGGTGGCCGGCGTTCTCGGCCCGGCGCTGGCCGGCTTCTTGGTCGAGGCGGTGGGATCGGTGACCGCCGTCGCCGCGATCGGCGCCACCTGGATGGTGGCCGGCCTGCTCTTGGCAGGCGTTTCCGAGCCGCCCACATCCGACTCCGGCCAGCACGTCTTCCGCGACGCCGCCGACGGCCTCCGCTACGTGCTCAAAAACCCGGTCCTGCGAAGCCTGACACTGACGCTCCCCTTCGCGAATCTGTCAGCCGGCATCATGGCCGTGGCGATCCCGGTCATGGTCCTCGCCCGCCTCCACGGCAGCGCCTTCGAGGTCGGTCTTCTGTGGTCGACGAGTGGGGTGACGGGCATCGTCTCCAATGTCGTCGCCGGTGCCCGGCTGCGCACCGAGGGACGCGAGGTGCGTGTGATGGTGGCCGCATACGGGTTGGCCGGGCTGGCGCTGGTCGCGGTCGCCGTCGCGCCCAACCTGCTGGTCGCGGCCGCCGGGATGGGTTTCTACGGACTCCTGCTCGGCCCCGCCGACATCGCCATGTTCGGCCTCCGCCAGCGCGCCACCGAACCGCGCTGGTTCGGGCGTGCGATGTCGATCTCGATGAGCCTGAACGCGGCCGGCGCGCCTCTCGGTAACGGCCTGGCGGGGCCGCTGGTCGAGCTCTCCACTACTGCCGCCCTGGGCGTGGCCGCCGGCGCGCAGGTGTTCGCGGCCGCGCTGGCCGGCATCCTGCTGGGCCGCTCCCGGGCGCCTAAGCCTGTCACAACCACCCCTGCTCTGGTGCTGAAAGATTCGGATGGATGAGGTAAAGCGACGTATCCCTGGCTTCGCTCTGGGCATAGGCCTTTTGGGCCTGGCGTTGGCCGCCTGTTCCGGGCCCGGCGGCTCGCCGCCCGACGCCTCAGCGCTGCTCCGGCAGTCCGCGACGGCGATGGCCTCGGTGAACTCGCTGAGCGCCGATGTGAAGTTCGGCCCGGGCCTGGTCTATCAGGGCTTCACGCTGGCCGCGGCCCAGACGCAGATCGCGCGACCGAGCTCGAGCGACACCACGATCAAAGTCAAGCAGCAGGACTTCCTGGTCGATCTCCGAGTGATCGCCGTCGACGGTCACGTGTTCGTGAAAGTCCCCTTCGGCAAGTTCAGCGAGGTCACGCCCCAGCAGGCGGCGGAGCTGCCCGACATGGCGACGCTGTTCGACTCCCAGAAGGGGCTGCCCGCTCTGCTGGCGAGCGGCCACAACCCAAGCTATGCCGGCAGCGAGAAAGTGGGCTCAATCGACTGTGACAAGGTCCAGACGACCTATACGGCCGACCAGGTGGCCGCGCTGATCAATGGACTCAAGCCGGCCGGCGACATCAAGGCGACGCTCTGGATCGGCCGCTCCGACCACCGCCTGTACCGCGTCCTGCTTACCGGGCCACTGCTCGAAGCCGGCAAAGACACCTCGGTGGACATCACGATGCACGACTACGACGCACCCGTCACCGTCGTCCGGCCCACGCCCTGAGCCGAACCGGACTCCTCCTGCTCGTCGCGGGGCTCGTCCTGGCGGCGCTCGATGCCTACGCCGTCTCCACCCTGATGCCGGGCATGCTCGGCGACCTTTCGCTCTCCGTCGATCGCATCCAGGAAGCGAGCCCGATCGTGGGCGGGTTCCTGGTCGGTTACGTGTCGGCGCTGCCGCTCTTCGGCGCGGCTTCGGATGCGCGGGGCCGGCTCCCGGTCGCCCTGGCGGCGCTCGCCGTTTTCGCCGCCGGCTCCGCCATGACCGGCTTGGCCGCTTCGCTGCCGGTGCTCGTGCTCGGTCGGGCAGCGCAGGGTTTGGGTGGCGGTGCCCTCGTCCCGCTCGCGCTGGCCGCGGCCGCCGACCTCTACCCGAACCGCGGCCGCGAGCTCGCGCTGGGCTGGGTGAGTGGGCTGCAGGAGCTGGGCAGCGTCGTTGGGCCGGTCTACGGCTTCCTCCTCGCCTTTCTACTCGGCGGCTGGCGCGGCGTCTTCCTTCTTAATGTGCCGCTCGCGATCGCGCTCGGGGTGGGCCTCTGGCGCGGCGGGTCCCGGGCGCCGGCTGCCGCGCCCCGGGCTCGGTTCGACGTGGCCTCTGCCCTGGCACTGGGGCTTGGCCTGGCGCTGGTGGCGGCGGCCCTCTATCCCGATCAGCCCGAGGTGCGAGCCCTGAACGGTGCCTGGCCGCCGCTACTGGCGTTGGGCATCGGGCTGATCGGCGCTTACGTGTTCCGGCAGCGCCGAGCATTGACGTGGAACGCCGGCCTCGCCGGCGCCCTGGCGGCCAACCTGCTGGTCGGCGCCGGCCTGATCGTCGTGCTGGTGGACGTGCCGGTCTTCGCGCGCGCCGTCCTCTCCGTGGACCAGCGCGGCGCCGGCCTGCTTTTGACTGCGTTCCTGGCCGGGGTTCCGGTCGGGGCCGTGGCTGGCGGCTGGCTGGCTGGGCGCATCGGGCTCCGGCTGCCGGCGGCGCTCGGGCTGCTCCTGGCGGCAGCGCTCTTCCTCGTGCTCGCCGGCTGGTCGGCGGGCGAGATGCGCGGCGGGGCGCGAGTCTATGTCGAGCTGGCGGCGCTCGGGTTCGGGTTCGGGCTGGCGGCGGCGCCACTGGCGGCGAGCGCGCTGGCGGCGGCGCGGGTCGGTGAGCTTGGGTTCGTGTCCAGCCTGGTCGTCGCAGCGCGGACCATGGGCATGGTCGTCGCCCTCTCAGCCCTCACCGCCTACGGGCTCCATCGCGTGAACCAGCTCGTCGCCGCCCGCGGCGAGCCGCCCGCCGGCCTGAGCATCCACGACA
>CAZHAC010000213.1:0-4117 GCA_964529765.1 uncultured Actinomycetes bacterium
GAGCGCCTCTGGCCTGAACGTCAATCACGAGCTGGACATGCACACCGACCAGCCCGCCGTTGTGGCAGCCTTTCGGGCGCGATTCGACCAGGACTGGACGAAGGCGGGAGGAGTGTTCGTGGCCAACGCACCTGGCGCTATGAACGCCACGAACACACGCTCCGTGCAGCTACGTTAGGCGTGCGCCCGGCGCTGCCACCTCGTCTTCTTGAGCATTTTCTTGTGCTTGTGCTTCCGCATCTTCTTGCGGCGCTTTTTGATTACCGAACCCAAGACATCTCCATGTGCGCGTGTGGACTACCCGCTTGAGGGAATCCAGCCCAGAAGGGCCGGAGGCATCATACCGCACCGAATTCGGGGGCCGTCCCGCGGCAAATCTACAATCGGCCCATGCCGGTCCAGTACTTCACGGATGCGCACGAGGAGCTGCGCCTTCACATCCGGCGCTTCCTCGAGAAAGAGGTGGTGCCGTACCTCGACGAGTGGGAGGAGACGCTGTTCCCGGACGCCATCGTTCGCCGCATGGGCGAGCTGGGTTTTCTGGGGCTGCGCTACCCGCCCGAGCTCGGCGGCCAGGGCGGCGACTACTTTTCGGCAGTCGTTCTCTCGGAGGAGATGGCGCGGGCGCATACAGGCGGCTTGGGGATGGCGGTCGCGGTGCAGTCCGAGATGGCGACGCCTCCGGTCTTCAAGTTCGGCACACCTGAGCAGCACCGCAAGTTCCTCGTCCCAGCGATCACGGGCGAGGCGATCGCGGCCATCGCCATGACCGAGCCGGATGCGGGCTCCGACCTCGCGAACACGACGACGGTCGCCAAACGCTATGGCGACGAGTACGTGCTCAACGGCCGCAAGATCTTCATCACCAACGGCGCCCGCTGCGACTGGTGCCTGCTGCTGGCCAAGACCGACACCGAGGCCGGCCACAAAGGCTTCAGCCTTTTCATAGTTCCGAAATCGACGCCCGGGTTCACGGTCGCGCGCACGTTGAAGAAGCTCGGCATGCACTCGAGCGACACCGCCGAGCTGGTCTTCGATGACTGCCGGGTGCCCGTCGAGAACCGCCTGGGAGCCGAGGGCGAGGGCTGGACCAACCTCATGTGGGAGCTTCAGGGCGAGCGCCTGATCGCGGCCTGCGGCCAGGTGGCTGGCGCGCAGGCGACGTTCGAGTACGCGCTTCAGTACGCCAAGGACCGGAGTGCTTTTGGCCGCCCGATCGCCAAGTTCCAGGTGATCAAGCACCGGCTGGTCGACATGGGCACCAGGATCGCGATGGTCCGCGCTTTCGTGTACGAGACCGCGCGCCGCTGGGACGAGGGCGAGTATCCGGTGCGCGAGATCTCGCAGGCCAAGCTCATGGCCACGCAGATCGGTGTCGAGGTGGCTGACGACGCGATCCAGATCCTCGGCGGTCACGGCTACATGGCCGAGTTCCCGGTCGAGCGCGCCTGGCGCGACGCGCGCCTGGCCCGGATCGGGGCGGGGACCGACGAGATCATGAAGGAGATCATCGCCAAGACCTACGGTCTCTGAGGTGGGTAACCAAAAGCGGGTGGGCAGGCGCGCGGTGGAGGCCGTCGTCCACTGATCCCCCAGGCCACGCTGATCACCGGCGGCTCGCTCGACGTGGCTGCCGCGATCGACGGGACGATTCTGGCCACTGGCGCCGGCGCCCGGGAGGCGGCCGGCCCGGGAGCCCGGGTCGTCGAGGTGCGCGGTCGCGTCCTGCCCGGGCTCCACGACGCCCACCTGCACCTCGGCTGGCTCGCCCAGCGCCGGTTGGGGGTCGATTTGGAGGGCGCGCGCTCGCGCGAGGAGGCCCTGGCACGTATTCGCCGATTTGCCGAGCGCCTTCCACGCACCGCATGGGTCGAGGGCCGGGGTTGGTACAACGATGCCTGGTCGAACGCTGCCTTCCCCAGCCGCTGGGAACTGGACGATGCCGTGGGCGGGCGGCCGGCAATGATGGTGCGCAAAGACGGCCACTCGGCCTGGGTCTCGTCGGCGACGCTGGCCGCCGCCGGCATCGGTTACGGCACGCCCGACCCGGAGGGCGGCGTCATCGACCGCGACGGCGCCGGCGAGCCCTCAGGGATCCTGCGCGAAGGCGCCATCGAGATGGTTCGGCGCGTGATCCCGGAACCGAGCGAGGCGGTGCTCGACCAGGGACTGCTCAGCGCGCTGCGCGACCTCGCCCAGCTGGGGCTCACGACCGTCCACTCGATGGACCGGGCGCCGGTCTTCGCCGCCCTCCAGCGACTACATCGCGACGCCCGCCTCCCGATCCGCGTCGTCTACAACCTGCCTTACTCAGACCTCCGCCACGCCGAGCGCCTCGGCATCCGCTCCGGGTGGGGCGACGCCCAGCTCCGCATCTGGGGCGTAAAGGCCTTCCTGGACGGTTCCCTTGGCAGCCGGACGGCGGAGATGCTCGATGGATCAGGCGTTCCGACCCTCGAGCAAGACGAGGCGGTCGAGCTCGCGCGGCGATGCGCGCAGGCGGGGCTGAACGCCGTCTGGCACGCGATCGGCGACAAAGCGGTCCGGCGGGCGCTCGATGCCCTGGAACCGCTGGCGGGCTCGCACCGTCTTTGGCGCCCCCGCATCGAGCACGCGCAGTGCGTCGACCCCATAGACATGCCGCGCTTCAAGAGGGCGGGCGTGATCGCCTCGATGCAGCCAATCCACGCGGTCAGCGACCGCGAGCTGGCGGATCGGGAATGGGGGGGCCGGACCGGCTACGCCTATGCCTGGGGCGCCCTCTTGCGTGCGGGCGCAAGGCTCGCCTTCGGTTCTGACGCGCCAGTCGAGAGCGCGGATCCGCTGGCCGGAATCGGCGCCGCCACCAGCTGGCGGCGCCGCGCCGGCTGGCATCCCGAGCTGGCGATCACCCCGGTCGCGGCAGTGCGCGCGTATACCAATGGCGCGGCCTACGCGGCCGGCATCGAGCATCTCGCCGGCCGCTTGCGCCCCGGAATGTGGTGCGACCTGACCGTGGTGGACGGCGGGCAGGTGAACGCCACCGTCGTCGGCGGCAGGCCGGTCTTTCTCAGGCGGCGATCTTCCTGAAGGCGGCCGTCAGCTTCTCCCAGGTGCGCTCCAGGTGCTCATTGACGACTTTCGTCTCGGCCAGCACCGGCATGAAGTTCGTGTCCCCGTTCCAGCGCGGAACGACGTGGTAGTGGACGTGGTCGGGAATCCCGGCCCCGGCCACCCGCCCGATGTTGGCGCCGATGTTGTAGCCCTCTGGCGACATGACGTCGGAGATCGCCCGCAGGGACAGCGACACGCCTTTCTGGAGGGCGAGGGAGTCGCCGTCGGACAGGTCTACCGGAGTGCCGACGTGCGCGACGGGGGCGACCATCACGTGCCCGCTGTTGTAGGGGAACTTGTTCATCACCACGGTCACCCGCTCGCCTCGCCAGGCCACGAGGTTGGCGCGATCGGCGCTGGGGTCGGCGTCGCGGATGCGGCAGAAAAGGCAGCCAGTCTCAACCTGTCCGCTGATGTACTCCATGCGCCAGGGCGCGTACAGGCGATCCAATGATCTATGTCCTCCTGCTGGTCTTGGTGACCGCGGTTTGGGGCTGGACCTTCGTCCTCGTCAAGGACGCGATCTCACAGTATCCGACGCTCCCTTTCCTGGCCGTGCGCTTCGCCCTGGCCGCGCTGGTGATGGCGCTGCTCGTGCGCCGGCTGCCAAGCCGGCGGACGCTCGTGCGAGGCGTAGCGATCGGTGCCGCGCTGGCCGCCGGCTACCTCCTGCAGACGGTCGGCCTTCAGTACACGTCACCCGGCAACGCCGGGCTGATCACAGGTCTATTCGTGGTCTTCACGCCCCTGCTCGAGCGGCTGACCGGACGGCCGGTGGCGGCGCGGACCTACTTTGCAGTGGTGGCGGCGCTGGCGGGGACCGCGCTCCTGGCGGGCGGGGGCAGCGCCCGCATCGGCGCCGGCGATCTCCTGGTGGTCGGCTGCGCGCTCGCCTTCGCCCTCCACATAGTGCTGCTCTCGCACTGGTCGCCTGGCCTGCCCACCGCGCCGCTGGCGCTGGTCCAGATGGTCACTGCGGCGGCCTTGTTCTCGGCCGGCAGCGTCGCTCAGTTCCGGCCGCCCG
>CAZHAC010000214.1:0-4105 GCA_964529765.1 uncultured Actinomycetes bacterium
CTTCGCGTTCGGCTTGCTCGAGAAGCTGTTCAGCATCGGCGTCGCCGCGGCGTCGAACTGAGTCAGCGGCGCCAGTCCGCTGACGAGCTCCATCGTGCGCAGCATCGACACGGTGCTGTAGAGGGTGGAGTCGACCTTGCCTGTCTGCGTGTAGGGGCTGATGACCAGCGCTTCGGTCCGGTGCGCGTCAATATGGTCGGGCCCGTCCTGGGCATCGTCCTCGACCACGAAGATCGCGGTGCTGCTCCAGTACTTGGAGTGCGAGACGGTGTCTACCAGCTTGCCGACCGCGTAGTCGTTGTCGGCGACGTAGCGGCGGGGCGTCTCCGCGCCCGGGGTGGTGCCGCGGGTGTGGTCATTCGGCAAGCGGACGAACTCGAACGCCGGGAGGTCGTTACCGGCTTCGTACTGTTTGAACTCGCTCTCCCACTGGGTGTAGCGGCTCGGCTTGGCCAGGGTGGCCGGACCACAGGGCGAGTCGGCGATGCGCAGGTTGTAGCCGGGGAACGCGGGATCGGTCCGGCCCTGAAGATTCTTGGCCGTGGGCTCCGGAACCGCCGGCGAAGAGCCGAAGACGGTGAAGAAGCCATAGTTGCGGAAGGTCTTGCCGGCGCCCGCCAGGCGGTCCCACAAGTACGCGTTGTGAGGGTCGACGTTGGGCGCGGTCGCGTAGTTGCCGCCCTCGAAGTCGTAGCCACGGCCACGGTTGACATCGGAGTAGTTGGCCGGCCACATGCGCTGGACGTAGTTGTTGGCGTTAGCGGCCGTCGACCAGTTCCAACCGTCCGCCGAGACCTCAGCGCTGGCGTAGAAGTTGTCGAGGGTCACAAACTGGCGCGCCAGGTTGCGGATGTTTGGTGCGCTTTCGTCACCGAACAGGTTCAGGTTGGGGTCGCCATTGCCCTTGCCCAGACTGCCGAAGACCTCGTCGTACGTCCGGTTCTCCTTCACGACGTAGATGACATGCTTGATAGGAGACGGATCGCCGACGCGGCGCGGGATGACATTGCCGCCCTGGTCGCCCCCGCCGTCCTCCGCGGTGCGCACTTTGTCGCGCTCATCGAAACCGTTGTTGCGCACCACCTGCTGCGTGTAGCGCGCGAGACTGGGACCGGCTGGCGAGGAGACGATCGACAGGGTGCCGTGCATCATCGAGCCGACGTACTGCTGCGGCGGCCCGTACTGACCCTGCTTATAGCCCGGGTTGGGCCCCGCGCCGAGTCCCTTGGCATTGATCACGTAAAGCGTCTGGCTGTCCTTCGAGAGGGCGACGCCGCTCGGATACCAGGCAGTCGGGATCATGCCCTCGATCGGGTTCTTGGATGCAGCCAGGTCGATCACCGCCACGTCGTTGTTGCCGCCGTTGGAGATGAACAATGTGCGCCCGTCGGCGCTGACCGCGACCGCGTTGGGGTTGGAGCCGACTGCCGCGCCCTGGTAGGGGGCGAGGTCGATCGTCCGGGCTACGGTGTTGGTGGAGGTGTCGATCACCGAAACCGAGTCGCTGTCACCGTTGGTGACGTACAGCTCGTGGCGGGCTGCCACAGGATTGCTCTCGAGTGCCATCGGGTGGGTCCCTACGTTGAGCTTGCCCAGGAGCGCGCGTGTCGCGGTGCTGATCATGCTCACGCTGTGCTCGCCCCAGTTGCTGACGTACGCGGTATTACCGTCCGCGGAGAGGGTGACGCCATAGGGCTGGCACTGCGGCGCGGTGGCACCCGGATTGGACGGGTACTGGACGGGGTCGCTGCCCACCGAGCAGGTTCCAACCGGCACATTGGTGACCGCGCCGGTCGCGAGGTTGATTACACCGAGGGCGTCGGCCGTGTTCTCGGCGACATAGAGCGTGGAGCCGTCGGCGCTCAACGTCAGGCCGGCCGGAAACCCAGGCACCGTGATGGTTGACGTCTCCGCCAGCGTGCCGTTGGCGAAGTCGTAACGCCGCAGCTTGTTGTTGCCACCGGCGGACGCATACGCGTGCTTGCCGTCAGGGCTCCAGGCGAGGCCTACGAACAGCGCCTCGGGCGCCGTGTAGGCAATCGTCTGTGTGATTTTTGAGGTGGCGGTGTCGACCACCTTGAGTGACTGCTTCGACTGGCCGTCGCTACCCACGAGCAGCCAGCGGCCGTCGGGGCTCAGCGCCTCGCTGAAGGGGCGGTCGGCCCACCAGGTCGGGTCCGCCAGGTCGACCTGGCGGCCGGCCGGCGTGACCGTCCATCCGTTGGGTGTTACCGAGGTGCCGTCGCCCTGCGGTCCCGCATGGAGAACCGTTTCAGCGACCGCTGTGATCCCTCCGGCCGCCAGGGCGAGCGTTGCCCCAACCGCCGCCAAACGCATGCGTCCTTGCATATTGCCTCCTGCGCCCGAAGGGCGGTTTCCCCCGTAGCACACGCCCGGAATGGGGATGCGCTAATGCCGGAAACATGGTGGTCGCCGTGTCGTAAAAGGTTGGTAAAGCGTTAGGGAGGAGTTGACTAGAGAGCGCGGTGATCCGGCTCAGTGGGCACCGCGCGACCGCCCGTAAAGCGCGAGGATTTGCTCGAGGTCGGCGCCGGGGGCGCTTGGATCCTTGGCAGTGTCGTCCCAGCGCCGCAGGCGGACGGCGTCCTGGGCCCACGGGTGGGCCTCGAACTCAACGATCTCCTCGGCGCTCATCGGTCCACCCTGGACCTCGAGTGAGCGAACCGACGCCGGAGTGAGCACGGCGGCATACTCGGGATCGGTGGCGACGAGGTAGCGCTTGGCCTCCGCGTGGCTGCCGACGAGCCAGGCGATGCGTTCGCCCACGGTCTCACGGCAGAACTCCTCGCCGGCCACGTCGTGGCCGAGCCCCGGATAGCGCTCGGCGACAGCTGGCGCGCGCCCAACGTCATGGAGGAGCGCGGCCAGGACGAGGTCGTCGTCCGCGCCCTCGGCCTGGGCCAGTGCCGCCGCTTGAAGCGCATGCGCCCGCTGATCGACCGGCTCACCGCCGTAGGGAAGACCGGCCAGGCTCTCGATCAGCGTACGCAGCTCCACCTCTGTCATCCGCGGAACACCTCCTGGCCTTTCACCCAGACCCGCTTCACCGACGGCTGCTCGTTCCGGCTGCCGACGACAACCAGATCGGCGCGCACGCCGGCAGCGATGTCGCCGCGATCGTCCATGCGCGCCGCCCGCGCCGGCGCCGCGGTGACCAGCGCGATCGCCTCCGCCCATGAGCAGGCGCCCTCGGCAGCCAGTGCGTAAGCCGCCGCCAGCAGTGAGGGCGGATGGTAGTCCGAGGCGAGGATGTCCAGCGCGCCCGCGGCCAGCGCCTCGCGCGCGGATAGGTTTCCGTGCTGGGAGGTTCCACGGCGAGCGTTCGGCGCCCCCATGACCACGCGCAGCCCGAGGGCGCGGGCTGCCCTCGCCGCCTCGATGTTGACCGGGAACTCGGCAATCCGGGCGCCAAGCTTGTGCGCCATGGCGACCGCGTCCGCGCCGTCGTCGTCGTGGGAGGCGAGCACCGCCTTGCCGTCGCGCGCGGCTTCGGCGACCAGCTGCTGACCGATCGCGATCCGGTCCAGCCGCTGCATCCGCAGGGCCAGTCGATCGCGCGCCGCGGTGGGGTCGCCCTCGACGCTCGTGTAGTAAGTGCGCCAGGCCTCCTCGTCGGCAAACTGACCGTAGCCGGGCAGATGGAGCATGTAGGAAACCAGCCCGACCAGGGGGCTGCGCGCCATCGACCGGGCCGCCTCCATGCCGTCCCCGGTGACGTCGACTCGGAGGTGCAGCCGGTGATCGATGCGCAGGTGAGGCTGCCACGCGGCGACCTCCTCGAGGGTCTCGTAGCCGCGATCGATGCTCCGGTATTTGGTGACGTTGTCTTCCAGGGAGATGCACATGAAATGTGTCGTGATGCCGTGGGCCGCGCACTCGGCGTCCAGGTCGTGGAGCGCCGCGCCCAGCGGCAGCACCATCGACGTGCGAGGCCTGGCCTTTACCTCCAGGCAGTCGGAATGGAGGTCGACGAGCCCAGGTACCAGGTCGCCGTCGACTTCGTCGGCGTTCGCGGGCCAGTGGCGGACCACGTCCTGGACGACGCCGTCCTCCACGAGCACGATGCCGTCTTTCACCTCCCGGC
>CAZHAC010000215.1:0-4102 GCA_964529765.1 uncultured Actinomycetes bacterium
AGGCGGAGGCCGAACTCGACCACCTTTCCGTTGACCCAGAGGTTGCGGGCGATCATTTCGGGCGGCAGGTGACGGAGCGCCTCCTCCAGGATGTTCTCGCCGGCGGCACCACGGGTCGAGCTGCCCGCGATCACGGCCTCAAGGCGCCGGAGGCTGTGCCGGGCCTCGTCCTCCAGCTGCTGCCTGGCGGCGAGGGCGGAACGGAAGCCCTCGAAGGCGCTTTGGGTTTGGGTCAAGCGCTCCCGAAGCTCGGCCGCTTGCGCTTCCTGCGACTGGCCGCCCATTGCCAGCTGAGCCCGCAGCTCGGCGAGGTCACGGGCTTGCAGTTCTGCTCGCCGGGTGAGGGTGAGCACGAGCATTGCGACCCCGCCGACGGCGGCGCCGATGAGCACAAGCAACAGCGCGAACAGAAGTTCGAAGGGCGACATCTGGTGCATGCTACTCCCAGGGTCGCCGGGAGGCAACCCTCGCCGAGCGCGTTAACATGGCCGCGGATGGCCGCGATCGAACCCGGGCCGCTGGAGGCGCTGCCCGATCGGATCCCGCTCGAAGAGGTTTACATGCGGATGGCGGAGGAGCTGGCCAAGCGCTCCACCTGCGCCCGCAGCAGCGTTGGCACGGTGATCACCACGGCCGACCTCACCCAGGTCCTCGGGATCGGCTACAACGGTAACGCCCGAGGGCTGCCGAATTCCTGCGACAGCCCGGAGCCGGGGCGCTGCGGATGTCTCCACTCGGAGGCGAATGCCCTCATCAAGGCGGGCGCGTCCACGCCTGGCAAGCTCCTCTTCGTGACTCTGTCGCCCTGTGTCATGTGCGCCAAGATGATCGTCAACTCCAACGTCGCGCGCGTCTATTACCGGACCTGCTACCGGGATCCGGCAGGCCTTGAGGTCCTGACTCGCGGAGGTGTCGAGGTGGTGCCTTACGATCGCTGGCGCGACGCCTGGCGCTGACCTCCGTGCGAGCGCCCGCGCCACGGCAGCAAGGTCTCCGGGTCGTAGAACTCGGCGACGGGCTCCGGGCCTCCGCTCCCATCGACGATTCGGGGCATGACCACTGGGCCGGGCCGCCGGCGCCTGACCTTTCTGATCATGGAGGGGCCGTCGGCTTCGTCTGCCAGCTGCTCCAGAATCTGACGGGTCGCGAATACCAGATCGAGCCCGAGCGCCTCGCGCGGCGTGATCCACATCCAGTCGGCCACTTCGCCTGGCTGCGGGTGCTCTGTCTGTCCGGTGGGCAGCTTGCAGAGAAAGAAGTGGGTGTCGAAGCGGCGGCGCACCGCCTGAGGCGTGATCCAGCGGGTCAGGTATGCGAGGCGGTCGAGAGCGAGCGTCAGTCCCAGCGATCGAATAGCCTCGGTCCAGGGGCTGCCATTCTCGAGAACTTCACGCAGTCGCCGGCATTCGCCGCTCGCCGCGAAGCGACCGTTTGGAAGCCGCGCGAGCAGGATTCCTAGCTCTTCGAACAGCTCGCGGGCGGCAGCGGCACGCGCTTGGTCGGCGAAATGAGCGTCTTCTGGATGAACCGAGCCACCAGGAAAGACATAGGCCCCAGGGGCGAAGTCGGCGCCATGCGGCCGCCGCATCATGAGGAGCTCCCAGGGTGTCCGGCCGCGCACGACGATGACGCTGGCCGAGGGTCGGGGAGTGACGGGAGGGCCGTCGTGGAGCACGCCAGCGAGGCCCGGCGGGATGTCGATACCCCTGAGTATGGAGAATCATCGGGATGGAACTCGGGATCGCGGGCAAGGTGGCGCTCGTAACCGCTTCCACCCGTGGCATCGGCCTGGGCATCGCACAGGCGCTCGCAGCCGAGGGCGCCCGCGTCGCCGTCAACGGTCGGACGCAGAGCGATGTCGAGCGGGTGGCGGCCGACCTTGGCGGCCTGGGCGTGGCCGCGGATCTGCTGACTGAGGAAGGCTGCCAACGGACGTTCGACGAAGTGCGCACGCGCCTCGGTCCGATCTCGATCCTGGTCAACAACCTCGGCCTGCGCGCCGGCTCGAGCTGGGTGGATACCGGCGTCGAGGAGGTGCAGACGGCTATCGCCGGCAACCTACTGCCTGCCGTGCGCCTTTCCAAGCTCGTCCTTCCCGAGATGGAACGGCAGGGCTGGGGGCGAATCGTGGTCATCTCGTCGGTGTTCGGCCGGGAGTGGGGTGGGGCGCCCGCTTACAACGCCGCCAAAGCGGCGGAGAACAGCTTCGTGACCACGCTCGGACGTGAGGTCGCGGCACGCGGCGTCACCGTCAACGCGATCTGCCCGGGATCGATTCTTTTCGAGGGCGGTGGCTGGTGGAGGCGGCGCGAGGCCGACCCCGAAGGGATCGCCGAGTTCGTCCGCCGTGAGATGCCGCTTGGCCGCTTTGGGACCGTGGAGGAGGTCGCAGCGGCGGCCACCTTCGTCTGCTCGCAGCCGGCCAGCCTGATCAACGCCGCCGTGATCGCCGTCGACGGTGGCCAATCGAGGTCAATCATTTAGATGCTCTCTGACTTCACCGCTCGGCCCGAGCTGCAGGGCACATTCGGGATGGTCGCATCGACCCACTGGCTCGCCAGCGCGGCGGGGATGGCCGTTCTCGAAAAGGGTGGCAACGCATTCGATGCGGCGGTCTGCGCCGGATTCGTCCTCCAGGTCGTGGAGCCGCACCTCAACGGTCCGGGGGGCGATCTCCCGATCGTGCTCTACAGCGCCGAACGCGACTCGGTGCATGTGGTTTGCGGCCAGGGCGGGGCGCCTGCCGCCGCCACCGTAGAGCGCTTCCACGACCTGGGTCTGGACATGGTCCCGGGCACCGGGCTGCTGGCCCCCTGCGTGCCGGGCGCCTTCGGAGGCTGGCTCCTGATGCTGGAGGAGTTCGGGACTATGAGGCTGCGGGATGTCCTCCAGCCCGCGATCGACTACGCCGCCGGTGGCTTCCCCCTGGTGCCCAGGATCAGCCAGACGATCGCGACCGTCGAGCAGCTCTTCCGAGAGGATTGGCCGGAATCGGCGGCCATCTGGCTGCGCGACGGGGTTCCGGCGCCCGGCTCGAAGTTCCGCAACCCCGAGCTGGCTGAGACCTACGCTCGGGTGCTGCGGGAGGCCGAGGCGACCGGCGGTGGGCGAGAGGCAGAGATCGAGGCAGCCCGCCGCGCCTGGTACGAGGGCTTCGTGGCCGAGGCCATCGAGCGGTTCGTGAGCGCGACCCCGCGGATGGACGTGACCGGCGAGGCGCACCGCGGGCTTCTGACCGGCCACGACATGGCGACGTGGCGGGCCTCCCTGGACGAGCCGGTGCACCGCGACTACGGGCGCTACCGGGTGTTCAAGCCCGCAGCCTGGAGCCAGGGCCCGGTCTTCCTCCAGCAGCTGGCGCTGCTCGAGGGCTTTGACCTGCGGGCGAGCGGTGTTGGGTCAGCGGAGTTCGTGCACTCGGTGGTGGAGGCCGCCAAGCTGGCATTCGCCGATCGCGAGGCGTACTACGGCGATGCCGAGGATGTCCCGCTCGGGGATCTGCTGGACTCGGGCTACGCTTCGGCTCGGAGGCGACTGGTCGCTGGGCAGGCGTCTCACGAGCTCCGTCCTGGACGGGCGGGCGTTCGCGATCCCTTCATCCCCTGGACCTTCGGCGGCTCGGCTTCCGCTCCGGCGGCCGGGATCGGCGATCCCACGGTGAGCGCGACCGGCGAGACCCGAGGCGATACCTGCCACGTCGACGTCGCCGATCGCTGGGGCAACCTCGTCTCCTGCACGCCGTCGGGTGGCTGGCTGCAGAGCTCGCCGGCCGTCCCTGGCCTTGGCTGGTGCCTGGGCACGCGCGCCCAGATCTTCAACCTCTCGCCCGGCCACCCGAACGCGCTGGCACCTGGCAAGCGGCCGCGGACGACGCTCAGCCCCTCGCTGGCGTATCGAGACGGGGAGGCATGGCTCGCCTTCGGCACACCGGGAGCCGACCAGCAGGACCAATGGTCCCTGAACTGGTTCGTGATGCTGGTCAACTCGGAGATGAACCTCCAGGAGGCGATCGAGATGCCGATGTGGCACACCGACTCCTTCCCGCGTTCGTTCTACCCGCACCAGGCCTCGCCGGGCTCGCTGATCGTGGAGGGGCGGATGC
>CAZHAC010000216.1:0-4101 GCA_964529765.1 uncultured Actinomycetes bacterium
GGTCGGCGATCCCTTCCAGCTTGCGATCCGAGACCAGCTCGGCGATCTTCTGGACCAGGTTCGCCTTGTTGACCGCGTAGGGCAGCTCGTCGATGATGATCCGCTCCCGCCCGTTTGCCGCCTGCTCGAACGTGTGGCGGCCGCGGACCACGATCTTGCCGTGTCCCGTGGCGTACGCCTGCTTGATCCCCGCGGTGCCCATGATCATCCCGCCGGTGGGGAAGTCGGGGCCCTTGACGAAGCCGAGCAGGTCTTCAGCCGTGGCGTCGGGGTTCTCGACCAGGTGGGCGACCGCCGAGCAGACTTCTCGCAGGTTGTGCGGTGGGATGTTGGTCGTCATCCCGACGGCGATGCCGGAGGCGCCGTTGACCAGCAGGTTGGGGACCCGCGACGGCAGCACGACGGGCTCCTCCTCGGAGCCGTCGTAGTTCGGAACCATGTCGACGGTGTTCTTCTCGATGTCGGCCAGCAGCTCGCTCGCGATCGCCGACATGCGCGCCTCGGTGTAACGCATGGCCGCCGCCCGGTCGCCGTCGACCGATCCGAAGTTGCCCTGCCCGTCGATCAGCGGGTAGCGCAGCGAGAACGGCTGCGCCATGCGAACCAGCGCGTCGTAGACCGCGGTGTCGCCGTGCGGGTGGTAGAGCTTCAGGACGTCGCCGACGAAGGCCGCACACTTGCGGTAGCGAGCGCCTGACGTGGCACCCGCGCCGTTCATCGCGTACAGGATCCGGCGCTGTACCGGCTTCAGGCCGTCGCGCACCTCGGGCAGTGCCCGCGAGATGATGACGGACATCGCGTAGTCCATGTAGGAGGTCTGCATCTCCTCCTGAAGGGACTTCGCGAGAACATTTCCGATGCCGGTCGGCGGCGGTGTCTGTTCAGACATTGGCTATTCCTCGAATTTCCTGAGCACCACGACCGAGTTCTGACCGCCGAAGCCGAAGCCGTTCGAGATGGCGGTCCGGACCTCGAGGCTGCGCGCCTGGTTGGGCACGTAGTCGAGGTCGCATTCAGGGTCGGGGGTTGAGTAGTTGATGGTGGGGTGGACCATGCCGTTCTTGATCGAGAGCAGGGTAGCGATCGCCTCCACCGCGCCGGCGGCGCCAAGCAGATGGCCGATCATCGACTTCGTAGACGAGATCGCGACCGTGCGCGCGTGGGGGCCGAGGACGGCCTTCAAAGCTCGCGTCTCGGCGGCGTCGTTGAGCTGTGTCGAGGTGCCGTGAGCGTTGACGTAGTCGATGTCACCAGGCTCGATGCCGGCGTCCTCGATTGCCATCTTCATCGCCTGCGCGGGCGCCCTGCCAGTTTCGTCTGGCGCCACCTGGTGGAAGGCGTCGTTGGTGTTGCCGTAGCCGGCGACCTCGCCATAGATTCGGGCGCCGCGGGCCTGGGCGTGTTCGAGCGACTCCAGCACGAGCGTCCCGGCACCTTCGCCAGGGACAAAGCCGTCGCGGGTGGCGTCGAATGGGCGTGACGCCCGCTCAGGTTCATCGTTGCGGGTGGAGAGCGCTTTGATCGCGTTGAACGCGTTGATCCCGGTTTCGCAAAGCGAGGCCTCGCTGCCCATCGCCAGCATCACGTCGGCCTGGCCGTTGCGGATAGCGCGCATCGCGGTCCCCAGCGAGTGGGTGGAAGCGGCGCAGGCGGTGACGATGGTCCCGTTCTCGCCCTTCATCCCGAACTGCATGGCGACCTGGGCGGCGGCGATGTTGGGGATGACCATGGTCGCGAAGAGGGGGTGCAGACGGCCACCGGCGAGGTAGGTGTGGGCCTGCTCGGTCATCATGTCGAAGCCGCCGATCCCGGTGCCGAGCTCGATGCCCACCCGGAACTCGTCTTCCTTGGACATGTCCAGATCGGCGTCCGCAACCGCCATTTGGGCGGAGGCGATCGCCAGCTGCGTGAAGCGCGCCGTGCGTTGAGCCACGCGGCGGTCCATGTAGTCCTCGGGGACGAAACCCTTCACCTGACACGCGAACTTGGTGGTCAGGCGCTCCGTTGGGAAGCCCTCGATAAACGCGGATCCGCTCCGGCCCTCGATGAGCGAGCTCCAGTATTCGTCGAGCGTCTTGCCGATCGGGTTGACGGTGCCCATCCCGGTTACCACGACGCGACGGCGCCGGTTGCTGTTCATGCCCTCACCGCCTCCCGGATCTTGTCCACCAGCTTCCCCTGTACAGCCTCGCGGGCGACCCGGATCGCGTTGCGGATGGCTCGTCCATCCGAGCGCCCGTGCGCGACGATGGCCACGCCGTCGATGCCCAGCAGAGGCGCACCGCCGAACTCGCGCCAGTCTATGCGGGCGCGGATCTTTTGGACACCAGGGCGGATGAGCAGACCGCCGAGCTTGCCCGTAAAGCTGCTCGGGATCACCTCGCGCATGTTCTTGAAGAGGAAGTCAGCGGTCGCCTCGGCGGTCTTGATCGTGAGGTTGCCGGCGAAGCCATCGGCCACGACGACGTCCGCCTTGCCGGCGAACATCTCCTTGGGCTCCACGTTGCCGACGAAGTTCAGCCCCTCGTGCACCTTCAGCTTCTGGTGCACGTCGCGTACCAGTTGGTCGCCCTTGGTCTCCTCCTCGCCGTTCGCGAGCAGGCCGACCCGTGGGTTAGCGCGGTTCATCAGTGTGCGCGAGTAGACCGAACCCATCTCCGCGAACTGGACCAAGAACTCTGGCCGCGAGTCGACGTTGGCGCCTACATCCAGGAAGTATGCCGTGCCGTCGAGGGTCGGCACGATGCTGCCCAGCGCCGGCCTCTCAACGCCCTTCACTCGACCCTGTACGAGGAGCGCGGCGGCCATGATGCCGCCCGAATTGCCCGCGGAGACCCAACCGTCGGCGTTGCCCTCTTTACAGATGCGGGCGCAAACCACCATCGATGAGTCGCGCTTCTGGCGCACGGCTTGCGCCGGGTGCTCGTCCATCTCGATGACCTCGCTGGCCGCGATGAAGCCCAACTTTGGGTGCTCCGCAACCCGGGCTTTCACCTCCGGCTTGGCGACCACGGTGATCTGGGTGTCGGGGAAGTCGGCAGCCGCCAGCGCGGCCCCCGCGACCACCTGTTCGGGCGCGAAATCTCCACCCATCCCGTCGACGGCGATACGCATGGTTCTAAGCCCGATCAGATGTCCAGGTTCTGCACGGCCTTTGCGTGCGCCTGGATGAATTTCTTGCGGGGCTCGACGTCGTTGCCCATCAGTTTCTCGAAGATGTCGTTGACCGCCGCCGCGTCCTCGATCTCGACTTTCAGGAGCGTCCGCGTGTCGGGGTTCATGGTGGTGTCCCAGAGCTGGTCGGCGTTCATCTCGCCAAGACCCTTGAAGCGGCTGATCTTGACGCTCTGGCCCATCCGCTTGGCCTCCCGATCGCGCTCGGCATCGCTGTAGACCCAGACCGTCTGTTTGCCTTTCTCGAGCTTGTAGAGCGGCGGCTGCGCCATGTAGACGTGGCCGCGGTCGATCAGCTCGGGGAAATATCTGTAGAAGAAGGTGAGCAACAAGGTCCGGATGTGGCTGCCGTCGACGTCGGCGTCGGTCATCGTGATGATCCGGTGGTAGCGCAGCTTGTCGACTTCGAAGCGATCGCCGATGCCGGTTCCGAGCGCGGTGATCAGGTTGCGGATTTCTTCGCTCGTCAGCACCTTGTCCAGGCGCGCCTTCTCGACGTTCAGGATCTTGCCCCGCAGGGGCAGGATCGCCTGCGTCCGCCGGTCGCGACCCGACTTGGCGGTGCCGCCTGCGGAGTCACCCTCGACAATGTAGAGCTCGCACTTCTCCGGGTCACGCTCCGAGCAGTCGGCCAGCTTTCCGGGCAGGGTCGTCGACTCCAGCAGCGACTTGCGCTGGACGAGGTCCCGCGCCTTGCGCGCGGCCTCGCGGGCGCGCGCTGCAGTCAGCGACTTCTCGATAATGCGCCGGCCTTCGGAGGGATTCTCCTCGAGCCATTGAGTGAGCGAATCGCCGAGCACCGCGGACACGTGTCCCTGCACCTCGGCGTTGCCCAGTTTGGTCTTGGTCTGGCCCTCGAACTGGGGCTCCAAGAGCTTGACGCTGATCACCGCCGTCAGACCCTCGCGGACGTCCTCACCGGTCAGG
>CAZHAC010000217.1:0-4065 GCA_964529765.1 uncultured Actinomycetes bacterium
TGCGGCTACTGCGAGGAAGCCTGCCCGGTCCAGGCGATCGTGCTCGGACCCGAGTACGAGCTGTCGAACGTGAGCCGGGAGCAGTTCGTCTACACCAAGGACATGCTCCTGGAGCCCGACCCGCGCGAGGAGCCGCTGTTCGTGCGCACGGGCAAGAAGCCGGACGACCAGGTCTACATCGGCAACACCCAGGAGCCGCGCGCTCCCTTCACGCTCCCCCAGGAGGTCGATTGATGGGTGCCGCCACACTGATCTTCTGGGTCTTCGCCGTGATCGCCGTCGCCGGCGGTCTCGGGGTCATCCTCTCTCGAGAACCGATCTGGAACGTACTTTCACTGGTCCTGGTCATGCTCTCGCTGGCGGTCGAGTTCCTGCTCCTGTCGGCGCAGTTCGTGTTCGCGGTCCAGGTCATCGTCTACGCGGGAGCGGTGATGGTCCTCTTCCTGTTCGTCGTCTTCCTGCTCGGACCGGTCAGGGAGATCCCGCACTTCCGCTCGTCCTGGTGGCAGATATTCGTGGCCGCGATCGTCGTCGGCTGCTTCGCCGGCCTCATCTACTTCCTGCTCAACAACCTGCCCTTCCGGCAGCCAGATAAGGGAGATACGAGCCTATTCGGCAGCGTCCAGGCGATCGGCGCCGGACTCTTCTCGACGTACCTCTACCCGTTCGAGCTGACCTCGATCCTGCTCCTTGTCGCCGCCGTGGGCGCGATCTACCTGAGCCGGCGGGAACCAGGTGAGGCGCCGCGCGCCAGCCTTGGCGAAAAGCCATCTGAAGGAGCGCGCCGGTGAACCTGTTCCTCGCCGCCTCCAGCATTCAGATCGGGAACGAGACTCTCGACGCCAGCCAGTTCCTGGGGCTCGCGGCCATCCTCTTTCTGCTGGGCACGATCGGCGTCCTCATCCGGCGCAACCCGCTGGTGATCCTGATCTGCATCGAGCTGATGCTGAACGCGGTCAACCTGACGCTGGTGACCTTCGCACGCCAGCTCAACAATCCCGAGGGCCAGCTCTTCGCCCTGATGACGATGACGGTGGCCGCCGCCGAGGCAGTAGCCGGTCTGGCGATCCTGGTCGACATCTTCCGCGTTCGCGAGGTCGACGACGTCGACGAACTCCACGAGCTGAAGGGCTAGGGCGATGTCAGCACAGGCCGCGACCCTCGCCGTTCTCCTCCTGCCCGCCGCCGGGGCGATTTTTCTGGGTGGTTTCAACTGGCGTGGACCCCGCGCGCTGACCGCGATCGTCGGGCCGGGGGTTGTCTGGGTCAGCTTCCTGATCGTCGTCTGGCTGGCACTGACCGGCCAGCAGGGTGATTTCACTTACTGGACCTGGATCAAGAGCGGCAGCTTCCAGGTCACGGTCAACCTTGTTATCGACCACCTGTCGCTCTTCATGTGCCTGGTCATCACCGGCGTCGGCGGCCTGATCGTCACCTACGCCGTCGGCTACATGGACCACGAGAACGACGCCAGCTACGCGCGCTTCTTCTGCTACATGGACGTCTTCATCTTCTCGATGCTCCTGCTCGTGCTGGCCGGAAACGTCCTCTTTTTGATCGTCGGCTGGGCAATGGTCGGCCTCAGCTCCTATCTCCTGATCGGATTCGACTACTGGCGCGTCTCAGCGGTCAATGCGGCTCGCAAGGCCTTCGTGATGAACGTCGTCGGCGACATCGGGATGATCCTGGGTGCCTTCGTACTCTTCACGAACCTTCACACGCTCAGCTACGGCCCTCTCTTCAGCGCGATTCCAAAAGTCGACACCGGCTGGCTGGAGCTCGCCGGCTTCCTGCTCCTGGTCGGCGGCGTGGCCAAGTCCGCCCAGCTCCCGCTCCACACCTGGCTGCCGGACGCCATGGAGGGCCCGACCCCGGTTTCGGCCCTGATCCACGCGGCGACCATGGTTACGGCCGGCGTCTACCTGGTGGCGCGCTTCCACCCGCTCTACGACGTGGCCTGGGCGGCGCATGGCACGGTCGCCATCGTTGGCGCCGTCACCGCGCTCTTCGCGGCCACCGTGGCCGTGGTCCAGACCGACATCAAACGCGTCCTTGCCTACTCGACGATGAGCCAGATCGGCTACATGTTCCTGGCCGTGGGCATCGGCGCCTACTCGGCCGGCCTTTTCCACCTGCTGTCGCACGCATTCTTCAAGGCCCTGCTCTTCATGGCGGCCGGCAGCGTCATCCACGCGCTTGCCGGTGAGCAGGACATGCGCCGGTACGGCGGAATCTGGAAGGACATGCGGAGAACCTCGATCACGTTCCTCGCCGGATCCCTTTCCCTGGCCGGGATCATCCCCTTCGTCGGCTTCTTCTCCAAGGACAGCATCCTCGCCGAGGCGTTCAACCGAGGTGGCAGCATCGGCTACTCGGTCTGGGCGCTCGGATTCGTCACCGCCGTCCTGACCGCCTTCTACACCGGCCGCATGTGGTGGTTCGCCTTCGTCCGGCCGGCGTCCCCCGATCGTCCCGTCGCGCACCCGCACGAAGCGCCCGCCGTGATGTTCGTACCGATCGCGATCCTGGCCGTCCTGACGACCGTCGGTGGAGCCCTCCAGACCAGCCCCCTGCGGTTCGGGCCGCAGTTGGTCGACAACTGGCTGGCACCGGTAGTTGGACTCCCGGGATTCGCCGCCAGTTCGCTGGAGCCCGTGCTGACGGTCGCGACCGTTCTCCTCGCGATCATCTTCTTTGTGGCCGCCCGCCAGTTCTGGGTCACCTTTACGTGGAGCGCCGAGGCCTGGCGGCGCCGCTTCCCGCGAATCGCCTCGCTGCTCGAGCACAAGTACTACTTCGACGAGCTCTACTCCGCAGTCTTCATCCGCGGCCTGGACGCGGCCGCCAGCGAGTCTGAACGCTTCATCGACGAGCCGTTGATCGATGGCGCTGTGCTCGGCGTGGCCCGGGCGGCTGAAGGCGGGGCGGGCAGCCTCTCCTTGACCGAGAACGGCTTCATCCGCAGCTACATCCTGTTCTTCCTGGCCGGGGTCGTCGTGGTGGCGGCGCTCGTGATCTATAGGCTGGTCGCCTGATGGGCCTCCTGACACTGATCTGGCTGCTGCCCGCCGCCGGCGGAATCTTGGTCGCGCTTTTGCCGCGGCAGCTCGCCAAAGCGGCGGCCGTCCTGGTCGCCCTCGCCGAGCTCGCGCTGACGGCATGGGTAGCGATCAGCTTCAACATCGGCGCCCGGGGCTACCAGTTCGCTGAGCAGGCCAACTGGATCCCGCAGCTGGGAGTGAGCTACCACCTGGGCGTCGACGGCATCTCGATCTGGCTGCTCCTGCTCAACGCGCTGATCGGCGTGCTCGCCGTGCTCGCGACACCGCGCCGGACGGTTCGGACGAGCGGTTTTCTCGGCCTCCTGCTCCTGATGCAGGCGGGTATGGCCGGTGTCTTCCTGGCCGTCGACCTGGTCCTCTTCTACGTCTTCTGGGAGGCGATGCTGGTCCCGGCCTACTTCCTGCTCTGGCTCTGGGGCGAGGGCGACCGGCCCGGCTACGCCGCGCTCAAGTTCGTCCTCTACACGCTGGTCGGCTCGCTTCTGATGCTGGTGGGGGTGATCGGCGAATACGTCTTCTCGGGCGCCCACTCCTTCGACCTGCCGGCCCTGGCCGCGCACCCGCCCTCCCCGGCCCTCCAGTTCGGCCTCTTCTTCCTGTTCGGGCTCGCGTTCGCGGTCAAGATCCCCCTCTTCCCCTTCCACTCCTGGCTGCCCGACGCCTACATGGCGGCCAACACGCCCTTCCTGCTCATGCTGGCCGGCGTGATGGGCAAGACCGGTGCCTACGGAATGCTCAGGGTGCTGCTGCCGCTCAACCCGCAGCCGGAGAACTGGTGGAACTGGAACGGAGTCGTGCCGGTGCTGGCGGTGGCGGCGATCATCTGGGGCGCGTTGCTGGCGATCGCGCAGCGTGACATGAAGGCCGTCGTCGCCTACTCCTCGATCAGCCACATGGGCTTCATAGTCCTCGGGATCTTCAGCTTCAATGCCCAGGGCCAGCAGGGTGCAGTCCTCCAGATGGTCAACCACGGGGTGATCATCCCCGCGCTCTTCCTGATCGT
>CAZHAC010000218.1:0-4020 GCA_964529765.1 uncultured Actinomycetes bacterium
CGGCGGCCTTGGCCTGAAGCTCGCGCTGCGCTCCGCCCGAGTACCAGGCGATATGTGGAGTCAGGAGCACGTTGGGCGCCTCCAGCAGGGGGTGCGGCGGGCGAAGCGGCTCAACGGTGGTCACGTCGAGGGCAGCGCCGCCGATGCGGCCCGCTATCAGCGCATCGGCCAACGCCTCCTCGTCGATCAGCCCGCCCCGCCCCACATTCACGAGCAGCACGCCGGGCTTCATCAGGGCGAGACGCCGGCTGTCGATGAGAGAGCGGGTCTGCTCGGTCAGCGGCACGTGCAGCGAGATGGCGTCCGCCTCGCGGATCGCCTCCTCGAGCCCAACGGGAGCGAACCCGGACTCAGAGATCACCGCGGCCGGAACCGCGGGATCGTGGACCAACACGTGCAGCCCCAGCGCCTGGGCCTTCCGCGCGAGCTCGCGCCCTATGCGTCCGAATCCGAGCACGGCGAGAACCTGCGTGCTGAGCCGCGGGATCGGGTGCTCGACGTCTACCCCGAGCCGGCCCTCGCGCGCGCGCGCGTCATATGGAATGAGCTGCCGGTGCAGGGCCAGCAAGAGGGCCAGTGCGTGGTTGGAGACCTCCTCCACGCAGTAGTCGGGGACGCAGGAAACGATAATCCCGCGGGCCTCGGCCGCGGCGAGGTCGACATTGTCCACGCCGACGCCGTAGCGGACGATGACACGGCAGCGCTGGAGCCCGGCCAGCCGCTCAGCCGTGAACTGGAAGCGCGCGCCGAGCAGGATGCCGTCGACGCCGGCCGTCCGGCGCAGGACCTCGTCGTCGGGCAGGCCCTTGAGATCCTCGACCTCGGCCGGCACCTCGGCCAGCGCGGCTGCCTCGGGGTCAAGGTCCTGAAACCTGTGATCGATAGCGGCGACCCGCAGGGTCAGATGGCGAGCCCCCGCGGTCGCGTCCGTCCGGTCGACGTGTCGAGCCGGTGGACTTCCGTCACCAGCCGCTCGTCATACGGGTAGGTGGTGTAGATGTCAGGCTCGCCTTCGGTGACCACCAGGTTGTTCTCGAGCCGGATGCCGCCGATCCCTGGCTGTCCCGCATAGGGCTCCAGGTTGAACTGCATGCCGGGACGGAGGGGCATCGGATCCTCCTTGGAGTGGGGGCTGAAATAGGGAGGCTCCCACGGCGCCATGCCGGAGCCGTGGCCGAGCGAGTCGAGCACGTAAGGGTCGGCCGCCGCGAAGACGTCGGCCGTCGTGTTGCCAGGCCGGGCCGCTTCGCAGCTGTTCCAGACGGCGTTGTAGCACTTCTGGTGAAGGTCCATCTGCTCAGCTGTCGGCCGGATACCGCCGCAGATCCAGGTTCGGGTCAGGTCACCCCAGTAGCCGTTGAAGCAACCGCCGATATCGATGATCACGAGGTCGCCCTCGCGAATCACCCGGTCGGACGTGAAGCGGCGGTAGGGCGCAGTGTAGGGCCCGGAGCACACAATGTTCGAGCACTGCGTCCACTCCGAGCCGAGGGCCGTCATCTTCTGCCAGCCGGCCGCCAGGACCTCGCACTCCCGCACACCCGGCCGGAGAATCTCGAGGGCGGCGTCCATTCCGGCCTCGGTGATCGCGTTCGCGATCTTCAGGCAGGCCACCTCGTCCTGCGTCTTGATGATCTTGGCCTCCATCAGGATGCGGTAGCCGTCGACGAATTCGGAGTCAGGGAAGACCGCCTTGATGTGTCTCTCCATCGTCGGGTTCCAGAGGTCGACACCTATTCGCTTGCCGTTCAGGTCGCCGAGCAGACCGCGGAGCAGCTCGGCCCACTTCCGGATCCCGACCTCCTCGCGGAAGTTGGCGCGGGGCTGGATCGAGCTCTCAGACAGCCAGGGCATCCGGAGCCGGCAATGCTCGTAGTCCATGGTGAAGAGCAGCGGCTCGCTGTCCGGGGTCAGGACAATCGTCGCATTGCCCAGCAGCGGGGTCGGGCCCAGGTGGTGGCGGTAGCCGGTCAGATAGCGCGCATCCTCGGTCCGGAAGACGAAGAGGACGTCGGCGTCGGACTCCCGGAGAGCGTCCTGTGCCTTGCGCAGCCGCTCCCGCCGCAGGCGATCAAAGTCGATCCGCTGCTCCCAATCAACGCCGATCAGTCCCAGGTCAACCATCCATCCGACCTCCTAAAAGCTCTCCGGGCCGGGCGTCATTATGGCATGCCTGATATAGCTGTTACTCGTAACGGCTGTCATCAAGACGGCGGCTCGGCCGAGAAGAGCGTGGCCCGAAGATTCTCTTCGGTCTGCGGGCGCTGGTCGGCCAGCCGCTTCATATGCCCACGGATGCGCTCGGGAAGGGCTGCGGCGCCCGGCGCGTCGAGCTCGATGAGATTCCCGCCGGGGTCCCGGATGTAGAGCTGGATGATGTCGCCAGGGAGCTCGTACAGGTGGTGACCGAAAGTCTGCCGATCCTCGATCCCACGACGCACCACCTCGTCGTAAAGGTCCTCGATGCCGTCCACAGTCAGCGCCAAGTGGTGATAAACCGGCGCTACCGACGGCCTCTCAAAGAGGTGCAGCTGCAGCGGCCCGGCGGCCAACCACTGCACGGGAAAACCGAAGTTTGGCGTGGGCACCCGCCGCATCCCGAAAAGCTCCTCGTAGAAGCGGGTCGAGATCTCGAGATCCTTCGCGCAGACGCTCACATGGTTGAGATTGCTCGCTCGCATCAGTCGCACTCCTTGTCCTCCGAGTCACCCGGCCGGCGCAGGCCGAAGCGCAAATCCGGGTCGCCGGCTCGCCACCCGCTTCCGAATTGGGAGGCATCACCGAGCTCGCGGACTCTGGTCATCAGGGCTCGCGCCAACGCCAGCTGGCGGCGGTCGTAGGCGGCCAGCGCAGCCCGCACGTCCCCGCCGTGTGCCACCAACTCCTCTCGCACCGCCCAGGCGTCAGAAGCCGCCTTCGCCGTTCCCGCGGCCGCGTGGGGCCGGGCGACGAACGCGGCGTCACCGAGCAGGCAGACCCGGCCGAACGCCATGCGGGGAACCGCCACGTCGACTATCTCCTGGATGAAGGGTTCTGCCGTGCGCTCGATCAGCTCCCGCATCGCGGGGGGCAGCTTCCTCCCGGCCTGCCTCAGTTCGGTCACGAACTCAGGGCGGACCAGTCCGGGCGGCACTGAGAGCTCACGCCGGATGCCGTCGCGATCGGTCATCAGAGCATCCAGCGCGGCCCCTTGATCGACGTTGCGGTACCAGACGAAGTTGATCTGCCGGCAACCCGGCTCCAGCTCGCCTTGAGGACCGGGTATCGGATAGGTCAGGATGTGGCTGCCTCGCATGAGGTGGTAGTTGATGTCGCTCCCGAGCTCGAGCCGGGCCGCCGCGCTGAGTTCGGATTCGAGTGCGGTTCCGCGCCAGCCGACGTATCCGGAATAGCTCGGTCGCGAGTCGGGCAGGAGCAGCGATCGCGCGGTCGACTTCACGCCGTCTGCGCAGACCAGCAGGTCGGCCCGCTCGCGACGCCCGCTGGCCAGGATCGCGGTCACGCTTGACTCGTCCTGCTCGAACCCGACCAGGCTCTCCCCCAGGTGATAGCGACGTGTCGGGAAGCAGGCGAGGAGAGCTCGGTAGAGCGTGTTCCAGGCGGTGAACCGATAAACGCATGCGGCCTCATGTTCGACGCTCCCGTCGGCGGACAGGTAACGCAGACGCCGGGACTCCGTGCTGACCTTCTTCACAGGGGTGGCGCCCGTCTCGTGCAGGTAACGCTCGGTGTCCGGATGGAGCACGATCCCGGCGCCGCGCCCGTCGAGCGCGGATGCCGAGCGTTCGAAGAGGTCGACGTCGCAGCCGAGGTCGTGGAGAACGAGCGCGGCGGTGAGGCCGCCCAGGGACCCGCCGGCAACCACGACCCGAGTCCGCTTGTCCAAGAGGTTAGACGTTACAAGAATTGCAACGTCACGACTGTCACATCACTCACGCGCGTGCTGCGCCCCGACAACGAACGCCTGTAGTCGAGAAGCCGCTCGACTAGGGTCTGACGATCGCCGCCACCGGCCCACCG
>CAZHAC010000219.1:0-4018 GCA_964529765.1 uncultured Actinomycetes bacterium
CGGTCAAAGACTCGGGAGAGAGGGCCGCCACCCTCGCACCCGGGGCTTTCGGAGAGCTGAAGAGGTACTCGGCCGGCGTCAGCCGGCCAGCCCCAGCTGTTCCCAGCCCGTCACGAGGGTTGCCGCCAGCTGCCGGCCCGCGACCTGCCAGCTCGGAGGGGCTTGCTCCCAGGAGAACCGGCCCTGCTCGAGTGTTGACGCGGCCGCCGGCTCGTGGCCGATCTCGACGATGCCGCGGGCGTTGGGCAGGGTCGCGCGAAGCTGCTCGACATCGAGCCGGGCGTGGGTTTCCATCGCGCGGTTGACGACGAGCACATAGTCGCGCTCCTCAGGCAGCTTGGTCGCGACGGTGGCGACGACCGAGGCGGTGGTCGGGCTGCCGTCGGTGACCAGCAGGAGCTGATCGGCGGCCGCGATCGCGGCCCGCGCGAACGGATTGCGGACGCCGGCCCCGCAGTCGAGCACGAGGATGCCGGCCATCGCCTGGAGCCGCTTGATCACCCGCTCGTAGGCCTCGACCTCGAGCCGGTCCACGCGCTCCGGGTCCTCGGGCGCCGGCAGCACCATCAGTCCATGAGCCGCCCGGCCCAGACAGCGGTCGAGCATCGACACCGTCAGCGCCGGCTGCTCGAGGACCTGGACCAGCTCGTCGACATGGACGGCATCCGAGGTTTCGATCATGCGTCCGAGCGTCCCATAGTCCGGGTCGTAGTCGACGGCGATGACGCGGTCGTTGCGCACCATCGCCAGCAGGGTGCCCAGGAGCACGGTAGACGTCGTCTTGCCGACGCCGCCCTTAGGCGAGACGACCGCGATCGTGACGCAGCGCCGAAGGCGAGGGCTCGCGATCAGCTCTTCCAGCTGGCGCCGGTAGTCGCTCGACTCCCACGCACGGCGTGCGCGATCGACCGCCGAGGCGCGGCGGCTGACGGCCAATTGAGGTGCCTGCTCGAGATCACTCGACCTGACCGCATCGGCAACGCTGCGAAGCCGCTCGCTGAGTCCCGGGGGAGCCGGGACGCCGGCCGGGCGCCGCGCCACCGGCGGCGGGAATGCTGGAGCGGGCGGGGCGACCGGCCGCGGGTTCGGGGCCGGCGGCACCGCGGACACAGGCCGCGCATTTGCCGTCGACGCCGGCAGGGGGCCCGGCCGCGCGCCAGCAGGGGCGGCCGGCGAACGCCGCTTGCGCCGGCTGAGCGCCAGGGTTGAACCCTCAGCGACACCCTCCCCAAGCAGGGTCGCGGCCGGCCCGAGTTCGCGCCCGGCTGACACGAGCACCCACTCGGTCGTGCCGTCGTCCGGCTCGGCTGAACCTTCCACCATCTCGACGAGGGTGGGCATCAGCTCTCCGATCGCGCGGCTGTTGGGAAGCGCGATGTCGACCTTGCGGCTCGACCCTTCGACGGTGACGAACACCCGATCCAATGCCATCGGTCTACGGCGTTAGAAACGCCCGGGCCCAGGCGGGTACCCGGTTGGCAGGCTGGCGGGCTGATAAATGGGTCCCTCCCCCGCTCGGCGAGGGAGGGACCACGGGTGGGGGGGAGTGCGTGATTAGCGTGATGTCGTGTACTGGACCACTTGCTGGAACGTCGGCCGGTTGATCCAGGGGATGTTTGGAACCTTTTCCACGCCAGTGGCGGAGAACCGGATGTCGTCGTTGGCCGGATTGCACTGGCCGGCACCCTGATTCGAGCGCTCGCAGGACCAGCTCGCGGGGTCGGGATTCCCGTAGACCTGCGTCAGGTGATCGATGGTGGCCTGGAGCGCGGTCTGCAGCGCCCGCTGGCAGGCGGTCAGCGACCCGCTGCCGCAGTAGTTCTGCGAGTAAGCCGCCGCTATCCCGGGGTTGAGCGCTTGCCGGAGCGCGCGCTGCAGGTAGCCCTCCCAGCCGCCGTTGTACGCGGACCCCTTGGCCCCCGGCGGGTCATTGATGGCGAGAATCTCGCCGCTCAGGCGCGCATAGTCGGAGCCTGACAGCCAGGGGTCGAAGACCGCGTGCGTGAGGCGCGGATAGAGGTCGTCCATGATCGCGACCGCCGCGCCCTGGTCGTAGGCGTTGGGATTGGACGCCGACTCCCGCCGGTGCGAACCGATCGCCGCCCACGCATCGAGGATCGAAAGGGCGCGCTGCTGCTGGGTCGTGAGCGTGTAGCCGGCAAGCACGGAGGCCATCGGAGCCACCACCTGGGAGCCGTCGAGGTCGACCGAGCCCGCGTCCTCCATCGAATTGACGATGTCGACCGGCTGCACTGGCCCTCTGGCCAGCGCCGCCCGCACGCGGTCGCTGAGCGACTGCACACGGTAGACGGGGCCGTAGGCGAAGTTGTCATCGGCGGCCGAGAACTGAGGCGCCGGCTTGTTGTTCCAGTTGGTCATCCAGCCCTGGGCGGGATTGATCGCTTGGGGATGCACCGAGGGCGGCGCGAATCCCGTCCACTCCCATTGCCCGGTGCCCCAGGAGGGGAGGCTGGGGTCGACGCCGGGAGCGCGCACGGGCAGCTTGCCGGACGAGAAATAGGCGATGTTCGAGGCGTCGACGTAGAACCAGTTGAAGGTTCCAGACTCCTTGGCGGCCGCCCGGATGAAGTCGCGCGGACCGCGAACCCGGCCGGGGTCATTCCAGTTCATGAAGGCGGCGGCCGAGCTCAACTCGTCGAACCAGGTCGACCGCTGGTAGGAGACGGCGACTGGAATCTGCCGGGAGGGGTTGGCGGGGTCAATGGCCATCGTGCGGCCGACCACTGGACCGTGCGCCGTGCGTTCGATCTGGATCGTCACCACGCCGCCGCCGGGCGCCGCCGCCGTCGGCTTGGCGACCTCCGTGTCGGTGCGTTCGTACATTGGCCGGCAAGCACCGTTGAACACGTAGGCCGTGCTCTGGAGCGTGGCCGGCGAGCCGTCCGTGTTGCAGAGCTGCTCGATGCGCTCGTCGACGATGTCGCTCCCCGCCGAGGTCGCGCTCCACGCGTAGTCGACTCCGCGGCCCAGTTCGACGTAAATGTCGGTGCCCGGGAAGGCCGCTCCGCGCGCGTCGATGCCGGGACCGTGCAGGTCCTCCTCATGCAGGATCTCGGGCGCGAAGTAGGAGACCTGAGGCCCGAAGACCGCGATCGGGTGACCGGAAGCCGTCTTAGCGGCACCGATCACGAGGGCGTTGCTGGCGCTGTGCTTGTGGAGCAGGAAGCCGAGGTCGATGCCGGCGCCCGCCACCGACACCATCCCGGGGCTGCTCGGGATGCCGCCGCCGTTGCAGAACTTGGTCTGCGGCTCTTGACTGGGTCGGGCGACCGCGCTCGGATCGACGTTCCCTGTGACTTCGTACGGGAAGGCGGTGGCGAGCGTGGTCGGCGCCTCGGGATCGTTTTGGGAGCGCAGGTCGCTCCAGATCGCGCGCCCCTTCGCCTGGCCGAAGCGCTGCACGAGGGAGCTCAGGAGGAGCGAGCTCTCGACCTCGTTGCCACCGCCGGTGGCGAAGATGGCCTGAACGATCGTCGCCACGGCCACGATGTCGGTGGGCTTCCAGGGCAGCGGCGCGAGCTGCAGAGCCGGGTACTCGGCGGGCATCAGGTTGGGATTGCTGAGAGCAGCCTGGATATAAGCGTTTATGCCGTCGATGTACGCCAGGCCATCGGCGATCACCTGCGCGCCTTCAGTGGTGCCCCGATACGGGTCGCGGAGCTCGGTGGCCAGTTTGTCGACCTGCTGCTGGAGCTCGGACTCGTCGTAGCCCGCGACCCGGGCGGTGGTGCAGTCGAGCGCCAGAGTCGACGGTGAAAGCCCGAGCAACGACACCACGTTGGCGCGCCCGACGTGCCGGAGCACGTCCATCATGAACAGCCGGTCCTCGGCGGCCGCGTAACCGGCTCCGAACTCGGTGTCGTAACGCGTCTGCCCATAGATGTGGGGCACCCCGAACTGCTTGTCGCGCAGGATCACAGTGCCTGAACGCGGAGACTCGCTAACGGCCACGCTGCCCGGGCTGACCAGGAAGCTCGAGGGCTTGTAGTAGGCGGCG
>CAZHAC010000220.1:0-2307 GCA_964529765.1 uncultured Actinomycetes bacterium
TGACGCCGCGCCAGGCGAGCGCGCCGGCGGCGAACATGATCTGGGGCATCAGGATCAACCGGTACCAGCCGTAGCGAGAGGTCAGCTCCTGCCCTGCCAGCAGCATGATCACCAGCGCGTAGGCGAGCGCGGGCCAGGCGAGCAGCAGCTCCGCGCGGCTGCGGCGTCCGTAGAGCAGCAGGGAGCCGAGTGCGATCCAGCCGAGCAGCCACCAGCCATCGCGCAGCGGCCGGTTGATGCCCGCAGGGGCGGCGATGAACTCGTACCCGGCGAGCACACCCAGCCGGTTCCGCGACTGATCGTGGACCACCGCCAGAAAGAGCTTCCAGTCCACCAGCCAGCCGTAGAGCGGGTAGACCAGGCCACCAACCGCCGTCGCCGCCGCCACGGTGGCGGCCAGCCGGTAGCGGCCATGCACCAGCAGGATGGTCGCGGCGATGCCGCCCACCGCGAGACCGGTGATCTTGAGGGTCGGCGCCACCGCCACGACCACCAGGAGGCCCGCCAGCTGCGGCCACCGGCTCGAACGCCGCTCCTCCGGTCTGCCAAGCTGGTCGGCTAACAGCACCGCGACCAGCAGGAGCGGCGCCAGAAGCGATTCCGGCTCCGCCTGCCGCGAGATCAGCACGGCTCCGGGAGCGGTCGCCAGCAGGACCGCCCCGAAAAGCGCGGCGCCTTTGCCGAGAGCCCGGCGAACAGTGATGTAACCCAGCGGAATGGTGCTGATCGCGAACAGCAGCGGCAGCACCCGCACCCGCTCTGGGGTCAGCGTCAGCATGTCGTGCGGCCCGCTCACCCAGAGCCACAGGCCCATGAGCAGGCTGAAGCCAGGGGGATGGTCCATCCAGTGGTGGACCATCGGGAAAGCGGTGCCGTAGGCCTGGATCACTTCCGCCGGCTGCGGATATACGGGGAAGTACGACCACGTGTAGGCGTCGCCATGGGCGAGGAGGTTGAGCCCGGCCCAGGAAAACTGAATCTCGTCGGCGTTGTCGGTGAAGAGCGGCGCATCGCCGTAGCCGGCGAAACGCAGTCCGGCGCCCAGCGCCGTGATCGCCAGCAGGGCGGCGATCTCCCACCTCGGCCAGCCGATGCGGCTCATGCAGGCGTCAGACGGTAGATCGAGTAGCCCGCAGCCTCATAGACGCGATCGGCGTGGGCCGACCAGTAGGCGTCGGTGGCGCCGAGCGCCCGCTCCTCGGGACCGACCACAACGTAGTCGACGTGATAGCCGTCGGTGCCCCGTTTCCCCTCCAGCATGTCCTGCGCGGCCTGGCTGCGCTGCGCCCAGTCAGGGATGCCGTAGGTCCACATCCAGCCCGGGTAGCCGGCGACCACCTTGCGGCCACCCAGTGTCGGGATCGGCTCGTTGTGATCCGGTGCGACCAGGAAGATGGCGTGGGCGTCGGTGTGCGCACGGACCCAGGCCGCGGCCGTGACTCCACCGGAGTCGGTGAACAGCGCCCGATCGTTCTGGCCGACCAGTCGCGACAGGTCGAGTGCGCCTGAGGCGCAGAGGAGGACGACCGCGGCCGCCGCCAATGCTAGCGGCGCCGGACCACGCCTGCCCACGTGCGCGAGCAGGGCGCCGACCATGAGCGCGCCAAAGACGTACCAGAACATGAGGAACTTCGTGTTGTCCCAGTCCCAGGGCTGGAAGACCCAGATGTTCGGGGCCGCAAACCACAGCCACATGGGGGCGAACAGGACCCGGAAGGCGCCGGCGACACCCGGCCAGAGCTGGGCGATCACCAGGAGTGGGATGAATATGCCCGTGTTCTTGAGCCAGAACCAGACCCAGGAGTCGTGTTGTGACCCGGACGCGGCCAGCCAGCCGAGCTGGAGCCGGAGATCGGCGGCCCCCGGTTGAACCAGCCAGAGCACCACGGGCACGCCCAGCCCGAGGGCCGGAACGAAATAGCCGAGCCACTGCCGGCGGCGATCGATAAGCGCCCAAAAGGCCGGCAGCGCGACCGCCGTCCCGTAGCCGTGGAGGTGGAACGCAGGTGCCAGGCCGACGACGACGCCCGTGAATACGAAAGGACGCCAGGAGTCAAGACCACGGGCCGCGAAAAGCAGAGCGGCGGCGATCAGGGCGACGCTGAGACCGAAGAGCACCGAGCGCTGAGGCAGCAGATAGGCGAGGACCGGGTTGAGCAGCTGGACGTTCTCCGCCTGCTCCTGCGTGTAGAGACGGGGCGAGTGGAGGAGGGCGAAGCCGAGACCGCCGGCCATCAGGAAGATGGCCACCGCCAGCACCGGCCCCGCCACGCCTCCGATCAGCCGGCGCGCGGCGAGGACCATGAC
>CAZHAC010000220.1:2407-4016 GCA_964529765.1 uncultured Actinomycetes bacterium
GGGAACCCGCTGAGCAGCGCGCGGTCACCCATCGGCAGCCCCGTCCAGAGCGGGTAGAAGTAGGCGAAGCAGAGGATCGCGATCACCAGGTGTCCGTACGCGATCTGGCGCCCGCTCAAGCGTAGGCGTGCCCTCTCGCCCAGCTGCAGCTCGAGGCCGCTCGACTGCGAAATCCGTGCCAGCACGAAAGCCAGGGCGAGGATCATGAAGATCAGGCCGCCGAACATGTGATAGAGGAAAACGACTCGCGTGATCCGCGACCAGGGCAGGTACTGGGTCAGAAACCCGACGGTGATCAGGGCGGCCGGGAAGCTGCGATCCCGGAACGTGAACCAGGCGACCAGGAGAAGGCAGGGCAAGCTGGTCCACCAGATCCAGGGATTGCCCAGATTGACCATCCAGGCGACCAGCGGCTGTCCCGTCCACTGGTCCACGCCTAAACCGGCGTTTTCGAAGTAGTAGGCCACGGGCCGGTAGAGGAAGGGCCACGAATACCACTTCGATCCGTACGGGTGAGTGGCGGTGAGGGTCGCGTGGTACTGGTAGGCCTGGACCTGATACCTCCAGAGGTCGCCCAGCGAATGGAACTGTCCTCGCATAAAGAACGGGAACCAGCTGGCGATGTAGATGGCGGCCGGCAGTGCCAGCATCGCGACCAGCACTGCCGGGAAGTAAGCGCCGAGCGAAAGGTTGCCGGGGATCGCCGGCCCCTCCCCTCTGCCCCATGCCCAGGCGGCGTCGCCGGCCCCCAGGCGGAGCGCGATGTGGCGGCGGATGAAGCGCATCCCCAAGAAGAAGAGCATGGTCGCCAGGGCCGCCAGCGAGATCCACTTGGCGGAGACGGCGAGCCCGACGCACACGCCGGTGGCAACAAGCGTGATGAGCGCCTCCCGTCGTGTCCGGCTCCGCCAATGGAGAAGGAAGACCCAGTAGCTGAGCAGGATGAGGAAGATCGGGAAGATGTCGATCATCCCAATCCGCGACTGGACGAAAAACATGCCGTCGAAGCACGCCAGGACGCCCGCGGCGAGTGCAAAGAAGCGGTTCGGCCAGAGCTTGAGCGCAAGCAAGAACATCATCGGCACGGTCAGGCTGCCGAAGATGCAGGACATGATCCGCCAGCCGAAGGTGTTGAAGCCGAGGTCGGCGTAGTTACCGTGGTAGCCGAGAAAGGCCGCCTTCCACCAGCCCCAAAGCCACTCGCCAGAGGCGATGATCTCCTTCGACAGAGGCGGCTCGGGATCGAAGTAGGAGATCCCTTTGAGGTCGTTGTGGGCGAACACGCCGAAGTAGATCTCGTCGAAGATCTCGCCCTCTGGCGGCTGCAGTGCCGCCCCCGGCGTGGACGCGTACCCGCGCTGGAACGGGTAGGCCAGCCCGCAGAGCGTGCCCGGCGTGCCCTGCGGATCAACGGGCGTGGAGTGGACGCAGTTGCTGATCGGAGCGGCGCTGAACGGATGCGCGAACACGTCCGGCATCAGCGGGCTGAAATAGCGGAGCGCGAAGGCGACCACGAGCAGGGCTCCCGCGGTCAGCAGGTCGCGCCGATCGAGCTCGAGATAGCTGAGGAGTCTCGTCACCGGCGGCGCTTGCCGCGTCGTTGCCCACC
>CAZHAC010000221.1:0-4015 GCA_964529765.1 uncultured Actinomycetes bacterium
AACCGTCGGACAGGCCTGGGAGTACATCCAGGAGAAGAGCGGCGGCTAAACCGGCACCCCACGTCCCATCCGCTTCCATGGAGGATCTCCAGGAGCGGATCGGGATCGCGTTTCGTGACCCGACTCTTCTCCAGGAGGCGCTGACCCACAGCTCGTTCGCGAACGAGAGCCCGCAGCTCTCGCCGCGGGATAACGAGCGCCTCGAGTACCTGGGCGACGCGGTGCTTCAGTTGATCACCGCCGAGTACCTGTACAAGTACCGACCAGAGGCCAACGAGGGCGAGCTCACGCAGACGCGCTCGGCCATGGTCAACACCAACACGCTGGCCGCGCTCTCCGAAGAGCTGGGTATCGGGGAGCACCTCTACCTCGGCAAGGGCATCGCGAAGGGTGGTGGCCGCTCGTTGAAGTCACTCCTCGCCAACGCGTTCGAAGCGGTGCTTGGGGCCATCTTCCTCGACGCCGGCTACGACGCTGCCTACCACTTCTACCTCGACCGCTTCCGCCGCCTGCCAGAGCCGGTCAAGGACGAAAACTACAAGGGGCGCCTGCAACAGCTGGTGCAGGAGCGCTACAACCAGACGCCGGTCTATGACTCGGCGGGCGCTCGTGCCGGCAACCGCCGTGAGTACACGGCCGTCTGCTTTGCCGGCGACGAAGCCCTCGGATCGGGCTACGGCCATACCAAGCAGGAGGCCGAGCAGGACGCCGCGCGCAACGCTATCGCCAAGCTTCTGAGCGGTGCCGAATCGCCGGGCGAGGGCACGGCGCGAAGAGACGGCCGCCGGCGGCGGCGGCGGGGCGGCGGGGCGGCCGAGGTTGCTCTGCCGGAGGCGCCGGCCGCAGACGTGACCCCGGACGAGGTGGCGGCGGTGCTGGCGGCCGAGGAGACGGCAGGCCTCCAGCCGCCGCCGCCAGAACGTGAGCTGAGCGAGCCGGTCGCCGAGCCGGCGCTCGGTGGCCCCGCGCCGGAGGCGGAGCCGGAAGCGGCCAGGTCGCGCACCCGGCGCCGGTCGACCAGGAAAAAGGCAGCCACCGAGCCCGCTGGCGAAACCGAGGCGCCCGCGGCCGAGGCCGTTGCCGCCGAGCCCGAAGAGGTCAAGCCGAAATCGAGATCGCGCCGCCGGGCTCCGCGCAAGGCGGCGGACGCGAAGCCGAACCCGGACCCGGACCCGGAGCCTGCACCTGAGCCCCCGCGACCTCGCCAATTTGGCGAACCAATCGACTAGGGAGTAGGTCTCCTCCCCACCGGGTGGACCACTTGGTGGGGAGGTGTCGCCGTGCCATGGTGGGAGCCAGGCTCCCGCTAGATGCTGTGATCCTGTGGGCCGGCGAGCACCACATCTGGTAACCTCCGCGCACCGGTGTACCTGCGCTCGATAACCCTCGCCGGGTTCAAAACGTTCGCCCGGCAAACCGAGATCCGCTTCGAGGACGGCGTCACGGCCATCGTCGGTCCCAACGGCTCCGGGAAGACGAACATCCTGGACGCCTTCAAGTGGGTACTCGGCGAGAGCAGCGCCAAAGACCTGCGCGGCAAGAAGATGGAAGAGGTCATCTTCGCCGGCGGCGAGCGCCGCGCGCGCGCCTCGTCGGCGGAGGCGATGATCGTGATCGACAACTCCGAGGGCCGCCTGCCGGTCGACTACGAAGAGGTGTCGATCCGGCGGCGCGTCGACCGGAGCGGGCAGAGCGATTACTTCCTCAACGGGACGCGAGTCCGCCGGCGAGATCTTCTTGACCTCCTGGCCTCCACCGGCCTGACCACCGAGTCCTACTCGATCGTCACCCAGCGCGACATCGAGTCGATCATCAGCTGCAGCCCGGAGCAGCGCCGGCAGCTGATCGAAGAGGCAGCGCAGGTTCGGGGCGTCAAGGCCAAGCGGTCGGAGGCGGCCGACAAGCTGCGCGACCTGGCCGCAAACCTGGAGCGGCTGGAGGACATCCGGAGCGAGATCGAGCCCAGGCTCGGAGTGCTCCGGCTGCAGGCCGCCGCCGCGCGTGAGGCGGCCGAGGCCGGCCGCCGGCTGGAGGTCTTGCGCGGAAGCATCGTGTATGAGGAATGGCGCGAGGCGCGGGACACGCACAAGCGCGCCCTCTCCCAGGCGCAGTCGGTGGAGCGCCGCCTGGATGAGGCGCGGCAGTCCGCCCAGGTGGCCGAGGCTGAGTTTCAGGCCTGGCGCGAGCAGGTCCAGGCCGCCCAGGATCTCAGGCTCCAGCGCCAGAAGCAGGTGGGCGCCATCCGGCTCGAGCTCCGGAGCGCCGAGCACGAGCTCGCGCTGGCGGAGGAGCGGGGCCGCAGCCAGGCGGCGCTCGCCCAAGCAGCGCGGGCCGAGGAATCCGACCTGCGCGCTCGGACCGATGCGGGCATGGCACTCAAAGCGCAGCTCACGTCCGAGCTTGAGGCCGCGGAAGCCGAGCTGGCCAAAGTTCCGGCAGCGCTCCCCGAACCTCCAGCCGCCGACGCTGCTCGCGCCCAGGATGCCCGGCGCCAGGCCGAACAGGCCAGACGCGCGCTCGGCAGCGCGCAGTCCGCTCTGGCCGCCGCGCGGACCCGTCGCCAGTTCCTGGAGGAGTCGGTGAAGCGCCTGGAGCCGTCCGTCCTGGAGGCGGAAGCTCAGGTCGGACCGGCGCAGGTGGCCGCGGAGGAGTCGTCGGCCGAGGCTCAGCGAGCCGCCGATGCGGCTACCGAGCTGCAGAGAGTTCGCGCCGAACTGGAAGGCCTGGAGGCGCTGCGGCCCTCGCCCAAGGGGGGGTTGAGGCGAGTCGGCGACGTGATCCTGGCCCGGCCGGGCTACGAGGCGGCGCTTTCTGCCGCCTTGGGGGCCCTGGTTGACGCCTGGGTCGCCCCGAGCAGGGAAGAAGCGGAGGCCGCGGCTGCGAGCGCACGCGATCAGGCAACCGTCTGCTTCCCGGATCCGGGCGCCGAGGTCAGCGAGGGATCGCTTTTCGAGTACGTTCGCTGCGAGCCGGGCTTCGAAGAGGTGGCGCGGCGCCTGCTCGGCCGGCTGATCCTCGGCGAGGCGGTGACCCTCGACGGCATTTACCGGCAGCCCGGGGTCGTGCGCGCCGGTGCCGACGCCCGGGTCAAGATCGCGGCCCGCAAGCGCGAGCTGCTGGATCGGGTGGCGGAGCTGGAGCCTGCCGCCCAGGCCTCCCGCCGGCTCCAGGACGAGGCCAGGCAGGCACATGCGCGGCTGGCCGAGGTTCGAAGCGCCGCTCAGGCGCGGACGCGCCTGGAGGACCAGCGGGCGCAGCTCGAGCAGGCGCGCGCCGCCGAGGCGGCGGAGGCGGAGCGGCTGCCGCTCCTCGAGGGGGCACAAAGCGAGGCCGAAGAGCAGGCCGCCGCGCTGGCGCGGGCGGTCGAGGAGCACCAGCGGCTGGTCGCCGAGTACCGGGCCGAACTCCGGCGGCTGGAGTCGGAGCGCGGGCGCTGGCGCGACCGGGTGGCCGACTTGCGACGTCAGATCCGGTCGCTGGAGTCCGACCTGGCGATGGTTGAGCAGGCGCGAGCTGCCCGGATTCAGCGGGCAGAGGCGGCTGAGCGCGCCGCCGCCGAGGTCGAGGCTGCGTTGCCCGGGCTGCAGAAGGCCGTCGAGGAGGCGAGGGGGAAGCTGCTGGCCGCCGAGACCGAGTCGCCCGACGAGGAGGCGGAGCTCGCCTCGGCTGCCCGGCGGCTCGTCCAGCTCGAGGAGACGCGAGTCGACGCTCGGCTCAAAGCCGGGACCCTGGAGGGCAACCTGGGCTTGCTTTTGCGCGAGGCGGAACTGGCGGCGGCGCGGATGGAGGAAATCCGTCAACGCATGCCGGAGGGACTGGCGCCCGAGGAGATTCCGGGTGGCAAAGCACGCGAGCGCGAGATGCGCGACCTCGAGCGCCGGCTCCGCGAGCTGGGTCCGACGAATCCGCTCGCGGAGTCGGAATGCGCCGAACTGGAGGAGCGATTCGCAACCCTGGAGTCTCAGCTGAAGGACATCGCCGCCGCGCGCGAGGACCTCGAGGAGCTGATCGCTCG
>CAZHAC010000222.1:0-4013 GCA_964529765.1 uncultured Actinomycetes bacterium
TCGAAGTCGCCGAGGCGGCGGACCAGGCTGGCGACCAGCCGGCCCGCCTCCTCGCGGAAGACCCGCTCGAGCAGAGCCGAAGCGCTAGCGCTCGACGACAGGCCGGACCTCGATCTTCCCATCAGGGCTCGGATAGGACTTGGCGATCGCGATCGCCTCGTCGAGGTCGGCGACGTCGAGAAGTCCATAGCCGCCGATCGCCTCTTTGGCTTCGATCAGCGGCCGGTCAACCAGGACCGACTGCCCGTGATCAAGCACGACCGTGGTAGCGGTGCCCGGATCCTGGAGCTGGTTGGCGTCGATGATCTTGCCCTCGGCGCGCATCCGCGTCCACCAGTCCATCATTTCGCCAAAGACCTTCGCCTTCTGCTCTTCGGAATAGGTGTCCTGCCACTCGCCGCGGGTCAGCAAAAGCATGTACTTCATCTTGGTTCCTCCTGAAGTAAGCGGTTGGTTCTGCTCAAGACGACGAACGGCGAAGCCCGAAAAGGACAGAGTCGCCGGCTTAAATCACTCGTTCCGGGGCTGAGTAGACGTTGAAGCGGCCCTCGCGCAGGAAGCCGACCAGCGTCAAGCCGAAGCGCTGGGCAGTCTGCACAGCCAAGCTGCTCGGCGCGCCGACCGCGGCCACGATCGGAATTCCCGCCGCCACGGCCTTCTGGACGATCTCGTAGCCTCCGCGTCCGCTGACCGCAAGCAGGTGCGCATGCAAGGGCAGAAGGCCGTCGAGCAGGGCACGTCCTACGACCTTGTCGACGGCGTTGTGGCGGCCGACGTCCTCGCGCAGCAGCACCAGCTCGCCGGTGGCGGTGAAGAGGCCCGCGGCATGCAGCCCGCCCGTCTGGTCGAACAGGCGCTGGTGCTCGCGCAGGCGGACCGCCAGCTCAGGCAGCAGCGACGCCGGGATGGCTGGGCCCGGCGGCAGCTCGGGGAAGTCGAGGGCCAGGGACTCGACCGTCGTCGCCCCGCAAACGCCGCACGCCGAGCTCTGAAGGAACGAGCGCTCTGGTAGCCGCGCGCTGTGGCGGAGCTGGAAGTCGACCTGGTTCGACTCTACGAGGTCGGCGGCAACCTCAACCCCTGAGGGCGCCGGCTCGCCGGCCTCAGCGCTGATCCGCACCCGTTCGACCTGGTCGAGGCCCGTGATCACTCGCTCCGACCAGAGCAGCCCGAGCCCGAGCTCGAGGTCGTGGCCAGGCGTGCGCATCACGATCGAGAGCGGCGCCTCGTTCAGGCTGAGCTGAAGCGGCTCCTCCGCCGCCAGCTGGTCGTCCGCGTCTTGCCACGCGCCGCCTTTCCAGCGGCGGGTCCCGATGCTCGGGGCCTGCGGCCTCCCCACCGCGCCATCGTACGGTCAGCGGTCGCCGAGCTCCACGCTCAGCCGGAACAGATCCTCACCCGCTGGCAGTTCTAGTGAGTAGGCAGAACGTCAGCCCGACGCGGGGCGCGATTGGCAACTCTCATTCGCAGGCCGGTGTTTTAGTCGCATGAGGTTCCTAAGAATTCCGATCAATCGCGGAAAGCTGCCGAGCGGGGTGTGGGCAATTGCCGCGCTACCTGTTGTCTGGTTCGCCTTTGGTTCGGCGTTCGTGGGCCTCAAGGTAGGAGTCGCCACGTTGCCGCCCTTCCTCTTCTCTGGCAGCCGCTTCCTGCTCGTCGGCACGCTGCTGATTGCTTGGTCCACGTGGCGAACGGGCGGTCGCCTCGAGCTCAGCCGGCGGGAGGCGCTGGTCGCCGGGTCGGCCGGCGCCGGCCTGATCCTGGCCGGTCAGGGCTCCGCTTCCTGGGCGTCGCAGTACATGGCGCCGGGCATGGTGGCCGTGCTCGGTTCGACAATGCCGCTTTGGGCTGCTTTGATCGGCTGGATAACCCTGGGAACTCGCTTAGCCCTGCAGGGGATGATTGGCCTCGTCGCTGGCTTCGCCGGCGTCGTGTTCCTGGCCTGGCCGTCCAGTGGCGCCGGGGTGCCGCTGATCCCGGCCCTGGTCACGACCGCCGGCGCCATCGGCTGGGCGGCCGGCGCGCTTATAGCCAGTCGGGCCGGTCCCGGCCGCCGGCCGGCCCTGATGACGGGACTGCAGATGCTGACGGGAGGCAGCCTTCAGCTCCTGGTCGGGCTCTTCAGCGGTGAGGCTCCACGCCTCGCGCTGCACCCGCTTCTACCTGCCGTACCGGTCTTCGTCTACCTGGTCGTGGTCCCCGGGCTGATCGGCTTCCCACTCTTCATATGGCTTTTGACCACCGTTCCCGTCCACGTTGCCAATACCGTCGCCTATGCGGCCCCCGTGGTGGCGCTCGCCCTGGGCTGGATCCTGCTCGGCGAGCAGGTGACCGCGAGGACACTCGGCGGTGTCGGCGTCATCCTGGCCGGCGTAGCCATGATCGTGACGAGTGCCCGCCGGGAACCCACGAGGCGACCGCAAGAGGCGTCCGGCGAGGAGCAGACGGCCGCGTAGAGCCGAGGCTACTCGGCTCCGATGCTCCTTTCGGCCAGCGGCTCCCCCGTTTCGAGGAGCGTCTTGAGCCCGCTGATGATGAACATCCAACCGCCTGCCACGTGGGCGGCTGTCTTGGGCGACTCCTCGAGGTCATCGTGAATCACGGTCAGCTTCGTGAAGCCCCCTGGCTGCGGCTCGATCTCCCAGGTGACGCGGCTCGGTGGCTCCGCCGCCAGGTCGGGGTCGTAGAGCGATCGCCAGGTGTGAACAAGCCGCCTTGGCGGTTCCGACTCGAGGATGTTGTCGTCGCCCCACAGCGTTGTGCCGTCCGGAGCGTAGTGCCGGATCGGCGACGCCACCTGGCCATCGGTTTCGACCCTTGACCCGAAGAAGTACCTGGCCGTGAACTCCGGCTTCGTGATCGCGTCCCAGATCTGCTCCGGCGTTGCCCGGATGAAGACCTGATAGACCTGCCTGGCTGCCGCGGACATCGCCTCGCTCCCTTCTAGATCTGCCTTCAGCGCTGCCAGCGCCGCCGCCCTCGGCCGGGTGTACTTGCTGACCCAGCGATCGTGGATGAGCTGCACCGGCACCGGATTCAAATAGTGGAGCTTCTCGCGCCCTGACCTCCGGGTCACGACCAAACCGGCGGCTTCAAGGATGCGGAGATGCTTCATGACGCCAAAGCGCGTCATGCCCTCGACCTCGGAGTGAAGGTCGCCCAGCGTCCGGCCCTCCCTCTCGAAGAGGCGGTCGAGCAGGAGCCGGCGCGTCGGGTCGGCCAACGCCCGGAAGACCAGATCGTCGGCCACGCGGCGATTGTAGGGAGCCCCCTGCGAAAAGAAGGTTGACATGTGCCCTATCGGTCACCCATAGTAACTGGTGACTGATCGGTCACCTAATTTTGAAGGAGAAATGCGAGATGAAGAACCCGGTGCTCTGGTTCGAGGTGCTCGGTAAGGACGGGGGCGCGCTGCGCCGCTTCTACTCGGACCTCTTCGGCTGGAAGATCGAGGATGCCGGCGACGGCTCCGGCTACGGGCTGGTGGCGGCGGCGGGCGGCATCGGCGGCGGTGTGGGCCAGAGCGAGGAAGGCGATGGACACGTGACCTTCTTCGTCGAGGTCGACGATCCCGCGGCCTACCTGGCGAACGTTGAGAAGCTGGGCGGCAAGACTGTGGTCCCGCCGACCGAGATTCCAGACTACAACCTCACCTTCGCCTACTTCACCGACCCCGAGGGTCATCTGATCGGCCTCAGCAAGGGCGTGACCCAGTAAGCGACTGAGCAGGCGGGTGCGCCGGTGCCCGTCGGGCCTGGCGCACCCCACACACATCAGGAGAAGCGAATGAAGTACTCCGGCAGCAGCGCTCTACCCGAAGTCACCGACGAGATGCTGCAAGCCTCCCTGCAGAAAGTCCGCCCCTTCACGGTCATGGTCCTGAAGGCGGGACCCAACTTCTCGATGCCCGGACCAGATCGCGATTCCGAGACGGACAGAATCATCTGGGAGCACGGGAAGCGCAACTTTGCGCTGCGCTCGGCCGGCCTGATGCCGATCATCTGCCCGGTGGC
>CAZHAC010000223.1:0-4009 GCA_964529765.1 uncultured Actinomycetes bacterium
GGCAGCGGTTTTTGAGACCGCCGCGTCTGCCATTCCGCCACCTCGGCCTGAGCAGTCCTCGACTCTAGCAGCCACCCTGAGCGCGATCGAGGTTTACGGCCAAGGCTAGGACGTCGAGCGCCACCAGAGGCCCGCGGCGATCCAGCTACAGCCGAGCGCCACCAGGAGCCCGTGGGCTACGCGGACCGGTTGCGAGGCGAAGAACTGCGGGATGTAGAGGGCGAACGCGATGGCGAGCGGCACACCACTCCACTTCGCAAACCTTCCCGACCGCCAGATCGCAACCGCCACCATCACCGCGCCGATCGCGAGCAACAGCAACCCGAGGAGGAACATGACCAGTCCTGGCCCCGAACGAACGGTCTCCGCAAGGCCGACCAGGGCCGCGCGCTGCTCCCTCACCGCTTCCAGCCCGATCGCGTGAAGCCCGAAAGCCTCGCCTCCGTAGAAGGGAAGCGTCAGCCCGATCCCCAGCCAGGCCACCACCACTGCCCAATAGGCGACGGGTTCGACCGAGCTGGCCTGGAAGGCGGCGTGAAGGCCGAGCAGGCCCAGCCCGAGCACGGTGAAGGCGAGCATGGCGAGCATGTGAGCGGCGAGCCAGCGGCCAGACGCGAACGCCGCGGCGCCCTCCAGGGACGTCTCGTCCGAGAAGGGCCGGAGAGCTGGGTACAGGACGAACAGCACACCGGCTAGCGCCAGTGCGGCCGCACCAAAACGAACTCGCCGTCGCGGCTGCGCCAAGGGCCACTTCGAGAAGGAAGGTACATTTCGACGCTACTGCAGCGCGGACGTCAGCCCAAGGAGCTCTCGCTTCACTCGAGTCGCCGCGCCTCCCGGTCAGAGGCCGGACGGCCGGCTGACGCGCGGGATCAGTCGAGGAGCTGGTCGAGCGAGCAGCGGAGGGCGGCTCGCTGCTCATCCGACAAGCGCGACAGGAAGTGCTGGCGGATCCCCCGTAGATGGGTCCTCGCGGCGCGCCGGAAACGGGCGTCGCCGGCCTCGGTAAGCATCGCGTACATCGCGCGCCCGTCGGATTCGCAGGGAACCCGTTCCACCATGCCGTCCCGGACCAGCCGATCGACCAGACGCGTCAGCCCGCTGGGGCTGAGGAGGACCGAGCGGGCGAGGTCGCTCATTCGGAGGCGCCGTTCAGGTGCTCTGCCCAGGTGGAGCAGCACCTCGTAGTAGGGCAGCGATATCCCGTGCTCTCGCTCCAATTCGGCTTCGAGCTTGCCTATGACATCGTGGTGGGCTCTTAAGAAGGACGTCCAAGCACCGAGCTCGCTGTCTTTCAGCCTGGCCGCCACGGTGAGCACAGGGTAGCCGTGCGAGACTCAGTTTGGGCACCGGCTTTGTCCGGCGAGCCGGCCTGAGTGTGTCGGCGAGAGGACTCGAACCTCCACGGGTTGCCCCACCAGATCCTAAGTCTGGCGCGTCTGCCAGTTCCGCCACGCCGACGGTTCGGGGGTTAGATTCTGCCTGATGGCGGCTGAACCCTGGGTCGAGCTTTTCACGGCGAGCGAGCTTGGAAACACCACCTACCTGGTGGCTGACCCCGACAGCGGCGAGGCCGTCTGTGTCGACCCGCTGCGCGATATCGAGCAGTACCTCTCGAAGGCTGAGGAGCTGGGAGTAAGGGTGGTCGGAGCGCTCGAGACCCATGTCCACAACGACTTCATCTCCGGCGCCCGGGAGCTGGAGGCGGAGGCCGGCGCCCGGATCTTTGCCGCACACGACTCCCAGCTGGAGTTCCCGTTCGAGCCGGTCCGCGATGGCGCGGAGGTGAGCGTCGGGCGCTTTAGGCTGCGCGTCCGGCACACGCCCGGGCACACCCCGCAGCACCTGAGCTACCTCCTCCTCGATTCGGACGGACGCACGCGCGCGCTCTTCAGCGGAGGCGCACTGATGGTTGGAGCGATCGCTCGGACTGACCTCTTCGGCCCGCACCTGGCAACCCACCTTGCGCTGCAGGCCTTCAACACGGTTCACGTCCGGCTGCGGGATCTGCCCGACCAAGCCGCCCTCTACCCGACCCACGGGGGCGGCTCCTTCTGTGCGGCCGCTGGTGGCGAGAAGCGGACGAGCTCGATGGCTGAAGAGCGGAGCGCGAACCCGTTCCTGCAGACGACCGAGCTCATGCCCTTCATCGCGCGGGCCCTCCACCAGGGTCCCTATCCCGCGTACTACAACCTGATGGCGCCGCTCAACCGGCGCGGCATGCCCCTGATCGGGCGCCACTTCGACCCGCCGGCGGCCTTGACCGCAGGCGAAGTGGACTCCCTACGCGTGCAGGGGGCAGCGGTCGTCGACATGCGTAGGCTTCGCGACTACGACGCCGGTCACATCCCGGGCAGCTACTGCATCAGCTTCGAAGGGCCGTTCAGCGCCTGGGTGGGATGGGTCATTGCGTCCGATCGCCGGCTCGTTCTCGTCGGCGATCCAGAACCGGTTCGCGAGGCTCAGCGGCAGCTGCTCCGGATCGGCTACGACCAGGTCGCCGGCTATCTGGACGGTGGGATCGACGCCTGGACCGCGAGCGGGCGCTCGGTGACCACGTTCCAGACCGCCGAGGTCGAGGACCTGGCGAGCTGGATCCTTTCCGCGGAGCCGATGACTGTCGTGGATGTGCGCAACGAGGACGAGTGGGTACATGGATACGTGCCCGGCGCCCTGCGCATCCCGGTGGCCGCGGTCGAGCACCACGCCCATGAGCTGCCCGCGGGCGTGCCCGTCGCCGTTCACTGTGGCGTCGGCTACCGCGCGGGCATCGCCGCCAGCCTCCTCGAGCGGGCCGGCTTCGACCGCATCATCCACGTGATCGGCCCTTATTCGGATTGGGACCGGCTCCACCTGGCAGAGACGATTCCGGGTTAGACGGGGGCGACCGCGGCCACCTCGACGCGCGTCGAGTAGAAGTCGCCGCCGCCTCCCGCGTCCGCCAGGCCATCGCTGGTCAGCGCGTTCGCCTGCTCGCCCCAGTAGCCGTGTGGAACCGCGACCACGCCCGGCCGGACACCACCCACGCGGGCCACCAGCTCGAGCTCGCCGAGATCGTTGAAGACCCGAACCCGATCGCCCTCCGCGATCCCGCGCGCGTCTGCGTCGGCAGGGTCGATCGCGACCCAGGGATCGCCCTCCGGCCGCCGGTGCCGCGGCATGTGGGCGTAGCTCGAATTCAGGAAGTGAAGGGCGTACTTGGCGGAAACCATGGTGAGGGGATGCCGGCCACTTTGGTCGCCGTCTTGATCGCCGTCGTGGCGGGTCGTGGGCGCCCAGCCGGCTGGATCCCAGAGCCGGCAGCGGCCGTTCGCGGTTGGAAAGCCACCGGCCGCGAAGCGGGCGCCCTCGGGTATGTCGAGCTTCACCCAGCCCCGCTCGGCGAGCGGCTCCCACATGCCCTCCGGTACGGCCATGCGGATCAGCTCCTCATCGGAGGCGGCGAAGGCGGGCTCGTCGAAGTCCATCGCCGAGGCGAGGCGCCGGAAGAGCTCGCAGTTGGACACCGACTCGCCTACGGGCGCGATCGCCGGTCGGTTCAGCACCGCGTAAGTGTGGCCCCAGGGGAAGAGCAGGTCCCATTGCTCAATGAACGACGTGGCTGGCAGGACGTAGTCGGCATAGCGGGCGGTGTCGGTCACGAAGAGCTCGCTGACGACCGTGAGCAGGTCCTCTCGGGCGAGTCCGCGCCGCACCAGGTTGGAATTGGGCGCGATCACAGCTGGGTTGGCGTTGTAGACGATCAGCGCCTTGATCGGGGGGTCGAGCTGACCATCGGTCAGCGCCCGGCCGACCTGGACCATGTTGATCACGCGCGTGCGCGCGCGTGCGAGGTCGGGCCTGGCGACCGCGCGCGTATCGAAGGCGCTCGAGAAGAAGCTCCGCGTCCAGTGAAGCAAGCCTCCGCCACGCTCGCGCCAGGCGCCGACGACCGCCGGCAGCGAAGCGATGGCGCGAAACGTGGTGGCGCCGTCCGGGTGCTTCTCCGGTCCGACGATCGTCCGGATGC
>CAZHAC010000224.1:0-4005 GCA_964529765.1 uncultured Actinomycetes bacterium
CCGCGTTGCGCAGGCGGCGCAGGATCAGGCGGCGCATCTCGAGGTCCTCATGGAGAAGCTTCGTGTAGTCCTTCTTGTCCGCGAACCAGTTGGCCTCCCAGGACCTGTAAACACCGAGTCGGAAGGCGTTCGGATGAACTTTGTGACCCATTAATGGCTCCTCTCGTCGGCGCGGTCCTCAACCACCGCAGTGATGTGGCACGTGCGGTGGAAGTACTGGTGCGCCATGCCGCGGCTGACCGGGCGGATGCGCTTCATGGTCGGACCCTCGTCCACCATGAGCGCCTTTACCACGAGTTCGTCGCGGTTCAGGTTGAAGTTGTGCTCGGCGTTGGCCGCCGCCGACTTGATGACCTTGGCGACGTCGACCGCTGCCGTCTTGGGCATGAACTGCAAGACGGTCAGAGCCTCGGCGACGGGCAGGCCGCGGACGGCGTCCGCGACCAGCCGCGCCTTGCGCGGCGTGCGGCGGACGTACTTGGCCTTGGCAATGACTTCCATTAACGCAGCCGGCTCCCTCTCTCCGTTTTGTCGCCGTGGCCGCGGAAGCGGCGGGTGGGGGCGAACTCGCCCAGCTTGTGGCCGACCATGTTCTCGCTGATGAAGACGGGCACGTGCTTCTGGCCGTCGTGGATGGCCACGGTGTGGCCGACCATGTCGGGAAACACGACCGACGCGCGCGCCCACGTCCGCACGACCTTCTTGTCGCGCGAAGTGTTCAGCTTCTCGATCTTCTCTCGCAGGTTGGGGTCGATGTAGGGACCCTTCTTCAGACTTCTGGACATCTCGGTTACTTCTTCTCCTCACCCCACGAAATCTTCGATTTCGCGGGGACCCCGAGTACGGAGCCGAGGAGGCCTTCAAACGTGTTCACTACTTCTTCTCCCGGCGGCGGATGATCAGCTTGTCAGACGCCTTCTTGGGCTTCCGCGTGCGGTAGCCGAGCGCCGGCTTGCCCCACGGCGTCTTGGGGTTGCCACCGGGGCCGGTCTTGCCCTCACCACCGCCGTGCGGGTGGTCGGTCGGGTTCATGGTCGAGCCGCGCACCTCCGGGCGCTTGCCCAGCCAGCGCGAGCGGCCTGCCTTGCCGCCGGACTCGTTCTCGTGCTCGAGGTTGCCGACCTGGCCGAGGGTGGCCATGCAGCGGACGTGCACGCGCCGGAGCTCGCCGGAGGGCATGCGGACGACCGCATAGTCGCCCTCCTTGGCCAGCAGCTGCGCGCTGGCGCCGGCCGAGCGGACCAGCTGCCCACCGCGGCCGATCGTGACCTCGAGGTTGTGGATCGTGGAGCCCACCGGGATCCGCTGCAGGGGCAGCGCGTTGCCCGCGCGAACGGGGGCCTGCGGGCCGCTCATCAGCTGGTCGCCGACCTTGAGGCCGAGCGGGGCCAGGATGTAACGCTTCTCGCCGTCCGCGTAGTGGAGGAGGGCGATCCGAGCGGTCCGGTTGGGGTCGTACTCGATCGTGGCCACCTTGGCCGGGATCCCGAACTTCTCCCGCTTGAAGTCGATCCGGCGGTATTGCCGGCGACCGTCGCCACCGCGGTGGCGCGTCGTGATCTTGCCCTGGTTGTTCCGCCCGGCATTGCCCGGCAGGCTTTCGAGCAGGCTCTTCTCCGGCTCGGTGGCCGTGATCTCCTCGAAGCTCGAGGTCGCCATGAAGCGGCGTCCGGGGCTGGTCGGCTTGTACTTCTTGACTGGCATGACTCTTCCTACACGCCCCCGAACAGGCCTTCCAGCCGCTGGCCGGCGCCCAGGGTGACGATCGCCTTCTTCCAGTTCGAGGTCCGCCCGGAGATCCCCCGGCGCGCGCCTGTGCGGCGCGTCTTGCCCCGCATGTGGATCGTGTTGACGGAGAGCACCTTGATTCCCTGGCCCGAGTACTGCTCCTCGAGGGCGCGCGCGATCTCGGGCTTGGTCGCGTCGCTGGCGACCCGGAACGTGTACCGGCCCTGCTGGTAGAGCGAGTAGCTGCGCTCGGTGATCACCGGGCCATAGACCACCTGGTCAGGCGTGCGGCTCATGAAAACGTCTCCTCGAGCAGCTCCAGCGAGTCACGGGTGATCACCAGGTGCTCGTGGGTGAACAGGTCGTAGAGGTTGAGGTTGCGCGCCAGGATGACCTTGGCCCAGGGCAGGTTGTTGAACGAGCGATACACGCTGTCGTTGGGGGTCGCCGTCACGACCAGCGCGGTGCTCTCGACGCCCACGCCGCGAAGAAGCTCGACCGCCGCCTTCGTCTTCGGCTCGGTCATCTCGAAGCCGTCGAGCACGGCGACCTTGCCTTCGTTGGCCTTGACGCTGAGCGCGGAGCGGAGGGCCAGCCGGCGCATCTTGCGCGGCATGTCCTGAGCGAAGCTTCGGGGCTGTGGACCGAAGACGGTGCCACCGCCGACCATCGACGGTTCGCGGAGGGAGCCGTGGCGGGCTCGGCCGGTGCCCTTCTGACGGTACGGCTTGGCGCCACCGCCGGCGACCTCGCCCCGGCGCTTGGTCTTGGCAGTGCCCTGGCGGGCGTTGTTGAGCTGGCGCACGTACGCCTGGTGCATCACCGCCGGATTCGGCGCCTGACCGAAGATCGACTCCGGCAGCCGCACGTCGCCTGACTTCTCACCGGCCGGCGAGTAGGTGACGACGGTCAGCGGCGATGCCGCGTTCTCTTCCTGCTGTTTGGCCGCGCGCGACGGGCGCTTCGGCTTGGTCTCTGTCTCTTCCGTCATTGCTTCTTTTTCCCGGCACCCTTGCCGGCACCCTTGGCGCTCTTGCGAGCACTCTTGTTGGCGCCGCGCACGAGCACCAGCGCTCCCTTGCCGCCTGGAACCGAACCGCTGACCAGGAGCAGGTTGCGGTCGCTGTCGACGCGGACGACCTTCAGAGCCTGGACGGTGGTCCTGACGTTGCCCATCTGGCCCGCCATGCGCACGCCCTTGAAAACCCGCGCGGCGTCTGTGGCGCCGATCGAGCCCGGCCGGCGCACATTCATCGAGCCGTGGCTCTCTGGGCCGCGGCCGAAGCCGTGGCGCTTGACCATACCCTGAAACCCCTTGCCCTTGGACGTGGACGTCACGTCGACCAGCTCGCCCTCACTGAAGAGGTCCGCTCGGAGCTCCTGCCCCACCTCGAGCGCGCCGTCGTAGTCGCGGAGCTCGACGATGTCGGTCGCGGGATCGACGCCCGCCTTCTTGAACTCGCCCAGCCGCGGCTTGGTCACGCGCGACTCCTTGACCGCGCCGAAGACGAGCCGGGCAGCGCTGTAGCCGTCCTTGTCCGCCGTGCGCAGCCCGAGCACGCGGCAGGGCCCGGCCTCGAGGACCGTGACCGCCGACAGCGTGCCGTCGGGGTTGAAGAGCTGTGTGGTGCCCAATTTGCGGGCGAGTAGTCCTTTGGTCATTTAGAGCTTTATCTCGATCGAGACGCCTGCCGGCAGGTTGAGGCGCATAAGCGCGTCAACCACCCGGGGGTTGGGGTCGAGGATGTCCACGATTCGCTTGTGCGTCCGCATCTCGAACTGCTCCCGCGAGTCCTTGTCGATGAACGGCGAGCGGATCACCGTCATCTTGTTGATCTCGGTCGGGAGCGGGATGGGGCCCGCCGTGCGCGCGTTAGTGCGCCGGGCCGTATCGACGATCTTGTCGGCGGCCTGGTCGAGCACCTTGTGGTCGTAGGCCTTGAGCCTGATTCGGATTTTCTGCGCCACTTGCGAGCCCCTTTCCTTTCCTGCGTCCTTACTTCGTGACCGAGGTCACGACGCCGGAGCCGACGGTGCGCCCACCCTCGCGGATGGCGAAGCGAAGCCCTTCCTCGATGGCAATCGGGGTGATCAGCTCGACGTCCATCTCGATGTTGTCGCCGGGCATGACCATCTCGACACCCTCGGGCAGCTTGATGGCGCCGGTGACGTCGGTGGTTCGCATGTAGAACTGCGGCCGGTAGTTCGAGAAGAACGGCGTATGGCGGCCGCCCTCCTCCTTGGTCAGGACGTACACGTTGGCCTTGAAGTTGGTGT
>CAZHAC010000225.1:0-3980 GCA_964529765.1 uncultured Actinomycetes bacterium
CCTCGATCGGGAGCGCGTCCATGTCCGCGCGCAGCAGCACGCAAGGGCCGTCACCGCGCTCGCCCCGGATCAGGCCGACGACGCCGGTGCCGCCGACCCCGGCTCGGAAGGGGACGCCCAGGTCGCGCAGGCGCGCCTGCACCAGTGTGGAGGTCTGCTCTTCCTGGTAAGCGAGCTCCGGATGCGAGTGGATCGTGCGGCGGTCGTTGATGATCGAGCCGCCGAGGGCCTGGGCGGCGGCCAGCAGTTCAGAAGTCATCCGGAAACTGTAGAGCGAGGTGCCCAGTAGGGCTAGACGACCGAGAAGGCGACCACCACCGTGAGCAGCAGGCCCAGCATTGCTATCGCCGACAGGGCCAGCGCGAGGAAGCCGTAGGGTCGCGGCAGCTTGGGGTGGGCGTGCTCCCCTGCCGGCAGAGCACGCCGAAGGAGGATCGTGACCGGCAGTCCCAGCATCGTGATCCCGGTCGTGACCAGGAGCGCGTCGTCGAAACCGCGGGCCACCGCGTGGCTGGCCAGGGAGGCCGAGGTCGCGGCATGCGCGATATGGAAGTTGACGCGGTCGGCGATGACCGTTGCCGTCACCGCCACGCCGAGCGACGACGCCATCCGCTGCATGGTGTTGGAGAGCGCGGTGCCGCGCGAGATCAGCACCGGGGGCAGGGTCACATAGGCGGCTGAGAAGGCCGGCATCATCGTGAACCCTGACGCCAGGCCGCGACCCACCAGAATGAGCGCCCACGTCTCCTTGGTCGTCTCCGGTTGCGCGTGAGCGAGAGTGAAGGTGACCAGGATCAGGCCGCAGACTCCGGCCAGCACAACCGGTCGCGCTCCGTAGCGATCGGTCAGCCATCCTGACACGGGAAGCGCCAGGATCGATCCGATGCCTTGCGCCGCCATCACCCACCCCGCATCGAGCGACGAATACCCCTGAACCTGCTGCATAAAGACAGGTAGCGCGAACATGGCCCCGAACATGCCGGCGGCGACCAGGATAGAGACGCTGATCGAGGCACTGTAGGCGGCGTCACGGAACACCCGAAGCTCGAGCAGCGGGTGCGGCCGGCGCAGCTCCCAGAACACGAAAACGACGCCCAGGCCAACCCCCGCCAGCATCGGTACCAGCGCGGCCGCTGAACCCCAGCCGGTTTCGGCCGCTTTGGTCACGCCGTAGATGAAGATCGTCACCGCGGGAGTGCAGAGGAGCAGGCCGACCACGTCGAGCGGCCCCGCTTGCACCCGCGTCGACTCTCGCAGCTTGAGGGCGGCGAAGGCCAGCGCAAGCAGGCAGAAGGGGATGTTGATCCAGAAGATCGCGGGCCAGCTGAAGTGCTCGAGGAGCCACCCGGCGACCGTCGGACCCAGAGCGGGCGCGACCATCATCGGGATCCCGATCACGCCCATCACCCGACCGCGTTCGCGCGGCGGCGTCAGGTGCATCAGCATCGTCATGCCGACGGGCATCACCATGCCGCCGGCCATCCCCTGGGCGACTCGCAGCGCTATCTCGGTGCCGGTCGAGGTCGCAAACCCGCAGAGAAAGGACGTGACGACAAACAGCGCGAGCGTCGCGATGTAGGTCCGCTTGGTCCCGAATCGGTCTGACACCCAGCCGCTGATCGGGATCACGGCCGAGAGGCCGAGAAGGTAGGCGGTAGCGATCCACTGGACGTCGGTCAGCGAGGCGTGGAAGGCCTGCTGGAGCGTGGGCACGGCAACATTGACGACCGTGCTCGAGAGGATGGAGGCGATCGATCCCAGGACGATGATCGAAGCGGCTACCCACCGGTAGGAGGCCGATACGGTCTCCGGCTTCGACAGGGCGCGCGGCGCTTCTTGGGCGCGTGCGATGGTCATGACCGGCCGGCTGCCACTTCGGCGAGGCGCGCCAGCGCCGGCACCGCCGCATGGAGGGTCTGCAGCTCTTCCGGGGACAGGCTGGCCAGCAGGCGCTCGTACTCGGCTCGGCGCCGAGCGGAGATCGCCTCGCGCAGGCGTCGCCCTTCGTCGGTCACCCCGACGCGAACGACTCGCCGGTCGGCCGGATCCGGCCGGCGTTCCAGCAGACCTGCCTGGGAGAGGCGGTCGACAAGTGCGGTCGCGCTGTTCATCGCCATCCCGCGTCGCGAGGCGAGCTCGCTCATCGAGATCCCAGCAGGGTCTGCCTTGGTGACCTCGACCAGCGTCCACCACTGCTCCTGTGTGACCGCGCCGACGCCGGGCGCCTCCGTCGGCAGGCGGAGCATGACCGCACGCATGTAGCGGCTCATCGCCTCGATCACGGCAGCCGATAGTTCTTGAACCTCAGCCTTCGTCACGAGGGCGGATATTACATGACGTGAACTATTCCTGCCGTGAAACAAACTGGGCCGACGGCCGGTGGGCCGTCGAAAATAGCATCGGACTGATGGAGGCCACCGTCCACGACACGGTCGACCTCGGGCTGTTCGGACCCGGGAGCATCGCCTGGCGGGTGCACCGTCATCCGGCGATGCTGATCGGCGGCCTGCGCGCGCTCATGATTCAGGCCCTCCACCCGCTGGCCATGGCAGGCGTGGCCAACCACAGCAACTACCGCCAGGACGTCTGGGGACGCTTCAACCGCTCCGCCACATACGTGACCACGACCGTTTTCGGCGACACCGCGACTGCGGAAGCGGCGGGCCGCAAGGTCCGAGCCGTCCATCGGAGCATCCACGGCATCGACTCGGTGACTGGACGTCCGTACGCCGCCGACGACCCCGAGCTCCTGCTCTGGGTGCATGCCTGCCTCGTCGACTCCTTCATCGCCGCCTACCGGCGGTTCATCGGACCGCTCTCTGAAGCGGACGCCGACCGTTACCTGGGGGAGATGGTCCGTCAAGCCGCCCTGGCGGCCACGCCGCCCGAGATCGTGCCCAGGACCGAGCGCGCGCTGCACGCGTACCTCGCCTCGATGGAACGCGAGCTGCTCCTCACTGACGCCGCGCGCGAAGGCCTCCAAATCCTGCTCTCACCGCCCGACCCACCGCTGCACTGGCCGGTTGCGATCCGGGGCGCGCTGGCGATCATGCCCCGCCCACATCTCAAGCTCTACGGGGTGCGGCCCAGCCCAGCGGTTTCGGCGGCGGTCACGCCCTTGATCTGGGCCGGCTCCCGGCTCATACCTCGCCTCGCGGGTCCGCCGCCAGTCCTCCTCGATGCCCGGCGGCGCACCGCCCAGGCGGGCCTCTCCTTTTGAGCATCCGCTCTAAGCAATCTCTTAGCTGGTTCTCATAACGGGCGGAGTCCGAGCTGGGAAGCTGGACTGCATGGAAATCAGCAGCCGGCCCCAGCTGACGCCCGAGGGCCGTGACCGGGCGCAGCGCCGGCTGCGCCGTATGACGGCCTGGACCGGGGCCGGCGCGGCGGGCGGAGTCGCGGTTCTGGCGGCAGTGGCTGCCTGGACGATCCCTGGAGTCAGCAGCTCAAACGCGGCTTCGTCTGATTCGCCGTCCGCCGCCAGCAGTGGCACGCCCACAACCGGCTCTTCCAGCAACCAGTCGCAGGCATCCCCGACGCAGCCTGCCCAGGCGCCTCAGCCGGTCCAGGTCCAGCCCGCCCAGCAGCAGCCGGGCGGCCAGGTGCACGCGGTCACCGGCGCCTCCCACTGATGAGCAACACCCTGCTCTGGTACACGACCCGCGGCGCGGGGGCCGTGAGCCTGGTCCTGCTGACCGGTGTGGTCGTTCTTGGAATCCTGACCTCGCTCCGCTTCACGACGGCTGGCTGGCCTGGGTTCCTGACCGCGGGTCTGCACCGCAACCTGGGACTGCTCAGCGTCGTCTTTCTCGGCCTCCACATCGTGACCGCCGTCGTCGACCCTTACACCAACCTGGGCTGGATATCGGCGATCGTTCCGTTTTCGTCCTACTACCGGACGTTCTGGCTTGGTCTGGGGACGATCGCCGCTGAAATGGTGGCGGCGCTGATCGTGACCAGTCTCGTTCGCGGGTGGCTCG
>CAZHAC010000226.1:0-3966 GCA_964529765.1 uncultured Actinomycetes bacterium
CGCGCTGCCGCAGCCAGGCAACGGCGACCAGCACGAGCGAGCCGGCGATGAGCAGAATCAGGAGCAGGACCGAAAGCGCGGTCGCGTAGCGGCTGAGCTCGGCGCCGCCGGGCAGCCTGAAGAGGAGCGCGAGCACGATCACCGCCGTCAGCGTGATCGCCAGCAGCTCCGGAAACCCGCGCCGCTTCTTACCGAAGAAGAGCAGCCAGAGCCGGCCGGGCCGGCGCTTGGAGCTCATACCCGCTCCAGCAGCTCTGCCAGCTTTTGAACCCGGGGCACCCCGTCCGGCGGCTGCTCGCGGGCGAGCTGCGTGCAGATGACTGCCTCCATGCCCACCGCCCGCGCCCCCTTGTAGTCCTCGAGGAAGCGGTCGCCGACGTAGAGCGCCTCTTCCGGCTCCACCGACAGCAAATCGAGGGCGGCCAGGTAGAGCTCCGGCGCCGGCTTGCGCTTGCCTACCTCGGCCGACAGCACGACCACGTCCAGCTCGTTACCGATCTGGTTGACGCTCATCTGCCGTCGCATCATCTCCGGCGGAAAGGGGGCGTTGGAGGCGACCGCGGTTTTCAGCCCGCGAGCCCGCAACCCACGCAGCGTCTCCAGCGCGCCCTCCGCGACCCGTACATGCCGGTCCCAGACCTGCTGTTCGAGGTCGAGCACGCGATAAAGAGTTGCGCGCGGAGCTTCGATGCCCACCCGCCGCCAGGCGGTCTCATAGAGGCCCATCCAATCAACCTCGTCCTCTCCGAACTTCTCGAGCTCGAGCTCGAGGGGTTCGAGCACCGTCTGCATCAGCGTCTCAGCATCAGGGACGTCGGGCCCGAGCCAGGGGCGCACGCGATCCAGCACCTCGAGCAGCTCGGCCCGGGGATAGTCGAATGAGACCAGGGTCAGTCCGTAGTCGAAGACAACCGCGCGCAGCGCCACAATGTGGCAGGTATGCCACAGCAAGGCCGGCTGACGCACATCGACGAGGCGGGCGCGGCGCGGATGGTCGACGTCGGCGAGAAGCCGGCCACCCAGCGCGAGGCGATCGCCGAGTGCCGGGTCCGGATGTCCGCGGAGACGCTGCGCGCTGTGCGTGACGCCGAGGTCGCCAAGGGCGACACGCTGGCGGTCGCCCGGGTGGCGGGAATCATGGCCGCCAAGCGGACTCCGGATCTGATCCCGCTCTGCCACCCACTGCCGATCAGCAGCGTTGAGGTCGACTTCGAACTCGAGGCAGACGCCATTCGCATCACCACAACCGCCCGGGTGAGCGGACAGACCGGCGTCGAAATGGAGGCCCTGACGGCGGCCGCGGTGGCGGGGCTGACGGTGATCGACATGGTCAAGGGCCTGGAGAAGGGCGTTTGGATCGAGGGTTTGCGGCTGCTCCGCAAATCCGGTGGCAAAAGCGGGGATTGGCGAAGGCCTTCGTCCTGACCGTATCCGACGGCGTCAGCGCGGGCACCCGTGAGGATCGCAGTGGAGCCGCGCTCGAGGCGCTGCTCGCCGGCGCCGGATTCGAGGTTGAGCGCGGGGTCGTGCCCGACGAACGCGACCGGATCTCGCTCGCGATCCTGCAGGCGGTCGCCGGCGGCGCCGACCTCGTGCTGAGCACCGGAGGCACGGGCCTGGGGCCACGCGACGTGACCCCCCAGTCGATGATTCCGCTCCTCGACTACCAGGTACCCGGACTGGGCGAGGAGATGCGCCGAGCGGGCGCCGCCAAGACGCCCATGGCGATGCTCTCGCGGAGCCTGGCCGGCGTGCGTGGAACTTCACTGGTGCTCGCCCTGCCCGGGAGTGAAAAGGGCGCCATCGAGTCGCTGGAGGCGGTCCTGCACGCGATCCCGCATGCTCTGCAGCTGTTGAAGGGGGACACAAGGCACGAATGAACATCAATTCGGACCTCGGCGAGGGGATCGGCTACGACGACCAGATCTTGCCCAACATCGACAGCGCCAATGTCTGCTGCGGCGTCCACGCGGGCTCGCCTACGGAGACCATCCGAACCGCTGCGCGGTGCGCCGAGCTGGGAGTCGAGGTGGGCGCGCACCCGAGTTTCGACGATCGCGAGAACTTCGGCCGCACTGTCATTCCGCTGCCGCCTGAAGACCTGGCAGCGCTCGTGCGCTTCCAGGTGGGGGCGATCGCGGCTGTCTCGCCGGTGACCTACATCAAGGCCCATGGGGCGCTCTACCACTACTGCCAGGACAGCCCGGAGGCTGCGGACGCGCTGGCCCGCGTGGCCGCAGAGTTCGGCGTCGGCCTGGTCGGCCAGCCGGGCTTCGAGATCCTCGCCGCCTGCCGGCGCGCGGGCATCCCCGGCTACGCCGAGGGCTTTGCCGACCGCGCCTACCTGCCCGACGGCCGGCTCGCGCCACGCAGCCAGCCGGGTTCCGTGCTCGAGCCCGAGCAGGCCGCCGAGCAGGCGCTGCGCCTCGTCCGCAGTGGCGAGTACGACACGATCTGCCTGCACGGCGATTCTCCGGGCGCTCCCGCCGTGGCCGGCGCCATCCGTGAGGCGCTGGCAGCGGAGGGGATCATGACCGGACCCCTCAAGTCGTGAACCGCTACCGTTAGGCGGATGCTGCTGATCGGAGAGAAGGCACCGGACTTCAAGGTGGCGAGCACCGGCGGCCAGGAGGTCGAGCTCTACGAGACCCTCAAGGAGCACCGGGCGACCATCCTGGCCTTCTACGTGCTCGACTTCACACCTGGTTGAAAGACTGAGCTGACCGAGTTCCGGTCACGGTACGACCAGATCCGCGATGCTGGTATCGCCATCTACGGCATCTCGGTCGATTCGGTGTTCAGCCACGGGGCCTTCGCCGAGCAGTTGGGCGGGCTCCCGTTCGAGCTCCTGGCCGACTTCGAACGCACCGTCGTGAGCGGGTTTGGCGTGATGCGCGAAGACGTGCCCGGCTACCGCGGGATGCCGCAGCGTTCGATCTTCATCCTCGATTCCGATGCCGTGGTCAGATGGACGTGGGAGCGGAGCAAGGATCAGCCGCTGCCGGATTACGACCTGGTCATCGCGGAGGCGAAGAAGGTCGCCGGAATAAACGCGGAGGAAACCTAGCTCAAGCGGGCCGGGCATCCAGGCCCGAGAAGGAGCCGACCAGCGCGCCGAACAGCGCGTCGACGAATTCGGGGTCGCCGGCGCCGTTCCAGCGATCTTCGTCGCGCTCCAGGATCCAATCGGGAATCCCCTCGCGGAGGACGTGTCGGTCCCGGGTGATGGCAACCCGCGGCGGCTCGCCCAGGCTCGTACGCACCCCGATCACAGTCTGGTGGCCGGTTGTGAGGGTGGCCGCCCACTGCGCCTGCCAGCCCATCGGCTGGCCCTGTTCGCTGTAGCCGCGGATCGTGGCGTGCGGCGCGATCTCGACGTCATACCGCTCCCGGTAGAGATGGTGGAGGAGCGCGACCACCCGCTCATCGAGCTGAGCCGCGATCCTGAGAAGGAGCGGTAGCGAGCGGTCGTCGACCCGGGGTATCGGCATCTCGAGCAGCGTGCCGACCCGGCTCAGCAGCAGGCCCGCCACTCCGGCGTGGCGCCGGCAGAACGGCACGCGATCGACGACCAGCAGGTGATCGGCGCACCAATGCGTTCCGCAGATGGCGCCGGTGGCGTCGGTGTAAGCGCACTGCCACGTCGTCCTTGATGTGCAGTAGGAGACGGTGCAGTGGTGGGAGGTGGGCGGACCGGCATGCGCGAGCCTGGCTGGAATGCGATCGGTTGCGCCCTTGAAGAGTCCGAACACTCCTGGTCCTCCGTATGGCGAGAACGTTCCAGCGCCCTACGACTTGCGAGAAGGGTCTCGTGCTCCTGTTAATTGCGAGAAGGGTCTCCCGCTCTCGCGAGTGTGCATAACGAGCGGCCGCCTGCGTCCCATCAAATGGTGGGAATTTTCGGATCACCAAATCCGCGCCCGCAGGTATGGTTTCGCGGATGCCATTCTGGCGACGGCGCCAGCG
>CAZHAC010000227.1:0-3960 GCA_964529765.1 uncultured Actinomycetes bacterium
ACTCGCCGGCGGACCGAATCTGCATTCCCGTGCCCTTCTACCACTGCTTCGGCATGGTTATGGGCAATCTCGGCGCCACGACGCATGGCGCGTGCATGGTGATTCCGGCGCCGGCCTTCGATCCTGGTCAGACGCTCGAGGCCGTCGAGGCCGAACGGTGTACGTCGCTTTACGGCGTGCCGACCATGTTTATCGCCGAGCTGGCGCACCCTGACTTCGAGTCATTCGACCTCTCGAGCCTGCGGACGGGAATCATGGCTGGATCGCCTTGCCCGGTAGAGGTGATGCGAAGCGTCATCGACCGGATGCACATGCAAGAGGTGACCATCTGCTACGGGATGACGGAGACGTCCCCCGTGTCGACCCAGACCGACCGTGGAGACGACGTCGAGCACCGGACGGAAACGGTCGGGCGGGTGCATCCGCACGTCGAGGTGAAGATCATCGACCCGTCGACGGGCGCATGCGTGCCTATCGGCCAGCCTGGCGAGCTGTGCACCCGTGGTTACAGCGTGATGCTCGGCTACTGGAATGAGCCTGAGAAGACGGCCGAGGCGATCGACCGGGCGCGCTGGATGCACACCGGCGACCTCGCCACGATGGACGCCAACGGCTACGTTCGGATCGTTGGGCGGTCGAAGGACATGATCATCCGGGGCGGGGAGAACGTCTACCCACGTGAGATCGAGGAGTTCCTCTACACGCATCCGGATATCGCCGACGTGCAAGTCGTAGGAGTTCCCGACGAGCGCTATGGCGAGGAGATCGCGGCCTTTGTGATCGCGCGTGACGGTGCGCGCGTCGACGGCAACGCTGTGCGCGAGTTCTGCCGGGAGAAGATCGCGCACTACAAGGTGCCGCGCTACGTCCTCGCGGTCGAAGAGTTCCCGATGACGGTCACCGGCAAGGTCCAAAAGTACAAGCTGCGCGATCTTGCGCTCGCCCAGGTGCGGCTGCCGGCGTCAGACAACGCTTGAACCTAGAGTCGGTGTGAGGTTCGTCAATAAGTCTGGCGCCCGAAGACGTCTGAGTGGGAGCTCAGCGGGCCAGCGGTGCCGTTCCCACTCAGGACTGGTCAGGATCGGACAGCCGTTTCCGGACTAGCTGGCGGATCCGGCGATTGCGCCGATGAAGCTCTCGGCCGAGCAAGGGGTTCGTTCCGGTGGTCCGTTGGATCGTCGCGGAGACGTAGGCCCAGTCGATCTCATCAAACCGGTGGGTCGCTACCGAGAGGGCCGAGAGAAACTCGACGCTCTCCTCATTGGCGTTCGCGGTGGCCTGCGTCAGCCGGTCGAGATAGAGATCGTCCAAGCCAATGACTGCGACCCGCCTGCCCGCCACCTCCTCTTCCACGAGCTTCTCAAAGTCCCCGGCGAATGGGCCACCAAGGAACTCCAGGATCACGTCGAGCCCTGGTCGGCCCCAGTGTCTTGCGTCACGTTGGAATCCCAGCGCTTCAAGGGCGCTCTGCCTCGGGTCGTCCAACGATCCGGCTATCCAGAGGTCCAAGTCGGTCTCGTGGTAGACCTCGCGGCCGGTCCAGTAGGCCTCGGCGGTGCCCCCGACGACGATTGGCTCTTCACCCACAGCCGTGGCGACGGCGGCCGCCGTCAACAGGTTGGCAGCGAGCCAGTCTTCGTCCTGCTGCCGCTCAGCTTCGAGCAGCAGCTGTACGGCGTCCGGGCCCGAATCGCTCACGTGTCAAGCCGCGGCTGTTGAGCGAGCGGGCCTCAAGGGGGCTCGGCCCGCGCTCCCAAGGGTTCTGCTCGAAACCGGCACCGAGTACGCGATCGGCTCGCCGGACAAGCTCCTCGGTGTCGGCCTTCGCCCCAATCGTCAGCGTTATAGGGCGTCCGACGGCGTCGGAGTAGCGCTCGAGCCACTGGAGTGACGGGAGCTGCGTCCATCCAGCCTCAGCGCGCGCGATGGCGGGCTGGCTGGTCCCCATTCGCCGTGCGACTTCCCGCTGCGTGAGTCCCGCAGCACGTCGCGCACTCGTGAGCTCAATGCCTACAGCGGCGGAGTTCATGGTGGGAAGTATACCACCAGGTGATATATGCGCCAGTAACAAATACCGACGCGGCGGATGCGGCTGGCCCCGGCCAGGACGGCCGCCGCAACAGGCGCCGATGCCGTTGATTACGCCGATGTTGAAGCTGATACCCGGCGACAGGTGCGGTCAACGCCGGGCTGGTCGAGGTGCCGCCGAGAAGCCCCAGCCATGTTGCTCGTCGTATGCGGACTCCACTGCATGCCCCAGATGAAGCCTTCGACTGTCCAGGTGCTCATCGCCGGCACGGAGGACTTCGACACCCAGCCAGCTGTGTAGATGCCGAGCGGAGGCGTCGCGCCAGTGGTTATTGCCGAGTCCTCCGGCCACGTCCGTGACATGGATCGACTCGTGGTTGCAAGCGATAGCGCACTGCGGCCGGTTCTGCCGTCCGAGGCCCGGGTCCGCTGCTCGGCACTTCGTAGTGACGTCCTAGCCGCCGGGTTCGTCGAGCCAAAGCGCACACACCGGCAAGCAGACCCGTCTCACCGTTGGCCACTGCATTCCGAAGAACGAAAGCGAGCTCGCCATCGTTAGCTATCGAGACGCCGCGATAGAAGTCGATGCCAACGAGGCGGAGGGTTTGGCGGACTCGTTTCGCTCGGTTTAGCGGCGGATCGGTCTGATTTCACGGTTCTGCACAAGACGTCGAGATTCCGCCCCGCGAGCGCCTGTTCAGCGGGGCAAGGGCCCTAGGACCCTCATCCCGTGCTCGGCGGCCAGTTGACCGATCCGGGCCACGTCGGGAGGCTGGGGCGCTGGAAAGCCCGGCGCCGTCGCCGCCTCGCTCGCGTCATGGATGAAGCGGTCAAACCCGTCGCCGGGCGTGCAGATGAGCAGGAGCCTGGCCGGCGTCTCGCCCTCGACCCGAAAGCCGTGCGGGACGCCGCGGGGTCCGAAGGTACAGCCGCCGGCGCCCACCGTCCAGCGGTTGTCGCCGACCAAGACCGTGACGGCGCCTTCGATTACGTACAGCGACTCGTCCTGGCTGTTGTGCACGTGCCACGGCGATTCGGCCTGCGGCGGTATGAAGTGCTCGACGATGGCCAGGGAGCCGGCGCTTTGTTCGGTCCCCACGCGGATCCAGGTCTCCGTCCCGAGAAACCAGCGGCGGGACGCGTCGGCGAGCATCGTAGCCATGGGCTGCGGCGAGTCTGACGGCATGAGGATTTCCCCTCCGGTGTGGCGCTGAGGCGCTAAGATCTTTGACGAAAGGAGCATTTCACGAAAAGTCTATTCCGTCAAATGCTGTGAGCGCTAGCGGGCGCAAGTATGAGATGCGGGATCGCGCACGCGCGTACGAGGCCACACGCGAGCGGATCGTGCAGGCGACCTTCGAGATGCACCGCACCAAGGGGGTGGCGGCGACGACGTTCTCGGACGTGGCGGCTCGCGCCGGGGTGGCTCCGGCCACTGTGCTACGGCACTTTCCCACGATGGGCGACCTGATCACCACCTGCGGCGCCCACGTGTGGGAGTGGCTCGAGCTACCGAGTCCGGAGGCCGTCTTCCGGGGCATCGAGACGCCCTCAGAGCGGTTGCGGTGCCTCGTCCAGGAGATCTGCGGCATCTACTCCCGTGGCGAGGAGCCCATCGAGGGCGGACGTCGAGACCGGAGGGTGGTGCCGGAGCTCGACCTCTTCCTTCGCCGCCTGGACGATGTGCTCGCGCAGCTGGTTCGCGAGGGCCTGGCTCCGCTGCGTCCGAACGAGGCCACCCTCCGGCTGGCAATGGCCCTCCTCGATTACGGCGTCTGGCAGGCTCTTCGCCGGCGGGGCCTGGATGAGACCACCGTCTTGACCGGGCTTCTCGAATGTGTTCTCGATTCAGGCCGGCAGGCGGGGAGAACTTAAGAAGTGGCGGGGATGGATGGGAATCGAACCCACCAGAGACGCCTCATCAGCGCCTCT
>CAZHAC010000228.1:0-3945 GCA_964529765.1 uncultured Actinomycetes bacterium
GACGCAGGAGGCATCTTTGACGTCGATGCACGGCTGTGTGATCACGTAGGCCATTACAGGTTCTGAGTTTAAATCCTCGCCCCTATTCGACTCGGTCGCGGCGCCGCTCGAGGCGGTACCCGTAGCCGGGCACCGCGATCAGCTGGCCGCCATGGTCAGGACCTTCACCGAGCTTGGCCCGCAGCCGGCGCACGAGCAGGTCCACGCGCTCGGTTGAGATGTCGGCGTCATAGCCGTAGACCTCGTTGAGGATCTGCTCTCGAGAGATGGCGATCCCGGCGTTGCGCCCGAAGTACTCGAGCAGCTTGAACTCCAGGGGGCCCAAGCCGACCTCACGGCCGTCGACCCGGACGACCCGCGCTCGGGAATCGACGTCGACCGCTCCGAAGCGGATCGACATCGGGGGCTCGGCCGCTGGCGCAGCCGGCGCCGGCTGGCCGCCTGCTCCCGTCACGGCGCGAATCTTGCGCAGGTGCGCCTCCAGCCGGGCGACCAGCTCGGTGCGGCGAACCGGCTTGACCAGGAAGTCGTCCGCGCCCGCATCGAGTCCGCGCGAGATGCTCGCTTCGTCGTCGCGACCAGAGACGAAGAGGACCGGCACCAGCTGATCGACCTGGCGGACATGACGGCAGACGTCGATTCCGGGCCGGTCTGGCATCACCCAGTCCACGAGAATCGCGACCGGGCGGTCGCGGTCGAAGGCCTGCATGGCCTCGGCGCCGGTTCCACAAATGACGGGCTGAAACCCTTCTTCCTCGACGATCGTCGCCAGCAGCTCCGCCGACTCGGGGGAGTCCTCGACGATCAGCACTCGTCCCCTTGATCCAGACACCTGGGGCATCTTAACGGGAGCCGGCAAGCATCTAGGCAGCTACGTCGGGGTTACATCGGCGCCTTTTCAACCTTCTTAACCAATCCGGCCTGGGGTGGTTGCCCCAAATCGTCGGACTAGTCACATGGCTGCATTGCTCAAAGGCCTGGCCTCGCTGGTGATGGCCGGGCTTGCCTCGATCACGACCGTCGCCGCGCACGGTCACATACCTGCGATTGCCGCGCCCGGACATCATGCAACGGCCCCCGCACACCAGGCGGCCGGGTCGACCGACATGCAGAACATCGACGTCTCCATGTACTCCAGCTATCCACCCAAACCGGACCCCACGCCGACTCCGGCGTCAGATCAGGCGGAGAACGGAACGCCGGCTTCAAGCGACGGCCAGGCGCCAGCCGCACTCGCGCCCGCCCCCGTCCGCAATCCGGCGGCCGTTCAGCCGGCCCCCGCCCCACCCTCGGTCGTCATCGGCTCCGCCCAGCAAGCCCTCATCAACCAGGACCGCGCCGCGGCCGGACTCCCCCCGCTGACCTGGAGCTCCTGCCTGGCCGGTATCGCTGCCGGGCAGAGCCAGGCGATGGCGGCTCGGGGTTCCATCTTTCACGGCGCCGGGGTCAACCAGGACTTCAGCTGCGGCCTCGGCTCTCGGCAGACCGGCGAGAACGTTGGCTACTGGAGCGCCGGTATCAATGACGCTCAGCTCAACACGATGTTCATGAACAGCCCAGAGCACCGGGCCAACATCATGGGCCCCTACCACTATGTGGGGACGGCCTGGGTGGTGAGCGCATCCGGCAAGGGCTACATCGCCGTCGAGTTCGGATAGGCGTTCCCCGGGCGTGAACGCTTGTTCCCCGATACCGCCCGATACCGTTCGGTACGCGGTTTATGCGGTTGAAAGTGCGGTGGTCGGTCCGGCTCGTGACGTGCCGTACCACCGCGTTCGACGGGCTGACCGAGACTTCCGTCCAGCCTCGTTAACATCCCGCTCGGCGTGCCCTTCTTCCCATGTTGGCCCGGTGCCGACTGCGGGAGCCTTGCTAGGTTCCGTCTAATTCAGAAGCGGCCTACGTTAATTAGCGGCGGCCACTTCAAGGCTGAAGGTCTGCTGGCGCTTGTCAGCGTTGACGAACGTATGGATGCCCTCGGGGAGTTCGCGAAGCAGGATCGACGTCGTACCCGGCCTTATCTCGTGATTCAGGACGTCAACCGGTTTGCACGTGACGTGCCACGAGCGCTGATCCTCGTTTTCGAACCGCAGCAGCAGGTCGTTACCAGCCACCGCCGCCACCGTGGGGCGAGCGAACTCCCCATTCTTCACCTGGATTGACTGGAGGGCCTCCGCCTTCCTTCGTGGCTCCTGGTAGAGGACGACCGGCGTTCCGTCATCGAAGAACAGGGCTACGGTGTGGCGACGGTTGCTGCTCTCGATCGTCTCAACTTCGGCCAGTCTCCTTCCAACCACGCCTTCCAGGGTGCCGGTCGAACTGATCTCACGGCCGGCATAGTGCCGAATGAGGGTCTCCTGGAAGCGGTCCAGCTGCGCCTCACTGAGGCGGAGGATCCGTTGGTCGTAAACGAGGGTCGGATCGACTGTAGTGGCGCTGGCCAGATCTGCGACTGACTCCGGCCAGTCACCCACGGCCCCATCCCGGTACTCCACGTCGGTGTCGGCGGGAAGGTGGAATCCAGTTAGGTGAGTACCCGACCGGACGCCATCCTGGTCCTCGCGGCCGTACGCATCCATGGGCCAGATCCCTGCGATGACCATCTTGTCGGCGCCGTCCTTATCGAAGCTGCAGTCGGGACTGAGCACGATGGCCGGCATGTACCACGCGCGGAGAATTATGGGCATGCCCCTTATGTCGAGGCGGGGGACGGTCTGGGCGATGCCTTCGATGTCCTTGGTGGTCAGCCCGTCGCCGGGTTCATCAATCGTCTCGGGCCTGGCGAGAAGGTCGGACGCCGTGAACAGTCCGACGGGCGCTAGGAGCAAGTCGCCCTGGGCGAAGCGCTCGCCGCAAGGGCTCCAGAGGTCGAGGTTCACCTACACCGCGTAGCGGCCCGTGCGCCTCAGTGACGAGCGCCCTCCGCGTGGAGTCTCCGGGAAGCGCCGCATTCTGGCTACCCTCTCGTCAGGAGTCCGGACCAGCTCGTCGACGCCGGGATTCAGGCGCCGAGGCACAGTTGAGGCGACCGCCGCCCAGTTCGCAATCGAGGTCGCAAAGTCCTCGTGCCTAACCTCTGGCTCGTCGACGATGAGATCGTCCACATGGCAATGCGCCATCCTGGCGATTGCGACGAGGGTCTTGACGTGGACGTCATCCAGGGTGCGCCCACTGAGCAGTTCGAAGACCGAGGCCGGCCGGACTCCTACCTGCTCGGCGGCCCGGGTGATGTTCTCGACTCTCGACCTCACCAACTCAGCGTTTAGCCTCATCATCTCCGTTCAACCGTAGCACGAATACGCCCGGACGTATAGGTTCGTTTGAGTTCGGATCGCCACGGACTCTTGCGTCGCTCTGCAGGCTGCCTGCCGGAGTCCTGCTGTTCCTTCCCGGTGAGGCACTCACGCCCGAGCTTGGAGAAGTTCACCTCTGTGGCCAGCATCTGTCCTCCGCTCGAGCCTGCGGCGGTCCGGTCTATAGCACCTTCAGACTGGTCCATTTCACTGAATTTCGGATACGAATCGCTCGTTCCCGTCCTCGGTGGGGGATCGTGGTACTCGCCCTCACCCGCATCCACGCCGACCCTGGCTAGAGAGGGACGACGACGAATAGAGCCTGCTCGCGGTTGGTTCTTGCAGCGATCCGGAGCCGTTCGCACCCCTCGTCTACAGCCCACACAGACGTTCTTCCACGACCCGCGTCGTCGTCAAGCGCGCTAAGGCGGAGGCGTGAAGGCGTCGCTTGCCGACCTTAGTTGACGGTCTGCCCGGCGCGTGTAACATGCAGGCGCCCGCTAATACCCGCAAAGGGAGTTTCTTCATGTCTGTTGAGGAAGACATCCTGGTGGAGTTACGGGCTCAGACGCCGTGGCTGCGCTTGCTAGGACTCCAGGCTCTGAGGCCTGTGTTGAACCAAGCCCTACGCTCCGATCGCCACAAACTCGTG
>CAZHAC010000229.1:0-3937 GCA_964529765.1 uncultured Actinomycetes bacterium
CGGTGAGCGTGGTCTCGATCGTTCGCGAAGTCTGCGTCGAAGCCGAGCCGCTGGCCCACCAGAAGCAGCTTTCGTTCGACTACCGGCTGCCTCCCAAGGCCCTCGCCTACGCCGACCCGACGCGCCTCCGCCAGGTGCTGACGAACCTGATCGGCAACGCGATCAAATTCACTCCCGCCCACGGCGAGGTGGTGGTGCGCTGCTTCGTCGATGCGCGGGCCGGCGTGGTTCGCGTCGACGTCGAGGACACGGGACCGGGGATCGCTCCGGGACAGCTGGACCGCATCTTCGAGGAGTTCTTCCAGCTGAACCCGTCCGAGGACACAGTGGCAGGGACCGGGCTCGGTCTCGCGCTCAGCCGCCAGCTTATGGAGATGATGGGCGGGCGCCTTGAGGTCGCCAGCCAGGTCGGCGAGGGCAGCGTTTTCTCGGTGTATGTGCCAAGCCGGCTGACCCGGGAGGTCGAGAGCTCGCAGCGCGCCGGCTAGCCGAATCGACGGCGGCGTGGATCAGCCGAGGAGGCGTTTGAAGGCTGGCAGGGCGCCCACGATCGCCGTCTGATCCTCGGCCGCCAGCCCACCCAACACGTCCGCGATGCGCTGGTCCCAGTCGGCCCATCGCTCGGCCACCAGCTCCTGCCCGCGGCTTGTCAAGCCAACGTTCACGACGCGGCGATCCCGCCCCGATCGGCGCTCGACCAGGCCTTCGGCGACCAAGCGTGAGACCAGCTGCGTCATCGCCGGCTGCGTCAATCCTTCGCGTGCCGCCAGCTCCGTGAGACGGCACTCACCAACTGAGGCAAGCGTGTTGAGTGTGCTGATGGTGCTGAGGTTCTGGGTGCCGGTCGCGGCCAGCCGGCGCAGGAAGCTGGCGAGCCGCGCCAGGGTGTCCGCAAGCTCCATGCGTTCGGCGGGGGTCACGGGGAAAATCGTATCAGGCACTTATATAAGTGAGTGATATGCTGCGATTGGAGGTGGTTAGCCATGAGAGCTGAGGTCGAGATCGAGGAGGACTTGGCCGAGCTGCCCGTACGGCGCGTGGTGGTGGCGGAGGACGCCTCACCCGCCAGTTGGGCCGGGCTGGCCGCGGCGGCGCAGCTGGCGAAGCGCAACGCCGCCACGATCACGGTCGTTCATGTCCGGCACTGGCCGGGGCTTTACATGGCCGGGCTGGGCGCGCTGGGCATGGCTGGAATGACGGCAGGCGAGCTTGTGCGATCCCTGGACACGCTGGAGGACGCGGCTCGGAGGCGTGCGGGAAAGGCGTTCGCCGGGACCGGAGTCACGTGGGACTTCCAGGTCCGCGAGGGCCGGCCGGCACGAGAGATCCTGCGTGCCGCGGAAGAGCTCGAGGCCGACCTGGTCGTGATCGGCAGTAAGCGGCACGGCGCCCTTCACAACCTGGTCATCGGCTCGACGACCGCCTACGTCACCGCCCACTCGTCGGTGCCGGTGCTCGTGGTGCGGCCGAGCGGGCCCAACCGCCAGCGGCAGGATGGATTGCGGCGCCGGCGCCGGACCGAGGGCCCCGAGCCGGCGCTGAGCCTAGTCCCTTCCCTTTAGTCCTGGATGTCGGCGGTCTTGCGGTCGATCCGGAAGAGGCTGCCGCTGAAGGGTCCCACGGTCAGGTCCTCGTTCAGCAGGTCGAGCAAGGCGCCCGGCCGGGAGCGGTCGAAAACCAGATTGCCGTCGCCGTCGATGAACTCGCGCTCCGGCAGCTTCAACGCCTGCAGCTGAGCCCGGACATCGTCAGGGGTGAGACGGCGCAGGTGGCCGCTCAACACCAGGGTCTTGAGCTTGCGCCGGAGGAGGGCGCTGCGCGTGCAGCGATCGGCCAGCAGCCGGGCGCCGTTGCCCGCCAGCGGCAGGCACTCTGTCAGCTGGTGCACCCAGCCTTCAACGGCCTCGTCGGCGAGGGGCTTGAACACCGCCTCGAACACCTTCTGGTCGAGCGCGATCGCCCCCTCGGCGGTGATGACCAGGTCGAAGTGGTCGTCGAAGGAGAAGATAGGCGCTTCCAGGAGCTCGACCGCACTGTCCAGCGTGCTCGTCAGCTTGCTCGATCCGGTGCTCTTGCGTGGGTTGGCTTTGCGGACGAAGGCGCGCCGTTCCGAATCCTCCTCGACGACCACGGCATAGCTGGTCAGAGCTCCCGGCGGGAGGTCGCGTGAGCTGGTCACCGGCAGCGGCGCCGGGCTGAAGACGGCTCTGCCGAGCGCGGACTCTGCGACCAGCTCGTCATCGTGGAGAACGATGCACTCGTCGTCCTCGAGCACCATATCCGCCTCGTAGTCTCGCGGCCGGCGCTCGCGGATCCTGAAAAGCGTCTCTTCGCAGGCCTCGCGAAGGAACCTCTGGACTTCCTCGCCGGCCGCGATCTCGCCCACGCCAGGATCGGTCCGGTTGGGTCGCCAGGTGACGAGCAGGCGCAGGGAGGCGGCGGCGGTCAGCGAGCGTGGTTCGAAGGGCCAGCGGTCAGACAAGTCTCATCCTCGGGCTTCATTGCGGGCGGCGGCTGAGGGGAGTGCGCAGTATGACGAAACGGCCGCGCGGCATGCGTTTTCAACTGATTTGACAGGCTAAAGCGCCTAGCGTAACTATCACATTGGGTGGCAGAGCGAATAGAAGTCTTCTGCTTGTGAGGTAGTGCGTATGTCAGAGTTGTCGATACCCGCTCAAGCGGTACGAGAACCCGAAGCGCTCACCCCGGAAGCCAAGCGAACGATTTGGGGCGCGTTTATCGGCTTCTTCGTCGACATGTACGACGTGTACCTACCGGTGATCGCGCTGACCCCAGCACTGATCTATTTCCAGCCCAAGAACCTGCCCGCGGCGATCTCGGCGACGATCTTCTACGTCGTTTTTGCGGTCACGCTGATCGGGCGTCCGATCGGTTCCTTCATCTTCGGGCATCTGGGCGACCGCATCGGCCGCCGGAAAACCACCCTGATCGCGGTCAGCGGCTTCGGTGTGGTCACGCTGTTGATCGCACTCCTGCCCGGCTATCGGACCCTGGGCATTGTGGCGCTGGCGCTCCTGATCCTGTTCAGGCTGCTAGACGGCATCTTCCTGGGCGGCGAGTACACGGCCGCCAGCCCGCTCGCCATGGAGTACTGCCCCAAGCGACTGCGCGGCATCTACAGCTCGATCATCCAGGCCGGCTACCCGATCGCCTACGTCGCCATCTCGCTCTTCACCGCCCTGATGCTCTTCGTGACGCCGGTCAAGGGCGGCCTCAACTCGCCTTACGTCCAGTGGGGCTGGCGGATCCCCTTCATCGTGGGCGCGCTGCTCGCCTTCGTCTTCGTGCTCTGGTACCGGCGCGTGCCCGAGTCCCGCTCCTGGATGGCGTCGGAGAAGACCGAGAACCCGATCGGGACGCTGTTCAGAGGCGAATCGTTCAAGGCCTTCGCGCAGGTCTTCATCGTCATGACCGGCTTCTGGCTGAGCTTGAACGCGACCATCAGCACGCTTCCGCAGGTGCTCACGGCCATCAAGATGCCGCAGACCGAAGTCACCGTGGCCCTTCTGATCGCCAACGTGGTACTGGTCGGGGGATATCTCCTGGCCGGCGTCCTCGGCCAGATCGTCGGCCGGCGGACAATGCTGATCGCGCTTGGGCTGCTGACGGCGACCGTCAGCAGCGTTGCTTACGTCGCGCTCATCCAGACCGCCCGTGCCCACGGCACGTTCCTGCAGACGGTTGTGCTGGCGAGCATCGTGACGACCATCACCGTGTGTGGGTGGGGGCTCTTGTCCGCCTACATCAACGAGCGTTTCACAACCGCCATCCGGGCCTCTGGCTTCGGCATCGGTTACAGCCTGGCTGTCGTCCTGCCCTCGTTCTACAGCTTCGCGATGCTCGGCCTGGCCAGCGTAATGCCCTACAAGTACACGCAGATTCCGCTGCTCGCCCTGGGCGGTCTCCTGATCCTGAT
>CAZHAC010000230.1:0-3914 GCA_964529765.1 uncultured Actinomycetes bacterium
CTCGGGCTCGACCGGCGCGCGCTGCTCACCAACGCCTGGCGCTACCGTTTCGGCAAATGAGAGGGAGGTGTTCGACATGATGGCGCCGATCGCGGCCGGCGACCGCCGGTCCTACAGCCGGACCTTCACCGTAGACGTGCTGTGCGCCAGCATCACGGGGGTCATCCTGGACGCTTGAGGCCGGGCTACCGCTGGCTGGTTCTGGCGATCGGGGTCCTCGCCCAATCGGCGCTAGCCTCCTTTCACCAGGGCTTGCCGTCGATCGGCCCGGCCCTCGAGCACTTCTTCGGAGTCAGCCTCGTCCAGACCGGCGCGCTCTTCAGCGCCGTCGCCCTGGGAATTGCCGGCAGCCTGGCCGCCTGGGGCATCCTGGCCGACCGCTTAGGGGAGCGGGCAGTGCTCACGGCCGGCCTTCTCGGCGCGGCCGCCGCCCTGGCGACGGCCGCCGTGGCGGGCGGCTACGGCGCGACTTTTGTCGCCCTGGTGGCTGCCGGCTTGCTGGGCGCCTGTGCCAACGCGGCCAGCGGCCGCGCCGTGATGGCCTGGTTCGCGGCCAAAGAACGCGGACTGGCGCTTGGCATCCGCCAGATGGCAACTCCTCTTGGCGGTGGGCTGGCGGCGCTCGCGCTCCCGTTTGCCGCGGCTTGTTGGGGCGTACCGGCGGCTTTCTGGGTCCTCTCCGCTTTCTGCGCCCTGGCCGCTACCGCCTGCGGCCTCGGCCTGCGCCGCGCACCCGTCGACCGCAAGGCGGCCGCGGGCGCCGGTCGCAGCCCGCTGCTCGACCGCCGGCTCTGGCGGCTGGCGACCGGCGGATCGTTGATCGTCGCCGGCCAGCTCAGCCTCGTCAGCTACCTCGTGCTCTTCTTGAGCGAGGAGCGCCACTGGGCGCTGGCGGCGGCGGCCGCCATCCTCACCGCCTCCCAGTTCCTGGGTGCCGGCGCCCGGGTAGGCGCCGGCGTCTGGTCCGATCGCCTCGGCGAGCGCATCTGGCCCATGCGCTGGCTCGCCCTGGCCGGTGCCGCCTTGCTGGCGATGTGCGCAGTCCTGGTCCAAGCACCGCTCGTCGTCCTGGTGCCGATCCTGCTGCTGACCACCGTCGTCAACATGAGCACCAACGGCCTGGCCTTCACCGCCACCGGCGAGCTGGCGGGCGTGCAGCGGGCGGGCGCCGCGATGGGCTTCCAGAACACGTTTCTGTTCGTGTCGGGGACGATCGCGCCGATCGCCTTCGGCGCCGCGGTCACCGGGCTGGGCTGGCGCTTCGGATTCGCGCTGCTGGCGGCCGCCGGCCTCGCCGGCTGGTTCCTGCTGGCGCCGCTGACGAGGGTGGAGCGCGCCGGCTGGCGGGAGGCGGTGGCCTAGGAGTCCGCTGAAAAAGTCGGGAGCGCACGCCTTTTTCACCACCCTCCTGGTCGGGCTAGAGGAACGCCCCTTGCTCTGACTCCATCAAGCCCGGCCGCACGCGGCCACCGGCTTCGAAATGTGCAGCCAGAAACCGCTCGGCGGCACGCCGTCCCCACTCCACCATCGGCTCCATCCGCCGAAAGTCGCCCAGCAGTGGCACGGAGGGCATGCGCGGCCGGAGCACCGCCGCCCGCACTCGGCCGGCCACGGCGCGAACGTTGAGATCGGTCTGCCGTCGAAGCGAGAACACGACCGAGCGCTGGAGCATCTCCCAGAGGTCGACCGGGTCGGCCTCGGTGCGAACGCCCATCACGTCAACGACGAGGGCTTGGTCGATCCCGGCCTCAACGACGGAGTCGAGGTCGACGTTGGCCACCACCCCACCGTCCATGTAGCTGACGCCGTCGATCACCACCGGCGGAAACACACCGGGCACGGCGGAGGAGGCAAGGACGGCGGTGTGCAGCGGGCCCGAGCGCAGGACGCGCCGCTCGCCCGACCGCGCTTGAGTTAATGAGATGGCCAGCGGAATCTCGGCCTCCTCGACCAGCACCGGACCGGGAAGCGCTCCGTGCAGGATGGACGCCAGCGTCTCGGTGCCGAAGAGGTGGTTGGCGCGGCCGATCAGCCGGCGCAGGACCGCGATCCGGCCCCCGCGGAGAAGCGGCTGGCGAGCCGCCTGGCGCCATATCTCGAGCAGCCTGGCGCCCGCTTCAGGACCGGGGTTGAAAGCCCAGAAGGCGGCGTTGATCGCCCCGACGCTGGTTCCGACCAGGAGGTCCGGGACGATCCCGCTCCTCGCCATCGCGTCGACGACCCCGACCTCGAATGCGCCCAGGTTGCCGCCTCCACCGAGAACCACCGCCAAGCGCCGCCGGGCGCGATACCGATCGAGGAAGGACATCCCGCGCCAAAGTAACCGAACCCGAGGTTCGGGAGGCGGGGATCAGGCGGGAGTCGCGGTCGTCAGGCCGGGCCGGTTCCGTCGTCGCGGCGCTGCGGCGGCTCCAGGGTGAGGCTCATGCCCTCGGGCGTCTCCACGGCATCGAGAACCGCGCCGTCGAGTGCCTGGCTGATCAGCCCGTTGATGTGGAGGAGCTCCTCGCCGCCGGCCTCGACCACCTGGTCGCCCTCCTTCGGCTCGCCCATCACGAACCCGAGCCCTGCTTCCTCGGTGGGTTCGAGCCTGAGCACGCCGTCGCTGGGCCGGTCCAGGTGCCGGATCAGGTCCTTGGCCGGATCGGTGACTGCAATCATTTGGCCCACCTTACGCCTGATCCAGAAATCAGCGACGCGCAGCTGCCGGCCTCTCTGTCAACCAGTCAGCTGATCAGGGCGAGGCCAGGCCGGACTACACCCGGGCTTTCCGGAAAGTCTCGGCCTCGACTGAGAAGACCAGCTCGGTCCCGTCGACCGGATCTTCCTGAGTGCCGACCTGGTGGAATCCGATCGCCCGCACCACCGTCAGCGACGGCTCGTTGGCGGGGCTCACCGACGCAAAGATAGAGCTCTGGCCCTGTGAGAACCCCCATACGACCAGGCCCCTCGCCGCCTCCTGGGCGAAGCCACGGCCGCGGAACGGCTCGAACACCGAGTAGCCGATCTCGGCCCGTCCCACCGCTTCCGGCGGCCCGTGGAACCCGCAGTGCCCGACCGCCTCGCGCGCGTCGCCCCACAAGAACATGAGCCGGGCACACCACGCGCGCCGACCCGGATAGCGCTTCATGAGCGACAGGTGCCGGCGCAGCCAGGCGGCCCGCTCGTCGGCCAAGCCAGGAGGCAAGGGCGCGCCCAGCTCGCGCTCGGCGCCCGCCCGCTCGCCAGCGAGCAGCATCCGGATGACCCCGGGCTCGAGGACCTCGAGCGACAGCCTCGCGGTCCGGATGGTTTCAGGAAAGCTCAAGGATCGCGGAGCTTAGCGTTCCGTCGTAACCGGGCACCTCGATCACGTTGCCCGCCGGGACGGTCCGGATCTAGTCGACGGACTTCAGGGCTTCCAGCTGGCGGGCGATGTGGCGGTCGATGTCCTGCCAGCGCCTCTGCACGATCGCCAGGTGCTCGTCCTGGCTCAGGATCAGAAACCTGCCGGCCTCGACGGCCGCCACTACGCGCTCGGCGAGCTCCTCCGGCGCGGTCACCCGGTCGGGCATCCGCGTGTCGCCGGCGCCCGTGAAGCGATAGTTCTCGGACAGGTTGGTGGTGACGTAGCCCGGGCAGAGCACGCTTACCCCGAGACCCTTCGGCCGCGCGTAGAGGGCGAGGCCGGCCGAGAAGCCGACCACCGCGTGCTTGGTGGTGTCGTAGGGGATGGACAGCGGGTTATGTGCAACCAGCCCGGCGAAGGAGGCCGTGTTGACGATGTGGCCGCTGCCGCGATCGATCATGTGAGGCAGGAACGCTCGCACGCAGCGAACGGTGCCGAGCAGGTTGATCTGGATAATCCATTCCCAGTCCACCATGGGTACCTGCTCGGGCGGTCCGCCCGCGAGCACGCCCGCGTTGCTCATCAG
>CAZHAC010000231.1:0-3908 GCA_964529765.1 uncultured Actinomycetes bacterium
AGGTGAAAACGAAACGCGGGCTCTTCGGGCAGCGTGCGGAGAAGGGTGTCGATCAGCGCCACCAGGCGCCGGCGGTAGACCGCGAAAGGCAGGTACCACTCGCGGTCCCAATGGGTATGCGGGACGACGTGGACTCGGGGACCCGCTTGGGCCCCGGCCTCGGCGATCACATACCTATTGTTGGGGCGGCGGGGGCGTGACGTTCGGAGCCCCCGAAGGAACGGTGCCTGGTTGCGTCGGATTCCCCTCGCCTAGGCCGCGCTCCAGTGTCTTCCGCTCCTGCTGGAACTGTTCGTTGAGCCTGGCTACCGCTTCGGCGTCAGCCTTCATGCCGTTCGTGCTCAGCAGCCGGTTCAACGGGTCGACCGGCATCGAGGCCTGCTGGATGTAGTAGTCGCGTGCCTTCTTCCAGGTCGCGCTATGACGCTGGATGGAGCCGAGGTCGGAAGCGGCAGCTCGCAGCGAGTCAAAGCGATCGCTCATGGCCTGGACCGCCTTGCCGCTGTGGCGGGTCGCCGCCTCCGTCTCCGCTTCGCGCAGGCGCTCGTCCGAAAGCTTGACCTCGAGGTTGGCCTTCGCCACCCGATCGAAGGTCAGGGAGAGCAGGAGGTTCTCGTCGGCACGTTTGAGCGGGTACATAGCCGAGCTCGGCGTCGAGAAGTTGGCGGCGAAGGCGAGCAGCGCCCCCGCCACGATGGCAAGCAAACCGGCCAGCACAAGCGTGGCGCCCGCCCCCAGCCGGCTGCTGTGCGGCCGGGCATGACGGCCGGGCACCACGGCGGGCACGTGGTGCCGGTGCACCCACTGCGCGCGGCGCTCTTCACCGCCGGCCAGGAAATGGTTGCGGAGGCGTGCCCGCACCTCCGGCGCCGGCGACCCCGCCGGCAGCGATACCAGAGTGGCGGCGGTCGTAAGCAGCGCCCCTGCCTCCGCAAGCGCTGGGGCCAAGGCAGCCGCTTCAGCCGGCGAATCGCCATCGAGCAGGCGGTCCAGGGCGGCGTCGAGCTGACGCTGCGCCGCCGGCATGGCGAAGTTGAGTCCGGGCGGGGACCCGCGCAGCGCGCGTAGAGCGGCGACCTCTGATCCGAGCACCGATGCCGTTCGCCGGGCGGTGGCGCTCGCGATCAGCTCGGCGTCGAGCCCGGCGACCAGCCGCAGCGTGATCGCCTCGTGCTCAGGGGCAGGAAGCCGGGCGATGGCGTCCCGAATACCGCGGCCCTGGAGCTTGGCGTAGGGCACGTGCCGGATCGCCTCCTCCGCCTGCGTCAGCACCGCCGCCGTCAGCGCCTGGCCCTCGCCCTGGATGTCGGGCAACCGGTCAAGCAAACTCCGGAAGGCCGCCTCGCAAACTTCCTCAGCCGTGGGATGATCGCCGCATAGGGCGTGCGCATACTCGTAGACATCGTCAATCGAGCGATCGAACAGCTCCGTCAGTGCATCGTGCTGGAAGCTGCGAGCTCGAGTGGCCAGCTGAGGTGACGCAGTCGGGGGGGTCGGCTGCAGCATCTGACCAGTATGACTATAAGGTTTCTCGTGGGCACTGATGATGGGTTTCTTTCCCATGCGGGGTGGGTCAGAAATAATGGGGCCGCCTGCACGAGTGCCTCCCTCTTGATTGGGCTGGGGATCCTGGACGTCCCCGACCTGCCCTCGCTCCGGGAGGCCACCCGGCTCTTCGGCGCCAGCGTCGACTTCGGTGCTCCGGGACTGCTCGACTACCTCTCCCTCCCCGGCCGGCGAGCCCCGATCGACGTCCGGATCGAACGGCTGGCGGCTGCTCGGGGACGGCCGCTCACCTCCCATACCGGGTTGGTCGTGCCCACCCTGCCACTCCGGACCCCGGCCGCCGGTGAAGTCCTGGTCGCTCATCTGATGTACGGGCAGGAGCGGCCGGGGGTGTACGGAACCTGGGGATTCCGGCCCCTCGACCGGCGCACCTGGTCCACGGGCGGGCATTCGGTCGTCGTGCTCGAAACCGGGCGCCGCTGGCGGGTGCTGGACCCCAACCACGAAGGCGTCCAGGAATGGCCGCGCCCGGGTATCGCGCTCACCACCACCCGGCTCCGGCTCGCCTAGAGGCCCTGCCTAGGCGAGCTGTTCGACCTCGGAGACCATGCGATCGAGGATCTTCAGCCCTGAGTCCCAGAACGCGGGATCGTTGACGTCCATGCCCAGGCTGGCGACGAGCTCGTCCGGCCTCTGCGAACCGCCGGCGGCGAGGAAATCCAGGTAGGCGTCGACAAACGGAGCACCGACATCGCGGTAGCGCTGGTAGACGGCCAGCGCGAGCAGGTTGCCGAAGGCATACGCGTAGACGTAGCCGGGCGTATGCATGAAGTGACCGACATAGCTCCACCACACCCGGTGCGCCTCGGTGAGGGTCAGCGAGTCGCCGAACATCGCCTGCAGCGCCTGCTGGAAGTACTCCCCGATCTGCTCGGGCGCCAGCTCACCCTCTCGGCGGCGGGCGCTGTGGACGGCATCCTCGAAACGGTTGAACGCGATCTGCCGGAAGATGGTCGCGAACGAGTCCTCGAGCTGGTGACAGAGCATCGCCAGCCGGACTTTCGAGTCTTTCTCGTCGGCCATCAAGCGGTCGAAGGTGAGCGCCTCGCCGAACACGGAAGCGGTCTCGGCCAGGGTCAGGGGCGGGTGGTAGTCGAATATGTGCTGCTTGGCCGCCAGCCGGTCATGCAGCCCGTGCCCGAGCTCATGGGCGAGCGTCAGGGCGTCATTGAGCTGGCCGGTGAAGTTCAAGAGCACGTACGGGTGCAGCGACGGCGTCGCCGCCGCGCAATAAGCGCCGCCCCGCTTGCCTTCGTGGACCGGGGCATCGATCCAGCCGAGGTCGAAGAAGTCCTGGACAAGCCTTCCGGCCCGCTCCGAAAAGCGGTAGTAGGACCCGAGCACGATGTCGCGCGCCTCGTCCCAGGCGATCTTCCGGCGGGCTTCGGCCACCGGCGCGTAGCGGTCCCACTCGTAGAGCTCGTCGAGGTCAAGGAGACGGCGCTTGACGCGGTAGTAGCGGTTGACGATGTCGTAGCGGTTGGTCACCGCTGCGACCAGCGCCTCGACCGCGGTGTCGTCGATCTCGTTGGCCAGGTTGCGCGAGCTGATCCAGGTCGGGTACTTGCGAAGCCGGTCGTGGATCGCCTTGCTCTGAAGGACGACGTTGAACACGTAGGACCGAGTGCGCAGGTCCTCCTGGAGCGCGTCGGTCACCGCCTCGCTGGTCCGGCGGCGAAGCTCGCGGTCTGGCTCGCGCAGGTTGGCGAGCGCCGCGTCGAGTGGCACCTTGGTCCCGTTGACCGGCACCATGATCGCCGTCGTCAGCTCCTCGAACAGCCGAGTCCAGGAGCCGGTGCCGACCGGGCTGATCTCGGTCAGCAGGCGCTCCTCAGTCTCCGAAAGCTGGTGCGGCCGCTCGCGCCGCTCCTGCTCGACCGTGTGCTTGTATCGCCTCGCCTCGGGATCGGCGTAGAGCCGCTCGGCCTGCTCGTCCGTCAGCGCGGCCAGCTCGAGCCCGAAGAAGACCATGTGCCGCCCGCGCTCGGCGCCGGCATCCCGAATCCGCCCCACCAGCCGGCCGACCAGTGGGTCGTGGGTCTTCAGGCTGTGCAGCAGCATCGCGTAGAGAGCCGGTCGGGACTGCCGGTCGTGGTACTCGCCGAGCCGAGCCATCATCTCCGCGAAGGCGTTCGGCTCGAGCTCCGCAATCCGCTCCTTGTAGGTCTTCTCGAACTCCTGAGCGAACTCCAGGCCTTCGGCCAGCGTCTTCTCGATCTCGGGATCGTCTGGCGATGAGTAGAGCTCGGCCAGGTTCCAGCGAACGCTTTCGGCCCCGGTCTTCTCCGCGATCGTCTCAGTCACTTCGAGCCCAGCTTAGCCCGCAGCTGACGCAGCTCGTC
>CAZHAC010000232.1:0-3907 GCA_964529765.1 uncultured Actinomycetes bacterium
TCGCGCCCTGGCTGGACCTCGAGTTCGCCGCCCAGCGAGGCCAGGGCGCGACGCTCAACGGCGAGCCCTTGCAGCGGCCCGGGCGTGATGCGCAGGCATCTGTGGTCGCCACCGGCTTCCCGTTCCGCCGGAAGGGCCGGATTCCGCGCCACGCGTTCGTGCTCGAGGGAGCGCTGCGGCGCTTCGAGGACCTTCGGCGGGCGGGGGCGGCTTCCCTGGACCTGGCCTGGACGGCCTCAGGCAGCTTCGACGGCTTCTTCGAGCTCGGGCTCGGTACCTGGGACGTGCTCGCGGGCGCCGTGCTCGTGCTCGAGACGGGCGGCCACGTCACCGACTGGGCGGGCGGCCAGGGCTGGCTGGAGTCGGGCGACATCCTGGCCGGCACGCCGGCCGTGCACGAGGTCTTACTCAAACTCGCCGCGCAGGCGCCGGAGGGGTAGCTCGACCAGGCTGCGGACTTGCTGGCGCGCAGCCAGCCGGGCGGGCACTCGGCGCCGGACACCGACCTGGGGCCGGGTCGCGGAAGTCTCCACGGCGCGCCGGAAATCCTCGGCTGTGGAGCCCTCGAACGCGGTCAGCACGCGGCCCAGGTCATGTCCGCCGAAGTGGCTGTCACTGCCCGCCACGGCCGCGCCCAGCCGCTCCCTGTGCGCCTCGTAGAAGCTGAGCAGGGCGCGCCGCCGGCCCGGAGTCGAGGGCGAGGGATGCACAACCTCGATGGCGTCCAGGCGGCGGCGCTCAACCAGGCGCGCCAGCATGCCGGGCTGGATGGAGGCGAAGAAGGTCGGCATGAAGGGATGGGGCACGACCGCCAGGCCGCCCTGGTCCTGGATGGCGTCGATCGTGTCCTCGATCGACATGCCCATCCGGACCGGCTTCCGCAGGTACCAGCCGACGATATGCGTCTGCGCAGGCCAGCGCGTGGTTATCTCCTGCCCCGGGACGACCGCCAACCCGGCCTCCTCACCGCGAGCCACCGTCTGCGCGGTCGCCGCCATCGTGTCGTGATCGCAGACCGCGATCAGGTCGAGGCCCGCATCAACGGCCGCCGCGACCAGCTCGGCGGGCGAGACCATGCCGTCGGAGGCGGTGGTGTGGCAGTGCGGATCCGCGATGCCCACCGCCTAACCGCCGAAGAGGGCGCTTACGAAGCGCGCCGGGTCGAAGGCGTAGAGGTCGCCGATCCCCTCCCCCACCCCGATCATCTTGGTCGGCAAGCCCAGCTCGCGCTCGATGGCGACGACCGCGCCGCCCTTGGCGGTGCCGTCCATTTTGGTCAGCACAAGTCCGGTGATCGGCACCGCTTCGCCGAATCCCTTGGCCTGGGCAAGGTTCGCCTGGCCGAGCACCCCGTCGAGGACCAGAAGCGATTCGTGAGGCGCACCCTCCAGAGCGCGGCCGGCCACCCGCGCCACCTTCGACAGCTCCTGGAGCAGGTTCTGCTGGGTCTGCAGGCGGCCCGCAGTGTCTACCACCGCGACGTCGAAACCACGGGCCTCCGCCGATTTGAGAGCGTCGAAGACGGCGGCCGCCGGGTCGCCGCCCGGCCGGCCCGCAAAGGCCTCCACGCCGGCGCGCTCGGCCCAGACCAGAGCCTGCTCGATGCCGGCCGCCCGGTAGGTGTCGGCCGCCACCGCCAGCACCCGGCGGCCGCTTTGCTTGAGGCCGTACGCCAGCTTGCCCATCGTGGTGGTTTTGCCGGCGCCGTTGACGCCGTATAGGAGAACGCAACTCGGTTGGGCCGCGATGTTGAGCCAGCGCGGCTTGTCGGAGAAGTAACGAACGAGCTCGGACTCGATCAGGTGGCGCGCCATCTCGGTCGTGTTCGGGCGCAGGAAGCGGATGCGTTCGGTGACCTCGGCGGCGATCTGGGGGCCGAAGTCGCTTGCCAGCAGAAGCTCCTCGAGCTCGTCGTAGAACCCGGGCGAAAGCGGGGTGCCGGCCCCGCGCAGACCCTCGGCGAGGAGATCCCGCGTGCGCGTCGCCACCCGGCTCCAGAAGCCTGTCTGCTGTTGGGGTTGCACGTCGGACATTGCAGCTATTGTGTCGGGCGAATGCTGGCTTTCGTGGACTGCCTCGCCTGATGAGCATCCTTGGCCTCGACCACGTCCAGGTCGCGATCCTGCCCGATGGTGAGCAGGAGGCCCGGCGCTTCTGGGCGCGGGCGGTCGGCCTGCAGGAGATTGCGAAACCCGACGCTCTCGCCGGCCGGGGCGGTGTCTGGTTTCAAGCGGGCGCCCAGCAGGTGCACTGCGGAGTCGAGGAACCGGTCGCCCGGTCCCGGCGGCACCCAGCACTCCTCACCGACGACCTCGACGGCCTGCGGACGCGGTTGGAGTCGGCCGGCTTCCCCATCCGTTTCGAGCCCGAGCTGCCCGGTTACCGGCGGTTTTTCAGCGAGGATGGGTTCGGAAACCGGGTCGAGTTCATGCAGCGGATCGACCCCTGAGCTCGCTCGCCGACCTGACGCCCGGCGATCGCCTGGGCGACTACGAGATCGAGGCGTTGCTCGGAAGTGGCGGCATGGGCCGCGTCTACAAGGCGTATCACCCGAGGCTCAAGCGGCACGCGGCGATCAAGGTCGTGGGTGCGACGAACGACGCCGAAGCGACCAGGCGGTTCGAGCGCGAGGCACAGGCCGTGGCCGCGCTCCGGCACCCCCACATCCTGACCGTCTTCGACTACGGCGAGGTGAATGGTGAGCCCTACATGGTCCTTGAGTACATGGCCAACGGCTCGCTGGCTGACCACTCGGACAGCCTGCCCCTGCCGCCTGAGGAAGTGGTGCGCATCCTGCGCCCCGTCGCTGCCGCCCTCGACCACGCCCACGAGCAGGGCGTCATCCACCGCGACGTCAAGCCGGCGAACGTCTTCCTGGACAGTGAGCAGAGGCCGGTGCTCGGGGACTTCGGTCTCTCCAAGCTGAACCGGATGGACTCGATGACGGCGACCGGGACGATCGCCGGGACGCCGACCTTCCTCTCCCCGGAGCAGGCCCGCGGTCAGCACCTGACGGCGGCCTCGGACATCTACTCGCTAACGGTCATGGCATTTCTGCTCCTGACGGGGGAGCCGCCGTTCAAAAGCGGCGCCGACGCCCTCGCCGTGCTCTACCAGCACGTCAACGAGCTGCCGCCACCCCCGACCGAGCTCAATCCCGCGCTTCCGCCGGCGCTCGACAGCGTGATTCTCAAGGGCATGGCCAAGGCGCCGGAAGAGCGCTGGGCGAGCGCGACCGAGATGGTGGAGGCGCTCGACCACGCAATCCGCGTGCAAGCACCGGGGGCTCCGACGGTCGCCCTGCAGCCCGGCCGCCAGAGCCGTGACACGGTCTTCCGGACGGCGGCGATCGGAGTCGCCGTGGTCGCGGTACTCGCCGGCGCAGCCTACAGCGTGAGCCGGCTTACGTCAGCGCCGCGCAGCTTCCTGGGGTCTGAATCGCCGGCACCTGCGGTGAAGGAAACCGGGTCGATCGTGGTCGACACGCCGCAGCCGTTGAAGATCGCACAGGCGATCAAGGTCCACGGTTCTGGCCTGGATCCGGGCAGCAGATCTCGGATCTTCATCGAGCAGAACGGGGTCGGCGCTCCGATCGAGGACGACTCGCTGATCACCGTCAACGCGGATGGAACCTTCGAGGCCCAGGGAATCGTCCACCCCGACCTTCAACCCGGGAAAGCTCTGGTCAAGGCCTGCAAGCTTGACTCAGCGGGTCACGTCGTCGACGCGACCTGCCTCAAAACGTCCGTGACTCTCAGCCGTTAGAGCTCTTGCCCTGACTGTGCGTCCGTCCGTTGGCCTCCGACCTGCTCGCCACATGCCCTCTGTGTGAGGGCTTGGCGGTCGCCACCCGGTCGCTCTCGTCGGCCCTCGAGCTCTCGGGCTCGGGAGTCGCCGCGGGCTCGGG
>CAZHAC010000233.1:0-3899 GCA_964529765.1 uncultured Actinomycetes bacterium
TGGTCAGTCACGCCGACCCGCTGCAGGCGGCCTGGATCCTGCTCGAGAACCGTCCCCGCACCGAGGTCGAGATGTACCGCAAGAGCGTCGCGCGCGCCGGTGTGCTGGAGGTCGACTTCGAGGGCACGCGGATCGTCGGCGTCGCCTACGTTCCGCCGCCCGACGTGCCGCTGCCGGGCGCCCCCGAGCCGGAGGTTCCGAAGCCGAGCTGATCGGGACGGCTGCGCGCGGCGGCGCCGGCGGCTAACGTGAGCCCGCCCGCCGCGACCGCCGCCACCGCGCCCGCGGCCGGGTTTAACGAGGGCGGGCAGACCGGCCGCGCCCGCGGCACCGCTGGTCGCGAACCAGCCGGAATGGGCAGCGAGAGCAGGCGGGCGTACCAGTCCCGCGGGGTAAGGCTGGGATTGAGACGATGCCCGGGCGGATAGGAGACGAAGGCCAGCTCAGGGTGGCCGAAGTCGAACATCTCCTCCAGCGGTCGCGCTTTCGCCTCCCGCTCGTTGACCGGACGCAGACCGAAAACGCGCCTTACAAACGCCATCACCGACGTGTGGTCGTAGACCTGCGAGGAGACGTGCCCGGCCTTGACCCAGGGCGAGATCACAATGCAGGGGACGCGGAAGCCGAAGCCCCGCTCGTCGACAGTGGGAGGCGCGACGTGGTCGTAGAAGCCGCCGTTCTCGTCGTAGTTGAAGACGATCGCGGTGCGGTTCCAGGCCGGCCCGGCCGCGATCGAATTGACGGTCAGGGCCACGAAGCGTTCACCCCAGTCGACGCTGGCGGCGGGGTGTTCGCTGAGTGGGTCCTGGCTCACGACCCAGCTGACCGCGGGCAGCGTTCCCCTGGCGGCGTCAGCCAGGAAGTCGTCGTACGTTCGCAGCGCGCGGCGGTCCGTGCGCCGCTCGGGGTAGTAGGTGACCGGGTTGAAGCTGATCGGGAGCGAGTCCGGCGAGGGCTGGTAGCCGGCCGGCAGGTTGGCCAGGTAGCAGCCCCAGCTGACGCCGGCCTCGTCGAGCCGGTCGACCAGAGTCGGGCGCGGAAGCAGCGCCGGATCGATGCTGGAGGGATTGTTCTTGAACCCGCCGCTAGAGGCGGCGACCGAGTAGAGGCGGTTGGGAAACGTGGGTCCGAGGACGGAGCAGAAGTAGCGGTCGCAGAGCGCGAAGCGCTGCGCTAGAGCCCAGTAGTAGGGGATGTCTTCGCCCGTGTAGTAGGTGCGGGTCTTGCCGCCGCCGATGACATCGAAGGCCTGGGGGTTCGCGTACTCGGCTCGCACGCTGTCGGTGTCGTGCGGTGGGTCGAGCAGCGTGAGCGACGGAGCCCGCCGGACGTCGGCGCAGGGCGGGAAGCCGTCGACGCCCGGGAAGAGCCCGAAGTAGTGGTCGAAGGAGCGGTTCTCCTGCATAACCAGGACCACGTGCTTGATCGGCGTCTCAGCGGCCCGGCCGATCCTGACTCCAGGGAAGGCGAGGGCGCCGGCCAGCCCGGCGGTCGCGGCGAGGAAACGCCGTCGAGTGAGCGCCATGCGGGTCCGTATCATCCGGCCGATGGCCACGCTCCTCAAGTTCCCGCCTGGCTTCCTTTGGGGAACTTCGAGCGCCGCGCACCAGGTCGAGGGCGGCAACCGCAACAACGACTGGTGGGAATGGGAGCAGGTGCCGGGCCACATCGCTGGCGGCGACAGCTCGCTGGTGGCCTGCGACCACTACCACCGCTTTCGCGAGGACTTCCAGCTGCTCCGGCTGCTGAACAACAACGCCCACCGCCTCTCGATCGAATGGTCGCGAGTCGAGCCGCGGCCGGGGGATTTCGATGCCGCCGAAATCCGGCACTACCGGGAGGTGTTGAGTGAGCTGCGCGCGCAGGGCCTACACCCGATGCTCACGCTCCACCACTTCACGAGCCCGACCTGGTTCAGCAGGCGTGGGGGCTGGACGTCAGGGGAGGCGCCGGCCGCTTTTCTGCGTTTCGTGCGCGAGGTCGTCGCCGGCGTCGGCGACCTGGTCGAGCTCTGGTGCACGATCAACGAGCCGAGCATCTATGCGGCTAACGGCTGGGTGACGGGCGAGTTCCCGCCCGGGCATAAGGGCGACGTGGCCGGCTTCTACCGCGTCCTCCGCCATCTCGCCATCGCCCACGAGCTTACGTATGCGGCGATCCACGCGGCGCTTCCAGATGCGCGCGTCGGCCTTTCCCACCACAAGTTCCTCATCCTGCCCGCGTCCCGAGCTCGGCGCGACCGCTGGGCGGCGGGAGTCGCGCAGGCGGTAATGGACCGCTGGCCCGCGAGGGCGATCCGGATGCGGCGGGTTTGGGACGCCAGCTGCGACTGGGTGGGGGTCGCCCACTACTGGGGCCAGCTGGCGGCTTTTGACCCGCGCCGGCCTCAGGAACAGTTCATTCGCCGTTTCAACGACCCTGCCCTTCCGGTCACAGAGATGGGCTGGCCGTCGTACACGCCCTGGATGCGGCAGGTGCTCAACGAGGTCAAGGAGATCGGCAAGCCGGTCTACATCACCGAGAACGGCATCTCGACGGCCGACGACACGATCCGCCAGCGCTACCTGCAGGAGATCCTGGAGCAGGTTCACGCCGCCATCAGCGATGGGGTGGACGTCCGCGGCTACTTTCACTGGACCGCCTTCGACAATTTCGAGTGGGCTCGGGGTTACGCACAGAAGTTCGGGCTAATCGCCGTCGACCGCAACACGCTGGCACGTGAGATCAAGCCGAGCGGAATCCTTTACGGGCAAATCGCCGCCGCGAACGCCCTAACCTCGCACTGACTAGACTCGACGCAGCGTGCGGCTCGGCATCAATCTGCCCTACACGGACCATCTCCCACGCGAGCTCGTGCTCGCCTACGTGCAGGAGGCGGACCGGCTGGGCTACGACAAGGTGTGGGTCGCCGAGGCCTACGGCTGGGACGCCTTCACGGTCCTGACCCAGCTGGCCTGCGCGACCCAGCGCATCGGCCTCGCGACCGGCATCGTCAACGTCTTCTCGCGCTCCCCGGCGCTCATCGCTCAGACCGCCGGCTCGCTGGACGCCATCTCCAACGGCCGCTTCACGCTGGGGCTCGGCACCTCGGGTCACCAGGTCGTCGAGGGCTGGCACGGGGTCAAGTTCGAGAAGGGCATCCAGCGGATGAGCGAGACGATCGACGTCGTCCGGACGGTACTCGCCCGCGAGCGCCTCAACTACGAGGGCGAGATCTTCCGATTGCCGATGGGACTCAAGCTGATCACGCACCCGGTCCGGGGGTCGATCCCGATCTACCTGGCCACTCTGACGCCCAAGGGCATCGAGCTGGCGGCGGCCAAGGCCGATGGCTGGCTGCCGGTGTTCTTCTCGCCCGCGCACTTTGACCGCGTCATCAAGCCGGAGCTGGAAGTGGGCGCGGTCAAGGCCGGCCGGAGCCTCGACGAGCTCACAATCTGCGTCTTCCAGCCCGTGGTCGTGACTCGGGACCGCCAGGGGGGGCGGGACAGCGTTCGCCCGCATCTCGCCCTCTACATCGGCGGCATGGGGTCGCGCGAGAAGAACTACTACAACCAGCTCTTCCGCCGCTACGGCTGGGAAGACGAGGCGCGCCACATCCAGGACCTCTACCTGGAGCGCCGCCGGGACGAGGCGATGGCTGCCATCACGAACGAAATGATCGACGCGGTGACGATCATCGGGCCCGCGGACGAGTGCCGCGAGCGGCTGGCCGAGCTCGAACAGGTGGGTGTCGGCGAGGTCGCGATCGGGCTCCAGGTGCCCGGCAACGACCCGGTGGAGATCCGGGACGCGCTGGAGGCGCTGGCGCCGCGATGAGAAGGGCTCTGGGTTGGGGCGCGGGGGCCGCACTGGTGACGCTCGTGCTGGCGGCGGCGGGGTGGGGGATGCAGCATGCC
>CAZHAC010000234.1:0-3890 GCA_964529765.1 uncultured Actinomycetes bacterium
TACAGGTAGTGGTGCTGGAGCCCTTCGTCCGGGTACACCCAGTGGTCCCCACCGTCCAAGCTCTCCAGGTACCCGTGCCCGGGGCTCGCGATGCCGTCGCCCGCCGCCGAGTACAGCCTGCCCGGCCGCATCGCGTGGACCGCCAGCGTGTGCGTGTCCCAGGGCCCGCCCGGCATCCTGTCGATCCACGTCTCGCCGCGGTCCCGACTGCGCACGAGCGCTCCGGCCTCGATGCAGACGTAAACCGTGGCCGCGTCGGACGGGGCGATTGTGATCCAGCGGACGTGGCTGGTGGTCGGGCGCGGGGGGAAACTCCAGGTCGCCGACGAGGGCAGAGCCAGCAGCGAGGACAGCTCGCGCCACGACTCGCCGCCGTCGTCTGAGCGGTAGAGCGCGGTCGGATCGGTCCCGGCGTACACCGTGCTGGGGCCTCCCGCCTCCAGGCTCGGCGCGAGGGCGATCCCACTCACGGCGACCTCAGGTAAAGCCCCCGCGCTCCGCTGCCACGTCGCCCCGGCGTCCGCGCTCCGCCAGACTCCTGCCCGTCCGGTACCGCACCAGACCCGCGCCTCATCGAGCGGGTCAACCGCCAGGCAGAGCGGAGAGGTCTCTGCGAGCTTGAGATCCGGCTCCCAAACCCCATCCCTCGACTTAGCGACCAGCAGGCTTTCATCCACCGCCGCCAGGATCGTCGTCATGACAGCCCCCTCACCGGTTGACCGTGCTCATGTCCGCGTAGCGGTCGCCAACCGGGGGCTGGATGGCGCTCAGCCTCGCGATCTGTTCTGGGGTCAACCGAACGTCGTCCGCTCGGACGTTCTCTTCGAGACGTTCTACGCGCCTTGTGCCCGGGATGGGGACGATGTCGTCCCCCTGGGCGAGAAGCCAGGCCAGCGCGACCTGGGCCGGTGTCGCCCCGGCCTCCTTAGCAACCGCCTCGACCTCGCGGACGATCCGCATGTTCTGCTCGAAGTTCCCCTCCACGAAGCGCGGATTGCTCCTCCGGAAGTCGTGTGGGTCGAACTGCTCGATCGAACGGATCTGCCCGGTCAGGAACCCGCGCCCCAGCGGCGAGTAGGCGACAAAGCCGATCCCCAGTTCCCGCACCAGTGGCAGGATCTCCGCCTCCGGATCCCGAGTCCACAGCGAGTACTCGTTCTGAAGCGCGGTGACGGGGTGCACGGCATGGGCGCGCCGAATCGTCTCTGGCGCAGCCTCCGACAGCCCGATGTGCCTGATCTTGCCTTCCTCGACCAGCCGGCTCATGGCGCCGACCGTCTCCTCGATGGGCGTCGCCGGGTCGACGCGGTGCTGGTAGTAGAGGTCGATGTGGTCGGTGCCCAGCCGCTTCAGCGATCCCTCAACCGCTATCCGGATGTTCTCCGGGCTGCTGTCGAGATTTCGCTCCTCGCCATGCCGGTGGGAGAGGAAACCGAACTTCGTGGCCAGGACCACCTGATCGCGGCGGCCGGCGATCGCCCGCCCGACGAGCTCTTCGTTGGCGTACGGACCATAGAGCTCTGCCGTGTCGATGAGGGTTATGCCGAGGTCCAGGGCGCGGCGGATCGTGCGTATCGAGCCCTCGTCGTCGGCGCCCGCTCCCGTGTAGTAGGCGGACATGCCCATGGTCCCGAGGCCGATCCTGGAGACGTCAAGACCATCGAGCGATGTGTGCCTCATGCTCGATCCTCCTGATAGGCGCCGCGTGTGCGCAACGGGACTTCCCGGTCCGCGACGGGATCGACTAGCCTCACGACGTGCCTTATCACGACTCAGTCCTGGGACTGATCGGAAACACCCCACTGGTCAGGCTACGCCGGGTGACGGAGGGGATCCCCATCACCGTGCTGGCCAAAGTCGAGTACTTCAACCCGGGCGGCAGCGTCAAAGACCGGATCGCCGTCCGCATGGTTGACGCGGCTGAACAGGAGGGCGTGCTCCGGCCGGGCGGCACCATCGTCGAACCAACCAGCGGCAATACCGGCGTCGGTCTCGCCATGGTCGCCCAGGAGCGAGGCTACAAGTGCATCTTCGTCTGCCCGGACAAGGTCAGCACCGACAAGATCGACACCCTCAAGGCCTACGGCGCCGAAGTGGTCGTCTGTCCGACCGCGGTCGACCCCGAGGACCCGCGGTCGTACTACAAGGTCTCGGACCGGCTGGCGGCGGAGACGCCCGGCGGCTGGAAGCCCAACCAGTACGCCAACCGGAACAACCCGCTCTCGCACTACCAGACGACTGGACCCGAGCTGTGGGAGCAGACCGAGGGCCGGATCACCCACTTCGTCGCCGGCGTCGGCACCGGCGGCACCATCACGGGCGCCGGCCGCTACCTCAAGGAGATGTCGAACGGCGGCGTTCGCGTGATCGGCGCCGACCCCGAAGGCTCGGTGTACTCCGGTGGCACCGGCCGCCCCTACCTGGTCGAGGGTGTGGGCGAGGACTTCTGGCCCGAAACCTTTGATCCCGCCATCTGCGATGAGATCATCGCGGTGCGCGACCAGGACTCATTCGCGATGACCCGGCGCCTGGCGCGCGAAGAGATGCTGCTGGTCGGCGGTTCCTGCGGCATGGCGGTCGTGGCTGCCCTCGAGGTGGCTCGCCGGGCCCAGGATGGCGACCTGGTCGTGGTCTTGCTGCCTGACTCCGGCCGCGCCTACCTGTCGAAGATCTTCAATGACGCCTGGATGACGCACTACGGCTTCCTGCGCCCGGCCGGTGAGGAGGTCACGGTGGCCGAGGTGCTGGCGGCCAAGGGCGGCAATATGCCCCAGTTCGTCCACGTGCACCCGAACGAGTCCGTCCGCGACGCGATCGACATTCTGCGCGAGTTCGGGGTCTCGCAGATGCCTGTGGTCAAGGCGGAACCGCCGCTGGTGACCGGCGAGGTGGTCGGCTCGATCGTCGAGCGCGACCTGCTCGACGCCCTCTTCACCGGCCGGGCGCAGCTGCGCGATCCGGTCGGCAGGCACATGTCACCGCCCCTGCCCACGATCGGCGGCGGCCAGCCCGTCGGCGACGCCGTGGAGCTGCTGACCGAAGCCGGCGCCGCCGTGGTCCTGGTCGAGGGCAAGCCAGGGGGCGTGATCGCCCGCCAGGACCTGCTCGCCTACCTGGGAGCGCACCCAAACTCCTAAACCGACCCAGCTGCCTCCAGCGCCTGCTCCAGGTCGGCGATCAGGTCCTCCACCCCCTCGATACCCACCGAAAGCCGCACCAGGTCGGAAGGCACCTCGAGTGGCGATCCCGCGGCCGAGGCGTGCGTCATCCGGCCCGGGTGCTCGATGAGCGACTCCACGCCACCCAGCGACTCACCGAGCACGAAGAGGCGAGCCGCGTTGCAGACCGCCACAGCGGCCGCCTCCCCACTGCGCACGCGAAAGCTGACCATGCCGCCGAAGCGCCGCATCTGGCGCGCCGCGACCTTGTGCCCGGGATGGTCGGGCAGGCCGGGGTAGAGCACCTCGGAGAGCGCTGGCTGCTCGAGGAGGAACTGTGCCACGCGCTCCGCGTTGTCGCAGTGGCGCTCCATCCGGACCGCGAGCGTCTTCAGCCCGCGCAACGTGAGCCAGGCGTCGAAGGGCCCGGCGACCGCGCCCATCGCGTTCTGGTGGTAGGCCAGCTCCTCGCCAAGCCCGGGATCGCTCACGACCAGCGCCCCGCCGATCACGTCTGAATGGCCGCCGCAGTACTTGGTCGTCGAGTGGACGACGATGTCGGCGCCGAGCTTCAGGGGCTGCTGGAGATAGGGCGACGCGAAGGTGTTGTCGACGACCACCCGGGCGCCCGCGCCGTGAGCGACGTCGGCCAGGGCGGCGATGTCGGCGATGCGCAGGAGGGGGTTGGTCGGCGTTTCCACCCAGAGCAGCCTGGTCTCCGGGGTGAAGGCC
>CAZHAC010000235.1:0-3888 GCA_964529765.1 uncultured Actinomycetes bacterium
CCACCAATCCGGACATCGAGGGCGAGGCGACCGCCGTCTACATCGGGCGCGCGCTGGCGCCTCTCGGCGTCCGCGTCACCCGGCCTGCGCACGGATTGCCGGTCGGGGGCGACCTCGAGTACGCGGACGAGCTGACGCTGGCGCGTGCTCTGAGCGGCCGGCACGCGCTGTAAAGCGGGGGAAGAACCTGCGGTTCCTCCCCCGGACCCTACCTCCCTTTGGTCGCCGCACAACGTCCCCAACGCTTGGATCAAGCGACTCACACGGCCTGGCCAAGCCAGGCCTTACCGAGTCGTTGAATCAAGTGAGGAGCAGCCGGCGCAGACGGCGCTCCACGATGAGCACTCCGACGAGACCGATCGCCACCAGGTAGGCAACGTCAACGAGCAGCACGGGGCTCAGCTCACCCAGGGTCAGGCCCCGCAGCAGATGGACGCCGCGGTAGAGAGGTGAGGCTTCGGCCAGCCAGCGGAGCGGGCCGGGATAGAGCGAGACCGGAAAGAAGGTCCCGCTGAAGAGAAAGAGCGGAAGCTGGACGAGCGCGACCTTGTCGAAGTCGGTCCAGGAGCGCATGAAGGTGGTCGCGGCGCACCCGGCGGCGGCGAAGGCGAGCCCGATCAGCATCGCGGCCGGGACCGTCAGCACGGCCCACGGCGAGGCCACCAGCCTGAGCAGCGTCATCACGACGACGAAGCCGATCGCATAGAGCGTGCCCCGAAGCAATGCCCAGGCGACCTCGCCGGCCGCCACGTCGCCCGGCTCCAGCGGCGTTGACAGGATGGCGTCGTAGAGCTTGACGAAGCGGAGCTTGAAGAAGAGGTTGAACGTGCTGTCGAAGATGGCGCCGTTCATGGCCGAGGTCGCCATCAGGGCCGGGGCCACGAAGAGCTGGTAGCTCACCAGGTGCCCGCCCTGGCTGACGCTGCCGACGAGCGCGCCGACGCCGTAGCCGAGGCCGAGAAGGTAGAGCACCGGCTCGACGAAGCCGCTGACCAGGATGGTCCAGTTCCGCCGGTAGGCGATCACGCTTCGTTCGACCAGGCGCAGGCTGCGACCGCTCAGAATCGCGGTCGCTGCGCTCACGGCGTCATCCTCCGCTGGAGCGTCATCCGGGCCATCAGCACCCCGCCCACCAGGTAGGCGACGAGAACCGCCGCGTGGCCCGCATCCAGCGGCGCCGGGTGGGCGAGCATCAGGTCCCTGGTCAGGGCCACGCCGTGAGATAGCGGGAGCGCCCAGGCGACCGCCTGCAGGAGACCGGGCAGGCGGTCGATTGGGAAGAAGGTGCCGCTGAACAGGAAGATCGGGCCGATGACGATTCGGAAGAGGAGCGAGAAGGCGGCGTCGGTGTCGCGGGTCGCCGTCCAGGCGTAGATAGGCATCGCAAAGGCGAGGCCGGTCAGGGCGCCGGCGGCGACGGCTAGCACCGCGGCGCCGCCTGTGGGCACGCCGAAGAACAGAGTCACCACGAAAAACGCAGCCGCCACGCTCAGCTGCCGGAGCCCGTTCCAGGCCAGCTCGCCGATGACCAGGTCGGAGGTCCCCAGGGGGGTGGCCAGCATCGCGTCGTAGACGCGGTTCCACTTGATCTTGCCCATCACCGGGTAGGTGCTGTCTCCGACCGCGGCCTGCATGCACGCCGTGGCGAGCAGGGCGGGGGCCAGGAACTCGAGGTAGGGCATGCCGAGGCCGCGGTTGCGATTCACGAGCGCGCCCAGTCCGGCGCCGATTGAGGCGAGGAAGAGGAGCGGTCCCAGGAAGTTCATGGTCAGCGAGCCGCGCCAGACGCGCCGGTAGACAGCCCAGTCGTACTCGAGGACCCTGAGCGCGCGGATCGGCGATGGGCTGGTCACTCGATCAGGCTGTGCCCGGTCAGCCGGAGGAAGACGTCCTCCAGGGTCGCCCGGCGGACGAGCGCCGACTCGGGGTGGAACCCGGTGGCGTGGACCTCGGCGAGCACCCGGTCGCCGTCTTCGGCGTAGACGAGGACGCGGTCAGGCAGGCGCTCCAGGCTGTCGCCGACCCCGTCCAGGCGTTCGGCGGCGCTCGCCGGTCTGAGTTCGAGCACCTCCTTGCCGACGTACTGGTCGATAAGCGTGCGCGGCGTGCCCTCAGCCACTATGCGCCCGCCGTCCATGATCACCAGCCGGTCGCAGAGCTGCTCCGCCTCGTCCATGTAGTGCGTGGTCAGGATCAGCGTTACCCCGGCCTGCTTGAGCTGGTAGAGACGCTCCCAGACCAGGTGCCTCGCCTGCGGGTCGAGCCCGGTCGTGGGCTCGTCGAGCAGGAGCAGCTCGGGGTTGTTCATCAGCCCGCGCGCGATTGTCAACCTCCGCTTCATGCCTCCGCTAAGCGGCTCCACCTTGTCGCCGGCACGCTCGCTGAGCTGGACGAAGTCGAGCAGCTCGCGCGCCCGAGCGCGCGCCGTTCGGTAAGGGAGGTCGAAGTAGCGGCCGTAGATGACCAAGTTCTCTTCGACGCTCAGGTCGAGGTCCAGCGTGTCCGCCTGCGGGACCACGCCCAACCGGGCCCGTATCTTCGGGCCATCGCGGTCCGGCCGCTCGCCGAAGACGCGCAGGCTGCCCGCGGTCACCGGCGAGACGCAGGCGATCATCCGCATCGTGCTCGTCTTCCCGGCTCCGTTCGGTCCCAGGAAGCCGAAGGCCTCGCCGCGGCTGACCGTGAAGTCGATGCCGGCGACAGCAACCAGGTCCCCGAAGCGCTTGCTGAGGCCCCGCGCCTCGACCACTGGACCGGCCATCCGACTGCCGAGGATAGGGGTGTTTGGGGGGTGACCGGGTGGGTACAACACTTGGGCGGGCTCTTTCGCTAAAGTAGCCGGTCGTCGCCGCCGCAACGGCACCGCGCAGTCCCGCTGAGGGGTTGCGACGGAGACGGCGACGGGAGTACAATCGCCGTTGCGCCTCCAGCCGGGTGGGCTTCATGCGCCCTCGGAGGACCCCCTTGAGGGGCCCGCTGGACGAGGGTCTGGTGGCGCGACGGGAATACGGGGCGAGACCCGTGTTCTCGAATAGAGCACCTTGACAACTGAAGAGTGGGAAAGACTCTGAGAGTCATTTGACTCAGGTGAGTAAATTCTCGGGTCCCATGTTTTTGGACGGAGAGTTTGATCCTGGCTCAGGGTTAACGCTGGCGGCGCGCATAACACATGCAAGTCGAGCGAGGGCTCTTCTCCCGCAAGGGAGGGGAGTTCCTAGCGGCGAACGGGTGAGTAACACGTGAGCAACCTGTCCCGTAGCGGGGGACAAGCCTGGGAAACCGGGTCTAATACCGCATGTCATCACCGGGGGCATCCCCGGTGAGAAAAGCAGTAATGCACTACGGGGTGGGCTCGCGGCCTATCAGCTTGTAGGTGGGGTAACGGCCTACCTAGGCTTTGACGGGTAGCTGGTCTGAGAGGACGACCAGCCACACGGGGACTGAGACACGGCCCCGACTCCTACGGGAGGCAGCAGTGAGGAATCTTCCGCAATGGGCGAAAGCCTGACGGAGCGACGCCGCGTGTGGGATGAAGTCCTTCGGGATGTAAACCACTGTTCTAGAGGGAAGAGAACGGACGGTACCTCTAGAGAAAGCCCCGGCTAACTACGTGCCAGCAGCCGCGGTAATACGTAGGGGGCAAGCGTTACCCGGATTTACTGGGCGTAAAGCGCGTGTAGGCGGCTGGCCAAGCGTGGTGTGAAATCTCCAGGCTCAACCTGGAAACTGCACTGCGAACTGGTCTGGCTGGAGTGCAGGAGAGGGATGCGGAATTCCCGGTGTAGCGGTGAAATGCGTAGATATCGGGAGGAACACCAGTGGCGAAGGCGGCATCCTGGCCTGTAACTGACGCTGAGACGCGAAAGCGTGGGGAGCGAACCGGATTAG
>CAZHAC010000236.1:0-3859 GCA_964529765.1 uncultured Actinomycetes bacterium
GCTCCCGGTTGGTGCTCACGATGCCCGCGTACATCTCGGGATCGCCCGCGGCGAGCCGGCTCACGTCCCGAAAGCCGCCCGCAGCCAGCCGGGCCATCTCCGGCCACTCGGGGTCCGCCGTCAGCGCCAGCACATAGGCCACAGAGAGCAGGAAAGCGGAGTGGCTCACACCGGCCACGAGCCGGTCGTGGCGCTCGGGACCGATCACCACCGGCAGCGCGCCGACAGTGCGCACGACTTCCTCGACCGTCGAATGCGGCCGCGAGAGCACCCAGATCGCGCCCTGGTAAAGGTCGGGCCGCGCCGCCTCCAGTCCGCTGGCTTCGGCCCCGGACATCGGATGGCCGCCCACAAAGTCGACGCCCGCCGCCTCCGCCCAGCGCACTACCTCGGTCTTGGTGCTGGCCAGGTCGGTGACCAGGCGGCCCGCGAGTTGACCGAGCAGCGTCCGCATCGCGGGTGGCGGCACCGCCAGCACGACCAGGTCCGCCGCAGCCACCGCGTCGAGATCCGGTCCTGCCACCGCGACCATGCCGCGATCCATGGCCGCCCGGCACACGCGCGAATCGCGATCGCAGCCCAGGATTGTCAGCTCCGGTCGCGCCTCGCGGAGGGCGAGCGCGAGCGAACCTCCCATCAGCCCGAGCCCGACGATGCCGATGCTGCCGATAGTCACTGCCCCCGTATGGTGGGGTAAGTGCCAGGGATTCTGTTTGACGTCGACGGCACCCTCGTAGACACCACGTACCTACACGTGCTCGCCTGGGCACGCGCCTTAGCCGACCACGGCGTGCAGCGGCCGATGTCGGTGATACACGGCCTGATAGGGATGGGCTCGGACAAGCTGATTGACCGGCTCGTCGGTGGCCAGCGCCCGGAGCTCAACCAAAGTCACTCGCGCCGCTATGGCGAGCTGATCAGCGAGATGCAGGCCTTTGATGGGGCGCCCGAGATTCTCCAGGCCTGTCACGGTGCGGGAGCCACGGTTGTACTCGCCACTTCGGCCAAAGGCGACGAGGTCCAACCCATCCTCGACGCCATCGGCGCCGGCGAGGAGGCGGTGGCTGCCGTTGTCTCGTCCGCCGACGTGGCGCATAGCAAGCCCGACCCCGACATCTTTGTGGAGGGGCTGCGCCGCGGCGGCCTGCGGGCTGAGGAAGCGATCGTGGTCGGCGACACGGTCTGGGATGTGGAAGCGGCCCGCCGCACGGGCCTCGGGTGCGTCTGCGTGACCACCGGCGGCATCGCGCGGGAGGTGCTGACCAACGCTGGCGCTCTTGCGGTCTACGACGACGTCCGAGAGCTCCTCGACGAGCTGGAGGGCTCGCCCCTGGCCGCTTACCTGCCCGCCGGCAAAACGGCTTAGCCGAGCTCGAAACCAGCCCTAAGGAACTAACCCACCCACCTTGAATTCCCCGCCCACCCCGGGGGGAATGCCCTTAGGTTAGCCCGACTGTCAATAGTGGGCATAAAGACTGGATACGGGGACGCTGCCTAAAGCGGGGCGCGAATTGGCCGTCAGGAGGGGCCTGCTGCCGGCACCGGGCCAGAACAGCCGGGTCGAGTCCGCCGGGGAAGCGTTAGGCTCCCGCCGCCAGTCCGACCTGACTCGGCACCGCCTGCAGGCTCAGCCGGAAGACCGACCCCTCCCCTGGGATCGAGCTCTCGAGCACCAGCTCACCGCCGTTGCGACGCGCCAGCTGCCGCGAGAGGTACAACCCCAAACCCGTCCCCGGTTGCGGGGGTAGCGATGGGTCGTTGACCCGGTAAAAGCGTTCGAAGATCGCCTCCCGCCGCTCGTCCGGCACTCCCAGCCCACGGTCCTCGACCCAGATCTGCGCATCAGGCGAAACGCGCACCTGGACCCAGGGCGGTTCGGTCGAGTACGTCAAGGCATTGTTGATGAGGTTGTCGAGGATGCGCGCCACGTGCGCCGCGTCCGCCTCCGCCGTCACCGGCTCTGGCGGCACCTCGAGCAGCAGCTGCGCGCCGAGCATTTGGGCGCGAGGCTCGGCCCTCTCGAGCGCCTCCCGGACGGCGGCCGCGAGATCGATGACCTCCGGCTCGCCATGAATGGTGCCCCCCTCCATCCGCGCCGCCAACAGGAGCGCATCGACCAGCTTGTTCAGCTCGCCAGCCTTCGTGTTGAGAATGTCGATCGGCCGCAGCCAGGATTCATTGGGGCGGCCGAGCGTGCCGTCCTCGAGCATCGAGAGATAGCCCGTGATCACCGAAAGCGGCGTCCGCAGCTCGTGCGCCGCCATGTTCAAAAACTCCGACTTCGAGATGCTGGCCGACTCCGCCTGTACGAAGAGCTCGGCGTTGCGCAGGGCTACGGCGGCAACGTTCCCGATCAGCTCAAGCGTCTTCACCTCCTGCTCGCCGAAGGGCTCGCCGCTGCGCCGGGCGAGCAGGATGAGGGCGCGGTCCTCGTCACCGACGCGCAGCGGCAGAGCCGCCATATGCAGCACCCCCTGCAGCCAGGTGCTCACTGAACCCTCCGCCTCGTCGGGGGACACCGAGCCGTTGAGCACCGGCTCATGCCGCTCCAGCGCCTTCTCGAGGAGCGCCAGGCGAGGGAACGTCCCGCCACGCGGAAGCCGGCGGCGGCTCCCGCTGTCGTAGCTGTCGAGCACGGTCAGAGCCATTCCCTTCTCGACCAGGAGCAGAACGCCCTGCTTCGCCTCGACCGCATCCACCACCTGGCTCAGCACCCGCTCGAGGACCTCCCTCGGATTCAGCGATCCAGCCAGGTCGGCGACCATGTCGACGCCGGTGCGGAGCCGGTTGCCGAGCTCACGGTTGAGCGCCCGCACGGCGTCTTCGGCGCGCCGCCGCTCTGTAATGTCGCGGCAGATCGCCGTCGTCACCACTTCACCGTCCAGAAGCAGTTGCGATACCGAGATCTCGGCCGGAAACTCGCTGCCATCGGCGCGCCGCGCGGTCACCTCGACCGGGGAAGGCGAGGGCTCGGGCAGCCCACTTGGAATCAGGTGCGTCACCGTCCGCGACGCCACCTCCCCGGCCGCCATGCCGAAAAGCTGCTCGGCGCCGTGGTTGAAGAGCAGGACCCGGCCGCCCGAGTCGACGGCCAGGATGCCGTCCGACGCCAGCTCGAGGATGTTGGCGAAGCGCGCCTCGGCCATCTCGCGCTCGCGCTCCACCTCGCGCAGCTGGCGCTGATGCTCCCGCTGCTCCAGTAGCCGCAGCTGTTCAGCCTGGTCGCGTACGGCTTCGGTCTTGTGGAAGAGATCCACGAAGGTCGCCACCTTGGCGCGCAGCGCCTCGGGCTGGAAGGGTTTGAAGATGAAGTCGGCGGCGCCCACCTCGTAGGCAGCGGTCATGTCCGCCTCCGCACGATCGAAGGCGGTTACGAAGATGATCGGCACATCAGCCGTGTGCTGGCGCTGGCGGATCAGGCGGGCGGTCTCGATCCCGTCCATATCCGCCATCCGGACGTCCATCATGATGAGCGCGTAGTCGCCCTTCAGCAGGAGCCGCAGCGCCTCCCGTCCCGATCCGGCGGACACCAGGTTCTCGCCCAGTGGCTCCAGGATGGCCGCCAGCGCGACCAGATTGGCCGGGGTGTCGTCGACGATCAGGATGGACGCCTTGCGCTGGCGCACTGGCTAAACCTGGACACCTCCCGCTATCCAGCGCTGGAGGACGTCCAGCAGCTTCTGGCCGTCGACGGGCTTGGCGATGTAGTCAGAGGCGCCCGCCTCCAGGCAGAGCTCACGGTCCCCCTGCATCGCCTTAGCGGTCAGGGCAATGATTGGCAGACCCTGCAGCTCCGGCATCGCGCGGATCGCCCGCGTCGTCTCGTAGCCGTCCATCTCCGGCATCATCACGTCCATCA
>CAZHAC010000237.1:0-3843 GCA_964529765.1 uncultured Actinomycetes bacterium
GCCGCTACGACATTGACTGAACTCAAGCGGCCAGCACTTTCGACAATTCGCCCGCATTCTGTCGTAGCCGCTTAACTCCTTTTGGGAACTCTGGCCTGACCCCGCCGGATTTGCTGGGCAAGGTCACCGGCCGTGACCTGGAAGCCCTTCGCCCGGATTGGCGCCCTCCTCTCCGCCGCTGCTGCCGCCTGCCTGCTGGGTGTCACCCCAGCCGCGGCCGGCGGTCCCTACACGAACGGCGCCGCCGGCACGGACATCTCGTGGCCGCAGTGCAGTCGGGGCTTCGACACCATGCCGTCCAATGACTTCACCGTCGTCGGAATCAACGACGGCACCCCTTTCACCACCAACCCCTGCTTCCCATCGCAGTACGCCTACATGGCCGGCCATGGCTTCCAGACGCTCGGTGTCTACCTCAACCTCCAGTACGGCGAGGCGGACAATGGCTACAGCAGCTGCGCGGCCGGCGACCACGCGTGCCGGGCGTACGACTACGGTTACCTGGCAGCCCAGTACGCGTATACCCAGGCCAACTACTTCTCCCACGGCGACACGCTCACCAATGTGAGCACCTGGTGGCTGGACGTGGAGACGATGAACGTGTGGAACGACGATGTGCGCCTTAACGCGCAGGTCGTGCACGGCGCACTCGACTTCCTGACCACGACCGGCAAGTACGTGGGGGTGTACTCGACGCCTGGACAGTGGGGCGAGATCGCGGGGGGCTACAACCCTGGCCCGACGATCGGCAACTGGGTCGCGGGCGCGGACTCCACCGACGATGCGGGCATGTGCGGTGGCGCGCTCTGGCCCGGCGGCCAGGTCTGGATCTTCCAGTACCTGAACCTAGACATCGACCTGGACCAGAACCGCAGCTGCTAGAACGCGGGGGGTGGAGCGAAGCCGGCCCTACGCCTAATTAAGAGCTTCACATTCCAAACGCATGGCGGATCCACTGCTCGCTGAGCCCATTGGCCCGCGCGAGATCGGAGCCGACCAGGTCGTGATGCGCGTCCGGGAACCAGACGAGATCGGTTTGGACACCCTTGGCGGTCAGCGCGTCCCGGGTGGTTTGAGTCCAGGCGGCAGGAATGTCCTCGTCCGCCGTCCCCTGCAGGAAGAGCGCGGGCGGCTGGCCGGTGGCGAAGTAGTTGCGCGGCGAGAGGTGCTGGTAGCCCTCGGGGTTGGTGTCGGGTGAGCCGGCGGCTCCCATGGTGTTGCTGCGCAGCCACCATTTGCGGGCGTTGTCGGCCATGTCGCTGCTGACGGGGGCGAACAGCACGGCCGCTTTGATTCTGGGGTCGACCACCATCGCCAGCAGGCTGATTCCGCCTCCATTGGAATGTCCGATGAAGGCCACGCGAGTGGGGTCGGCCTGGGCCAGCGTGGACAGCGACCCGACCAGGTCGAGGGCCGCAATCAACTCACCCACGACCGCCGGCAGGTCCGGGGCCGCCGGGCCCGAACCGGAATAGCCGGGCCAGTTGGGCGCGACCGAGATAAAGCCGTGGGCTGCCAGCGGATCCCCGAAGATGCCTGAGTCCTGGCCAACCCAGTAGCGGTCGGCGGGAATGTAACCGTGGTTGACGACGACCACGGGGAAGGGGCCTGGCCCGTCGGGGAGCGAGATGGTCCCGGTCATTGTCTGGCCGCCGCTCGGCCAGGTCATATGAAACTTCGTGAAGCCATCGCCACGGAACATCTGCTCCTTGATCTGGAGCATTCCCCCTGGGTACTTGCGAGCTCGCAGCGACTCGATCCAGTAGGCGGGTAGCGGCGGCGTGGGAATCGCGGTCGCCTCCGGCGTTGCCGGCGAGGCGGCCCGAGGGCTCGTGGTGGCAGCCGCACCGGGTGACCGGCCCGCCGTCGGAGTACTCGGACCTGGACCCGAGCAAGCCACGAGGAGAACGGCAATGGCGGCTGCGGCGGCCAGAATACGGCCCCACATTTGACGTTGAGTCTGCCACGACGCGCCGTTCATCAACGGCTGCGAACTCGACCTTCCCGTTCCTAATTGATAGCGTGGCTATCAGGAAAACATGAAAGTGATGCGGCTGCTGCGATCTCGAGACTGGGCGATCGGCCTGGCGCCACAGGAACTGGCGGGCCAGCGCGAGGGCCCGGTTTTCATGATCATCTGCCTGATCGCCGTGGCGCTGGTAACGACGGCGGACCTTGTCGCACCGGCCCACGCGACCGTTGGCGCGATCGTGTTCCTGCCCGCCGCCGCCGCCGCCTGGCTGCTCTCACAGCGACTTGCCCTGGTCGTGGTGGCCGTCTCGATGGCTATGCAGTGGCTGCCAGTGATGGCCGGCGCTACGGAGCCGCTGACCGCGGGCACGCGCTTCCTGATGATTCCGATCCTTGCCGTCCTGGCCCATATCGCGGCTACCGGGACCATGCGAGCGCGCCAGCGCGAGCTCGACGCCCGCCAGGCGCGCGCCGCTGAAGAGAAGGCGATCGAGCTCGAGCACGCGAAGTCGGAGTTCCTGCGCCTGGCCTCGCACGAGCTCCGGGGTCCGGTGGCTATCCTCCGGGGCTACCTGTCAATGGTGGACGAGGGCACTTTGGGAGAGGTGCCGCCTGGAGTCGCGCGGGTGCTGCCGATCCTGCTGGCGACCGCCGGCGGCATGAACCAGATCGTCGACCAGATGCTGGACACGGCTCGGCTCGAGGACAGCCGGCTCCAGCTCCAGATCGGCGAGGCCGACCTGGCCGGAATCGTCCACGAGGCGGCGAGCACGGTTCGCCTGCTCCACGCCGGATCCCACCCGCTCACGGTGAAAGGCGCCGACCGTCCATTCACGGTCCGCTGCGATGCCGGCCGGATCGCGACAGTCGTCGGGAACCTGGTCTCCAACGCGATCAAGTACTCATCCCCCGGGAGCGAAGTGTCGGTGGAGCTGGCCCGAGAGGACGGCTTTGCGACGGTCACGGTGAGCGACCGCGGGATTGGCATCGCCGACAGCGATCTACCTCGACTCTTCACCAGGTTCGGCCGAATCGACCGTCCGGCGACCGCCGACGTGCCCGGCACCGGGCTCGGGCTTTATCTGTCGCGCGAACTGGCGCGACTCCACGGTGGCGACATAAAAGTTGAGTCGCGCGCGGGCGAGGGAAGCACGTTCACACTCTCGCTGCCGCTTCAAAAGCCGCACATGGCACCGGCGGCAAAGCCCGACCGCGGGCAATCGCGGCGGCCGCAAATAGCCGGTTGAGAGCCGGCGGGTGCGGCAGCGGGTTACCGTTGAGGAGTGGCGACGGCGTTTGTCGGCAAAGTCAACGCTCCCGACTTTCGGCCCGGCCTGGCCTGGTTGAACGTGGAGCGGCCGCTCTGGATCGAAGAACTGCGCGGCCGCATGGTCCTGCTCGACTTCTGGACCTACGCCTGAATCAACTGCCTCCAGTTGCTTCCGCAGTTGCGGGAGCTCGAGCGAAGGCACCAGGACGAGCTGGTTGTGATCGGCATCCACTCAGCCAAGTTCAGGGCTGAGAAGGCGACTGAGAACCTGCGCGAGGCCGTCGTCCGGTACGGGGTCGATCATCCGGTGATCAACGACCGGGATTTCGCGGTCTGGAACGATTATGCCGTGCGCGCTTGGCCGACCCTCCTCTTCATCGATCCCACGGGCAAGCTGGTCGCCAAGCACGAGGGAGAGGCGCCGGTGGAAGCGCTGGACGCCTTCGTTACGCGTGCGCTGGACGAATACCGCGGGCAAGGCCTGCTCGACACCTCGCGGGCGCTCCCGATTCGAACCGAGCCGATCTCGGAGTCGGCCCTTGCCTTCCCCGGCAAGGTAGCCGCCGACGCCTCCGGTCCCTGGCTGGCGGTCGCCGATACGA
>CAZHAC010000238.1:0-3842 GCA_964529765.1 uncultured Actinomycetes bacterium
TCGACCTGGACGCGGAACCCGGTCAGGTTGGCGGCCTCCGGCAGGTAGAAGCGGACATAGTCGCGGTAGGCGCCGGCGGGGTTGTTCGGTGTCTTCGGGTTGAGGCGGCGGTCGTTGTCCGTCTGCAACGCGGGAAAGCTGTAGGTCGCGGTCACCTGGTGCCGCGTCAGGCCCGAGGCCGGCTTCTCGACCTTGACGTCGATGGCCTTCTGGACGTACGCGTCGCTCTTGGTGGCGCCCACGTTGGCGTCAACGACCATCAGGTAGTCGGAGTCGCCCGACGGCCGTACGCTGCCATCGAAGCCGTTGGCCGCGATCACCTGCTGCAGGGTGGGATCGTGGGCGTAGAGCTGTATGTGGTGGCTCCGGGCCTGGTCGAGCAGGATCGAGGCCGTCTTCGCCCAGTTGGAGCCGGGGGTCGTCAGGATGGCCTTGATCACCGCCTCGGCCACCGCCGGAACCGTGGTGTCCTTGGCGGCGCCCTGAACGTTGATCATGACGTTCAGCAGAGGGAGGAGGTTCTGGCTGTTGAACGAGCCGATGCCGGGGACGTTGACGGGCCCGGTGACGTTCAAAAGGGCCGCGATAGCGTAGGGGTCGAGCTCGATCACCCCGTCGACGGAGCCATTGGTGGCCGACTGCCACATCTTCTCCGCCAGCTGAGCGGTGGTCGGGAAGTCGGGATCCCAGCCGGCGTCGCCGAGCTCGAGCGAGTTGTCGTAGAAGCGCATGTAGCGGGCGAGCGGCGTCGGGATCGGGAACTTCTGCGAGTACCTGGGGTTGAGCTTGAACTGGTCCATGAGCTGGACCGCGCTCGGGTTGCCATGGTCGAAGGTCATGGTTCCGACGACCCCGGCGAAGCCGCCATCGGGCCGGAGCTCGGTCGGATTGGCGAGGATCACGAGGTATTTCTTGGGGCCGGCCGCGCCGAGGGCGGGTGGCAGCGCCGCCGCCAGCGCCGCCACCGTGGCCACCTCCTGGTCGGCTTTCGCGATGTCGACCGCGGCGCGGTCGAGGGTGGAGCGGAGGGGTGGCAGCAGACGCAGGCCGCGGTCGCGGTTGACGGTGGCCAGCGATCTGTCGAGGCGTGAGTGGGCGTCGGCCAGGAGCGGAGCCGACTTGATCAGGATCTCGATCACGCGGCCGCCTGGAGCCCCGGAGGAGCCGCTGGTATCGGCGTAGTAGGCCGCCACCTGGGCCAGCTCACCCGAGGCTTGCGCGGTCTCGGCGGCGGCGCCGGCCAGGTCGCGGACGGCGGTCACCTGGTCCTTCGCCCCCGGCAGGACGGAGAGCGCTGTAAGGGCCGGATCAGATTCGAGGCGGGCGCGGCCGCGGTCGATCTCGGCGCGGGCGGTTGCCAGGCTGCGCTGGGCGCCGGTGACTTGGTCGGGCGTCCAGCCGGCCGGTTGGGTGCCCAAGGCAGACGCGGCGGCACGGACGCCGTCGGCGCCGGTGCGGAGGTCGCGGTAAGCCCCGTAGAGACCGAGGGCTTCGATGACCAGGAGCGAGATCAGGAGGAGCGCGGCCACTCCGGCCGCGAGCGCTGAAGGCCTCAGGGCTTGGGAACTATAGCCCGCTGGCGCCTGCTCTCGCCTCGGAGGTGGGGGCGAGGGTTACTCGAGGAATTGCCGCCAGAGCGGGTTGACAGGGCCGTGGCCGTCGCCCGCCTCGATCGAGCTGGCGATCGCGCCCGTGATGAACTCCTTGGCTTCTGCAACGGCTAGCCGGATCGGCAGGCCCTTTGCCAGGCCGGCTGCGATCGCCGCCGAGAACGTGCAGCCGCTGCCGTGGGTGTTGTCGGTGGGGATGCGCTCGCCGGGCAGCTCTATGAGGTCCTCGCCGTCGAAGAGGACATCGATCGAGGCTCCGTCGGCGTGGCCGCCTTTCACGACCACCGCCTGCGGTCCCAGGGCTTGCAGGTCGATGGCGGCCTGGCGGCGCTCGTCGAGCGTATTGACTTGCCGGCCGAGCAGGACCTCCGCCTCCGGCAGGTTGGGCGTGATCACCGAGGCCAGCGGCAGCAGGCGCGAGCGCAGCGCCGCCACGGCCTCGTCGCGGAGCAGCTTGGCGCCGCCCTTGGCGACCATGACCGGGTCCACCACCAGCTGCTCGAGCCCGTAGTCTTCGACAGCCCTGGCGACGGTCTCGATGATCTCAGGACTGGAGAGCATGCCGGTCTTGGCAGCGGTCGGGCGGAGATCGGGCATGACGGCGTCGAACTGGGCGCGTACGAAGTCCGGCGCGACGTCATGGATAGCGGTGACGGTGACCGTGTTTTGGGCGGTCAGCGCGGTGATCACGGAACAGCCGTGGACACCCAGCGCGGCGAAGGTCTTTAGGTCAGCCTGAATGCCGGCGCCGCCGCCCGAGTCCGAGCCGGCGATCGTGAGGGCGACGGGGAGCCTCATGGCCGGGCGCGACTCGCGCCGCTGAGCGCGAGATAGGCAACGCCGGCGACGGTGACGCTGATGAGGCCGGAAAGGTCGGCGCCGTGGAGCGCGTCGATCATGGGCTGGTTGAACGCGTGGGCCCCCGGATAGATGTTGGGGTAGTTGACGAAGGCGAGGCTGAAGAGCGCCCCGAGCGCCCAGGCGGTGAGCGCGATCGCGGGCCGGCGGCCGCCCAGGAAGAAGAATGCGAGCACGACCACCGCCGCCCAGGCCGGGGCCCAAAGGTAGGTGAGGATCAGGAACTGCTGGTAGGCGCTGTGGAAGTCGTAGAAGACGACCGCGTAGGTGGCGAGCAGCGCACCCAGGACCCCGCAGCCGAACGCCGTCTGCCAGCGGGGCAGGCGCATGCCGAGCGTCTGTGTGACCAGACCGGCCGTGTACACGTCGAGGTAGTTGGCCCAGACCTCGCCCAGGATCACGAAGGCGAAGAAGGGGATCGAGACCCAGATGGGCGCGTGCTTGGTGATGACCGCGAGTACACCGCCGGCCGGATCGGCCGCGAGCTTGGGGTCGATCGTCGGCAGGAGCAGGCCGAAAAGCCCGAGCAGCACCATCGGAACCACGATCCCGATCGTGGGGAAGAGGGTCACCGCGCGGGCGGGCACGTTGCCGGGCAGGTAGCGCGAGTAGTCGCTGCTGAACGGGTACCAGCTGGCGACCAGGGCGAAGCAGGTCATGAAGCCGAGAAGGAAGGCGCCCGGGTAGGCGCCGCTGCCGGTGGTCGCCGGCGTGGCCCAGTGGAACTGGCCGGCGAGGGCGAGGAAGAGGACGAGGCTGAGGCCGGCGAAGGCAATGGCGCCCCAGGTCTCGAAGACCTTGATCGTCTGGTGGCCGTAGACCGCGACGGCGACGCTGACCGCTGCGATCACGAGAACGAACGGGAAGGCGAGCTTGCCGGCGGCGTCGCCGAGACCGGCCAGGGCAGCCAGCTGGACACCGGCCTGGGCCGCGATCACGGAGTCGACGGCGAACCAGCCGACGGCCAGGAAAAGCGTCAGCGCGGCGCCGATCTTCATGCCCGCGCGGCCGAAGATCCGCTCCGTGTAGGCGATCTGAGCCATCCCCGAGCGAGGGCCCGTGTTGCTGAGCAGGCCGAGGATGAGGGCTCCCGCTATCGAGCCGAGCGCGACCGCCAACAAGCCGTCCCAGACGCCGAGGCCGTAGAAGCTGGTCAGCAGGCTGGCGGTGAGCACGGTCGCGTAGTTGACGAAGGCGCCTGCCCAGAGGAAGGCGAGCTCCCGAGGATGACCGTGACGGTCCCGCTCGGGAATGGCGTCGACGCCGTGCGTCTCCACCTTGAAAAGGGCGTCGCTGGCGACGCCGGATACGGTCGTTTCCATGTCGTCCTCCCTACGCCGGCATTACCCGGATCAGGTTCAGCGGTCGGCGCTC
>CAZHAC010000239.1:0-3836 GCA_964529765.1 uncultured Actinomycetes bacterium
GGTGGTTGCTCGACTCCTTTATCCGCTCGTTTTTCGAGAGCCGCTCAGGCTCTGCGAGGTGGTCTTCCGCCATGCTCCTCTGTCTGTGCCATTGATGCCGCGCTCAAGGAGCGCGGAGGGACGCGTTAGCTGATCGCGTCTAGCGACAGAGGCAGGTGGCCACGCGCCCGAAGTCGATCGCACGGCGGCGCGTCAGCACCACAATTGGCCGAACGACTGGGCGGAGCATTCGCGCACCATATCGGGAGCGCGCTCGCCACGGCAACGCCAAGGCTGTCCCAAAGTTCAGGGACGGTCGCGTTTGGAAACCCGGTTTAGATCGCCTGATGGCTCACTCCAAGATCACCGTCGACAACCTCACCGGACCCCGAGACCTGTCTTTAGTCTTCGAGGTCGCGGCCGACCTCGACGTCAGCGTGCATGCCGGGCGGCTGGGACCCCGACGTGTGATGCTCGAGCTCGAGCCAGAGGCTCCGGTCGCAGCGCTGGCGAAGGCGCTCGCCGAGCGCGGGCTGCAGGCGACGGTCACGCCCGGCGAGCACCTCGTGGACTCGCTCTCGCCACGCGAGCAGGAGTTGATCGTTCACCTGGCGGCGGGACTGCAGCTGAAGGAGGTGGCGCAGCGGATGGGAGTCCAGACGCACACGGCGCGCGAGTACTGGCTCCGGGTCAAGCGGAAGTGGGACGTCAAGACGGTCGGTCAGGCGGTTGGAATCTGGACCGAGCAGGCGCACGAACACGACGAGGCGCCGGCGGCCGACAGCGCGTCCGGGGGGTAGCGGGATGCGCATCGCCATCGTGTCCGACGTCCACGGCAACCTGGTCGCTCTCGAGGCTGTGCTGGCCGACCTCGAGCGCAGGCGGCCCGACCTGGTCGTCCACGGAGGCGACCTCGTCCTCTTCGGGCCGCAACCCGAGGCCTGCCTCGACCGCATCCGGGATCTGGGCTGGCCAGGCGTGCTTGGCAACACCGACGAGCTGCTCTGGCAGCCGCCTCCCAACATTCCGGTTCCCGAACCCTCGATCGAATGGACTCGCGAACGGCTGGGACCGGAACGGGTCGGCTGGCTGCGCGCGCAGGCGATCGAATGGCGGCGAAACGATGACCTCGCACTCGTCCATGCGGCACCGGGCGACCTCTGGCGAGCGGTGGCGCCCGACGCGCCGGAGAGCGAGGTCGAGGGCGTTTACGGACCCCTGGGTGCTCAGCTCGTCACCTACTGCCACATCCACGTGCCGTACGTGCGGCGGCTGCCGGGCTTCACGATCGCCAACAGCGGCAGCCTGTCCATTCCGCTCGACGGCGATCCGCGTCCTTCCTACCTGCTCATCGAGGACGGCGTGCCGCAGCCGCAGCGCGTCGATTTCGACCTCGAGCGGGCTGTCGCCGAGGTCCGGGCCTCCGGCCATCCCAGCGCGGAGTGGATCGAGGGGCGAATGCGAAGAGCGAAAGCCTAGCCATTGCGCTTGAGCAGCCCCAACCGCTTGGCGCGGCGCTCCATCCGGCCGAACACGAGCAGCGCCGCCGGCACCAGCACAATACCCATCCCCAGCAGCAGTACAACCGTCGGCAGCACATCGGCAACCGGTGTGCCCGTGAGCAGGCAGCGCCGGATGCCGTCCAGTGTGTACGTCATGGGTGACAGCCGGCCCGCCCACTGCAGCGGGCCGGGCAGAACCGAAAGCGGGTAGTAGACGCCGGAGACCAGGAGCAGCAGGCCCTGCGCGGCGACCGTCATCTGGTCGCCTTTCTCCGGCGATAGCAGGGGCAGAACCGAGGTCAGGATGCCGAGTCCGATCAGGGGCAGCGTCGACGCCGCCAGGACGAGGCCGGCGCCCAACAGGTTCGAGCGGGAGAGGTCGAGGCGGAAGAGCAGCTCAACGACCAGCAGGATCACCGCGGAGCGCGCCAGGCCGTAGAGCACCGCGAAAACGCACACGCCCATGAGGTGCGTCAAGCGCCGGACAGGCGCCATGAACGTGTACTCGATCGTGCCCTCCCAGCGCTCCCAGCCGATCGCCCACCCGACCTCGATGAAGACCATCGAGAGGAAAGACCAGAGGACCGATCCGACGAGCAAATAGAGCTCGGCAGCCTGGAGGTCGAAGTGCTCGCCCGAAGCACCCAGCGAGCCCAGTCCAGACGCCAGGTAGCCGATCGAGAGCACCGAGACCAGGCTGTAGAAGAGCCACACGAGCTCCCAGGCCCAGTAGCGCCGGTAGAGATTCCGCTGCCGCTCCATGAAGCCGAGGAACGCAGAGGCTTCGAAGCGCAGCTCGCCGATTCCGATCACGGCTCCACCCCGTCCAATTCGTCGTCCTCCAGCGAGCGACCAGACAGCTCCAAGAAGACGTCCTCCAGAGTCGCGTCATTGCCGTCGCCATGACGCAGGCAGAGATCGCGAGGTGTGCCATCGGCCAGCAAGCGTCCGTCGTGCAGCATGATCACCCGGTCGCACAGCGCCTCCGCCTCATCGAGGTCATGCGTGCAGAGAACGACGGTGACCTCGCGCTCCTGCCGCAGCCTGGCCAGCAGAGCCTGGACCTCACGCTTGGAGCGCGGATCGAGGCCGGTCGTGGGCTCGTCCATGAGCAGGAGCGAGGGTGTGGTCAGAAAGGAACGGGCGATCGCCACCTTCTGCTGCTGCCCTCGCGACAGCTGCTTCATCGGGCGGTCGATCACCTCATGGGGCAGGCCAAGTCCGGCCAGGATTCCAACCACCCGCTCCCGTTCGGCGGGCCCGCCGTACAGGCGTGCCGAGTAGGACAGGTTTTCCCAGGGGCTCATCTCCTTGAAGAAGGCCGCCTCCACCGAAACCCGGTTGATATGCCGCCGGACCTCGAGCGGTTGGGCGACCACGTCGTAGCCGAAGACCCGCGCCCTGCCGGTGTCCGGCTCGAGCAGGGTCGCCAGGATCCTGACCAGGGTGGACTTCCCGGATCCATTGAGACCGATGACTCCGGTCACCTGGCCGGGCAGGATCTCGAGGTCGAGTTCGGCGAGCGCGACCTTGGACGGCGAGGGGCGAGGCGCGCGCGGCCAGAAGCGTGCCATCGGGCCCCGCGTCGCGAACGACTTGCTGACTCCTTGAAGCTCTACCGCTGGGGTCATCGAACAACTCCTGAAATGGGTCGAGAAAAGAAAAAGCCGTGGGTCTGAAAGACCGCACGGCCGGTGAGTTGTGGCTGAGTTAGGAGCTGGCTAAGCCGGGCTCAATGCGCGGTCTCCAGAAGGCAGGCTCCGCCCTTCAAGCGGAGGGCGAAGAGATTCACTGCCATCAAAACCGTGCTAACACCTCGCCGTGAAGCGTAATCGGTCGTCGAAGAAAGCTCAAGGGTTGGCCTCTTCCCCACCCGGATAGGGAGGTGTTGCTGCGCAGCCGCGACGGAGGCGTGTGAAGGCCAGTCGTCAAGCCAGCGGATTCGGCCAGCCGCCCAGGCGAAGGACCCGGCCGTCCTGGTCGACGAGGCGGTGCGGCAGGGTGTGCAGGTGCATCTGCTCGAGCGCGGCCGGCCCTAAAACGACCGCCGCCGTTGACGCCGTGTTGGCGTCAACGCAGGTGCGCGCGGCCACGGTCGCTGTCCGCCAGGGACCGGCTGCGGGGAGCCCCGTGCGAGGGTCGATGATGTGGTGAAGGACGGCGCCCCCGCGAGTCCAGCGGAGAACGGTCGTGCTCGAGGTGGCGATGCCGCCCTCCTTGATCCGGACCACCTCAGCGCCCGCGCTGATCTCGGCGCGGCTGTCCTCGCTGACCTGTATGGCCCAGCCACCTGCTGGCGAAACCCCACGGACGGCGATGTCGCCGCCCAGGCTCACGAGCACGCCGCAGCCGGTC
>CAZHAC010000240.1:0-3827 GCA_964529765.1 uncultured Actinomycetes bacterium
AGCTCATCCCAGTCGATGACGCGCGCCTCTCCGGCATCGAAGAGGAGCTGCGACGGTTTGTAGCTCCCGTGGACCAGGCACAAGCGCGGCGGCGCTGAGCGATCGAGGTGGGTCACCAGCTGACGGCTTAAGCCGAGAACGACCTCCGCCTGTTCCGGGTTGGCCGCCGCGATCCTCTCCGCTCGCCGGCGCACATCCTTTACCTCGGCGTCGGGAAACCGCAGCGGAACGCCGTCGGGCGCTGCGTCACGGGTGTGGAGCCGCGCCAGGGCCGCGGCCGCGCCGCGCAGCTCGCTCTCGGGAATGACTACATCGGCAACTTCGCCGTTCGCCCCCCGCGTCACGCGAGGCCGCCAAGGGTCGAAGGGGGGCGTGCCATGGCTTCGGGGTCGCGCAGACACCTCCTCGTCCGCGGTGCCACCACCAGCCTCATCCGCCTGGGTGGCGACGGCCTCGCTGAGGGTCAGCCCGAGCTCGTCGACGAAGGCGAGTGGGCGGGGCACCAGAGGCGAGTCGCTAACGTCACGCTCGCCATAGAGCCACTCCTGGACCGCGAAGTTGAAGCGCGCCTGCTCAGGCTCGGCGTGGAGCTTGCCAACCACGGTCAGCGCCGCCGGCCATCGTCCTGACTGGCCGTCCAGTATCAGGTGGTAGAGGAGGACGCAGCGATCCCCGGGCTTGTAGCGGATGGGTTCGACACCTGCGTCGCGCAGGCGCCAGCCTTCCTCGCCCAGCTGCACACGACCGGCTCGCTGCAGCGCCTCCCAGAGAGGAGTGCCCTCGGTGGGCTGGCAGGAGACGGACAGGGCCGGCATGCCAACATCGGCGGGAAACACGTCGATGGCAAGGTCGAGGGCGCCGGCGTAAACCCTCCCCGATGGCTGCACTTCGACATCAGCGGAGACCACGTCGCGCGCGTCGAAGCGGGTGCGCATTCCCTCCAGCGAGCGCTCGCCCACCGTGACGCTCACCAACCCGGCGGCTCCCCATGCCCACGCCTTCATGGTCCTGATCGAGACGGGATGGAAGCGAGCGCTTCGAGGGTCGATAGCGCGGCGGGAACCGGGCCCGGGATCAGTGGCGTAGATGACGGTCAGGCCCTGTGGTGCGTGGCGGCGAACGTTGCGCACCCGCATGCCCGCGGTTCTCTCGAAGTCTCCCGGAATAGGACGACCGGCACGGCTGAGCAGCGTGCGTGCCACCCAGGCGAGCTCCGGGACGCTGAGACCGGGCTTTTGTTCACGCTCCAGTACGGCTTTCACCCGTATGCCCGACCCCGCCCGGACATTGATGCTGTCCGCCAGCGCGAGGGGTTGTCCAGACACTCGCCGATATCGGAGCAGATGGCCGCCAGCTCCTGCGGCCGAGGACTGTTTTGGCGCGTCACATGACGCACCGCGATCCTGAAGAGCTTCGCCCCTTCGTAGGCTCGCGTCCGCTCCAGGATTCCATCGAGGTGGGACGGCGCCACTCCGAGGTCAACCATTGCGCGGCGATAGCCGTGCACGAAATCGTGCGCGGCGCGGTCAAACCACAGGCGCAGACCCGAGCGCCGGTACCACAGGCTGCTCGGCCGCAGATAAGCCATGAAGCAGCCGACGTCGGCCGCCGGGTCGGCCAGGGCGAAGGCGTCGAGGTCGACTACGAGGGCATCGCGGTCGCGGACGAGCAGCTGCGTGGGTTTGAAGCTGCCGTGTCCAGGCAGAACCGAGTCTGGCTCCGCTGCCTCCAGCCGGCAACTCAACCTCTGCGCCATCGCGAGCACCCTGCCGGCTTCGCTTGGATTAGCCTCCGCAATCCGGGCCGCTCGGTCTCGGACCTGCTTGATATCAGCGGCCGCGGTGCGCGGCGGCTCGGCGAAGGCGGACGTGCGGCTGGTGTGGAGCCTGGCCATCGCCACCGCGGCAGACCGCAGCGCTTCGGCAGGTGGCTCCGTTTTAACCGGTGCGCCGTCCGGGCCGCGCTCGACCCGGGGACTCCATGGATCTGCGCCCGCTTCGACCATCTCGCTGAGCTGCAGCCCCAGTTCGTCGACCAGGCCGAGAGGTTTGGGTACCAGTGGTGTTCGGATCGTGTGGCCGGCCACCGTCCTATCCATCATCCGCTGCGATTCGACGTAGAGATCCTCGAGGACCTTCGTCACGGCGCTTACCTGCGCCCGATCGGCGTAGGCCTTGCCGCAGATCACCAGGCGCCTCGTGCCGTGGTGGTGATGCCGCAGCGCGAGCTCGTAGAGGACCAGGCAGCGAACCCCCGGCTTGTATCGCAACACCTCGGCGCGCGCGGCCGTCAACTGCCAGGCGCCATCTGCCAGCTGCGTTCGCGCGGCCTTTTCGAGCGCCGAGAACAGCGGGCCGGTGTCTTGCGTGTCGAAGCAGCCGGCGAGCGCCGGCCACCCGGACGCACTGGGAAAGACCTGGATGGTCAGCGCCAGATCCCCGCTCGTCAGCACTCCCGGCGCTTGATGCTCGACTGGCGCATGCTCGACCGCCCATGGGTCGAATCGAATGCGGTTGCCATCGAGAGCCGGCTCCCCGAGCGTGACGGTCAGCAGCTGATTGCTGCACCACGCCCATCCCTTCACCGATGTCAGTGGCGCCGGCCGCGGACGCGCATCGGCAGCCGGGGAACGAACGCGGCCGCGTCGCTTCAGGCGGACGTTGTAGACGGCGAGCAGACCCTTGCCCGGTTTGCGGCGCAAGTGGCGCATAGACATCTTCACGGCGCCGTCGTACCCGGGCAGGACCGCCACTCCTTCTCGATCAAGGACAGTTGCGATGATCCACGGTAGATCGGCTACGGTGAGGAGTCCCGGGGGACGCTTGCCGCGCAGCGAATTGCGTGGCTCGCTGCTTCGTGGTGCGGCAGACGCGTAGAGGCTGGTCATGGCCCCGCTCGCATGGAGAGTGGGGGCCGCCCATCATGCGCGCCCTGGTCGAGGTCGGCCGCCGGATCTGGTCCGTGCCGGTTCCGCTCCTCGAACAGCTTCTCGAAGGGACCGCCCGCATACCGCAGCCGGCCGAGATCGCCCTGCTCGACCAGCTGTCCCTGCTCGAGGAAGGCCACGCAGTCCGCGTGTCCCAGTGTCGTCAGCCGGTGCGAGATCGTGATCACGGTACGGCCCTGAATCAGGTTGCCGATGGCGTGCATGACCTCGGCTTCCGCCTCGACATCGAGGTTGGCGGTGGGCTCGTCGAGGATCAGGATCGGCGCGTCGCGCAGGATGGCGCGGGCGATGGCCAGCCGCTGCCGCTGTCCCGCAGAGAAATTTTTGCCCTGCTCGCTAACCCGGAAGTTATATCCGTCGGGCAGGCCCTGAATAGTCTCGTGGATCTGCGCCTTGCGCGCCGCCGCGACGATCTCGGCATCGTTCGCGCCCGGTTTGCTGATCGCGATGTTGTCGCGCACCGTGCCTTCGAACAGCACCGAGTCCTGAAGGACGAAGCTGGTGTTCTGCCGCAGCATCGCGAGCGGATAGCGCTGGTTTTCGCTGCCGTCGATCAGGATCCTGCCCTCCCAGGGCAAATGGAAGCGAGGGATCAGCTTGACCAGCGTGGTCTTGCCGCTGCCCGAAAGTCCGACCAGCGCGATCTTCTGACCGGGTTCGACGTGAAGATCGACGCCGCGGAGCACGGGAAGGTTCGGGAGGTAACCAAAGACGACTCCCTCGTAGTCGATGGCCCCTGCCAGCCGCTGCCGCGAGGGGATGAGCATTGGCATGTCGGCGGCCTCGACCTCCTCCGGCTCGTCCAGCAGGTTCTGGATGCGTTCAGCGCCCGACGCCGCGTTGGTGCCGACGTACATCAGCTTCGACAGGTCGCGCATCG
>CAZHAC010000241.1:0-3820 GCA_964529765.1 uncultured Actinomycetes bacterium
TAGCGCGAGCCCAGCACCGACTGCTCGAGTAGGACGAGCTGATCGCTCGACACCGCCATGTCCTCGCCCACGTGGTAGCCGACCGCCACCATCCGGCCGCCCGGTCGCAGCATCCGCCGCCCTGTTTCGAGCAGGGACGGAACGCCTGTCGTCTCCAGGATCAGGTCGGCGCCGTCCGGCACCAGGCCACGGATGCGCTCGACGAGGCCCTCGCCGGCTTCCACGGTCTCCGTGATCCCCGCCGCCCGGGCCGCGCTCAGTTTCTCCGGCAGGTCAACCCCGATCGCGCGCGCTCCCGCCGCCGTCACCAGCAGCGCCGCGTGCGCCCCAACCCCGCCGAGCCCGAGGACGATCGCGACCTCTCCGGGCAGCACCCGTCCGCGTGCCACGACCGCCCGGTAGGCGGTGCCCATCGCACAGGTCAGCGCGGGCGCGACTCGGGTGGGGACGCTCTCCGGGACCCGCAGCAGGTATTCGACGGGCACCGCCATGAAGTCGCGGAAGGCGCCAGGGTGGGTGAACCCCATCCACGGGGCGGGCGAGGTGCACAGCTGCTCCTCCCCACGCCGGCAAGACGGGCAGTCGTGGCATCCCCAGACGTGGTAGGCGACGACCTTGTCACCGGGACGCAAAGGCGTGCCCGACCCCGGCGCACGGTTGATTTCGATGACGCGTCCGCAGACCTCATGTCCCGCGATGTGGGGCATTGACAGCGAACTGGAGTACGGCATCCGGCCGCGCGCCGTCTTCACGTCACTGAAGCAGAGTCCGCAGGTCAGGACTTCGATCAAGGCCTCACCGGGCACCGGAACCGGCCGCGCCACGTCGAGCATCTCGAGTGGACGGCCGTACTCGACAACGCACATCGCCCGCATCTACCTAACCTCCGACGGCGGAAGCGCGTGGAGCCTCGACGTAGCCGAGATTTCTAGAGAGCTCGGCGGCGGCAGCCAGGACCTTTTGAACGTGAGCATTGAGAACTTCGTCCTCCATCCGCCGTCGCGGGCCTGCGATCCCAATCGCCGCCACCACGCGTCCGGTGTGATCGCGCACCGGCGCGGCCACGCATCGCAGTCCCTCTTCGAACTCCTCGAGATCGAGGGCGAAACCGGCGGCCCGGACCCGTTCCAGCTCGGCCAGGAAGGCCGGCACCGAGGTGATCGTGTGGGGGGTGTAGCCGCGCAGGGGCGACGCACTCAGCGCCCGCAACAGATCGTCACCGGCCCAGGCTGCCAGCACCTTGCCGATGCTGGTGGCGTGACACGGCGCGCGGCCGCCGACTCGCGACGACATGATGATGCTCGACGGTCCGTCCAGCTTGTAGACGTAGACCGCCTCCGTCTCGGAGAGGACCGCCAGATGACAGGTTTCGCCGGATTCGGCGGACAGCTGCTCCAGCGCCGGATGCGCAGCGGTGTGCAGGCCACGCTCGTGTATCGCCACCGATCCGAGCTCGAAGAGCCGGATGCCGAGGCGATAACGTCGAGTCTGCGGATCGCGCTCAACGAGCCGGTGCGCGACCAGCGTCGCCAGCACCCGGTGGATGGAGCTTTTGGGTAGGCCCGTGCGGGCCGCGATCTCGCCGAGGCTCAGGTCGAGCTCACCGGCGCGGAACGACTCCAGCACACGCAAGAGCCGGTCCGCCGACTCGATCATGAACGCGAAATCGTAGCACCGGCCCCGACCCCATGGCTCAGCGGCGCTCGACACGATGCCCAACTGTAATACCTGCTACATTCGCTCGCTGTCGCATGGGCTGCGATCTTCATAGCTGACGAGGTAGGGACATGAGAGTTGTTGCGTTTGCGCGCGACGGTGTCGCGTGCTTTGGTGCGCAGGTCGACGGCGGAGTGATCGAACTCGGCGCCGCGTCAGAGCTCAACCAATGGCTCTCGCAGGGAGGCGGTGAGGGCGTCCCGGAGGGCGACCTAGTTGACGTCCGCGAGGACGACCTGCTCCCGCCGATTACCGACCCCGGCAAGATCTTGTGCATCGGGCTCAACTACCGGAGGCATGCCGCCGAGTCGGGGCTGGAGGCTCCGAAATCTCCGGTGATGTTCTCGAAGTTCCGGAACGCCCTCGCCAGGCCGGGAGCCGCTGTCGCCCTGCCCCCATCTGCGCGCGAGTACGACTACGAAGGCGAGCTGGTGGCGGTGATCGGACGGCGCTGCTCGCACGTGTCCGAGAGAGACGCGCTGAAGTTCGTCGCTGGCTACACCATCGGCAACGACCTCAGCGCCCGCGACCTGCAGTTCCGCACCTCGCAGTGGCTGCTCGGGAAGACCCTGGACGGCTTCCTGCCGCTGGGTCCCGCTCTCGTCACCTCCGACGAGGTACCCGACCCGCAAGACCTTCGCTTGCGGACCCGGCTTAACGGCGAGGTGCGTCAGGATTCGAGCACGGCGGACATGATCTTCTCCGTCGCCGAGCTGGTTAGCTATGCCAGCACCTACTTCACGCTTGAGCCAGGCGACCTGATCGTGACTGGCACTCCAGAGGGAGTGATCATGGGCATGCCGGACAAGAACTGGTTGAAGCCGGGCGACGAGGTCACGGTCGAGATCGACGGACTCGGGACTCTGCGCACGCCCCTAATCTGACCTGGCTGTCATTTGTGCCGTGCTGGCCGCCGCTGCTGGGCTAGGTACGCGGGCGCCGTGAGAGGAAGTACCAGGCTCCCCCGAGCACGATTACAACGACCACGACTGCGGCAATGATTTTGTTGGTGGTGATCGCTGCTGAGATGAGGTACATGCGTCGACGTTAACCCGTTACGCGTGGCCGATGCTCGCACGCTGCGCGCTTTCGCACTGATGCGGCGAGCAGCCGCTGCGAAGGCGCAGATATTCTCGTCCGGTGCTAAGGACCGGGGTGAGGAAGGTCCCGGAGGTCGGAGTCCACTTCTGGATCGTCAAGGTGCTGACAACCGGCATGGGTGAAGCGACATCAGACTACTTGGTCCACACCATCGATCCCTATGTTGCGGTCGGCATCGGTGGCGTGGCGTTCGCTCTGGCTCTAGCGCTTCAGCTCTTCGTCCGCCGTTACCTAGCACCGGTCTACTGGCTCGCTGTCGTCATGGTCGCCGTCTTCGGCACGATGGCTGCCGACGCCGTCCACTTTCTGGGGATCCCCTATCTGGTGTCGACGCTGGCCTATCTGTTGAGCCTGGCCACGATCTTCATTCTTTGGCGCTTATCCGAGGGGACGCTATCGATCCATAGCATCGTGACGATAAGCCGTGAGATCTTCTACTGGGCCGCGGTGGCGGCGACGTTCGCGATGGGAACCGCCGCTGGCGATCTAGCCGCCTACACGCTGCACCTGGGTTGGCTCGGTTCGGGTGTCGTCTTCACGGTCGCGATCCTGGTTCCGGCCCTGGCCTGGCGGCTCGTTCACATAAACGCGGTACTCGCGTTCTGGGTCGCATACGTGCTCACCCGGCCGTTAGGGGCTTCCTACGCGGACTGGCTTGGAGTGCCCCCTGACCTCGGCGGTTTGGGGCTCGGTCGCGGAACCGTGAGCCTCGCGCTGACGGCCGTGATCGTCTGCTACGTGGCCTACCTGACATGGTCCAGAGCCGATGAGAACACGGAAACCGGGGTCCCGGTCGATTGATACAAAAGCGAGCGAGTAGCGCGCGCCGAGGTCCGGGGACCGATAGGGTCACGAACGACTCGGTCACGTTGCGTCATGAGGGAGTGCGTGGCGATCGAGCAGCCGAAAGAGGTCGCCTCCCCGAACTCGGCGGATAGCCGGTCGGCGCACTGGGTCCGCGTCCCCGTCCGCCAGACCGGGCCCCCAGCCAGCGGCGACACGG
>CAZHAC010000242.1:0-3819 GCA_964529765.1 uncultured Actinomycetes bacterium
CGGAACTACTGTGGCTAGCGGATCAGCAACCACTGGCGCGCGGACCAATAGGCGGCGCGAACGCATAGATCGTCCAACCCCCAACTTCCGAAAGCTGCGCCTTCGCCTCGGTGCCGTTTCGTAGTTGCCTCGTCCAGACGAGATCCGTGTAGTCGTGTCGGTCACGGACCGTCCATCCCCGTGCCGTCATCTGCGAGACGGCGTTGGCAAACATCCCAGCCGGGGCAGATGGTGAGCTGAAGTGAATCTGGACCACGACGTTGTCCCACCCAAATGTGCCCGGGCGGCCATCACAGGAGTCCCAGTGCGGCTCTACGTCGTTGCGGTAGATGACCGTGGCATCCGCAGGCAAGGCAGCCACGGCCGTCTGAAGCTCCGACAGAATGCGGCCTCCTGGATCCGGGCTGCTGCTGGGCGGGTCCGTCGCGGACTGAACGCAGCCACTTAACACCGCAGCCGTAACGAGGGTCAGGAGTAGGACCAGCATGCGCGCCATGGAACTAAGAACGTGCGAACGTGAGGCACGGTCACGGCGCTGTTCGCCTAACCACAAGCTCATCCCACATTTCGCAGGCACCATCGCGCGGCCTTGAGGCTCTAAAGGGTCACCTTCTGGTCAGGGTCTTCCAACAGTCGAAGACGGCGGAGATGCTGGCCGGCAGTCGAACGATGGCGCTGTCGGCGAGAACTTAGATGGGGCTGGGTGTCGCTAAGCGATTCCAGGGACGGCCACTGAGCTCCACGTTCGACCGCCGTCAATCGATCGTTCGAGCCGCGAGCTGCCATCCGAACGAACGCTCGCCCACGCCACACGATCCGAGATGAAGTGGATTTGACCATTTGGCGCTTCAGGGGCTACGCCACTCCATGTCCTTCCAGCATCACGCGTGATCACTAGCGCTCCCTGGTCGCGGCCGATCCATGTGGTCGGTGAGAGGATCGCCGGCTCACCCGTCGACTTGATCCCGCCGCTCTGAATCCAGGTCTGGCCGCCATCGTTCGTACGCAGAAACAGTTCGTGACCGACGCCATGGGTAGTGACTGAGGCGACGCCCACGCTTGGGCCGAAAAAGATGGCCAGGGAGGCGAACGGCTCAGGGGTTCCGCCGTCAGGTACTGGGAGCTGGCGAGCGGTCCAGGAACGACCGCCGTCCTCGGTGGTGAGTAGGTAGGGGGCACCTCCAGCGCAGTCCACTCCGGCCCACCCAACCGTCGCTGAGGCGAAGGAAAACGGGCCTTTATGGCATGCAAGCGGGAGTCCGGGAGCCGACGTCGACGAGTTCGGATTGCTCACTGCAACCTCAGTCCACGTCGCGCCGCCATCCCTGGACGAATATAGAGCCACTCCTTCAGAACCGGCGGCGAAGCCTAGGCTGTCTACTAACCACAGGTGTTGCGGGTCGGCCCAAGTCACGCCGCCTCCGATCCCGTCGAAGCTCCCTACCTCGACCCAGCTGCGCCCCATGTCGTCGGACCGCTCTAGGTGGACATGTCGGGCATCGTCAGCGACCGTCAGCCATGTATGACCGGCGTCGTCTAAGACGAGGTGGCCAAGATGCCCGGACGCTACGGCCGGGGGCGTGACATCAGTCCATCTAGCCCCACCGTCGCTCGTCTCCTGGACGTGGCGGTCGAGCACGACCCATGCCTCATCCGCCGAAACGGCGTATATCTCGGAGATCGACTCGCCTGCCGCCGCCGCTGGCGACGGCAGCAGCGACGCTGCCGACCGAGACAGGGTCGCAACCCTCGACGAGGACGCGGGTGATGGGTGGGCGACGCCGACGACCGGTCCCTGCTCGCACCCGACGACTAGGAGCAGACCCAGGACGACGAGCGCAGGACGCCGTGGCACACTGCTCAAACGCGCGAAGTAAAGCCGAGGTTTCGAACAGTGGGTCGAAAAGCGAGCCTTTTAGCCACGCGCATCGGCTCGGTGAAGGGAGGTTAGGGCGTCGTTACCACTCGGGACGAGGACGGTGCGCGTGCCGCCTGCTTCAGAAGCATTCGGGCAGGCGGGATCGCGCGTATCCGGGGACCGTCGCGCACCAACTTCCACCCGTCGTGGCAGAAGGTGTGGTGCCGCTTGCAGAGGAGCCAGCCGTTATCGAGATCGGTCTCGCCTCCCTCGGCGACGGCATCGCGGTGGTGGCCGTCGCACCAGGCCGGCGGCCGGTCACAACCGGGGAAGACGCAGTGGCCGTCGCGCGCCACCATCGCCTTGCGCTGCTTGGGCGAGAAGAGCCGGCGCCGGCGCCCGAAGTCGACCACCTCGCCCTCTGAGTCGAGGACCAGGCGCCGGACGTCGGCGTCGCAGAGCAGGCGGCGGACCACCTCCGAGGAGACGATGCCACCCCATTCGGTCTCCGCGGCCGGCGCGCCTTTGACGGCCAGCATGGTCTCCAGGGGCACGCTCACGATGAGCTCGGTCTTGACTCCCTGACCCGCGAGCTCGACCAGGGCGTCGCCCAGCCGCTGCTCGCGGCGCCGGTCGTCGCGGGCGCCCGCCGGCCGTGCCAACGGTTCGAGCGCCGCCCGCACCACCGATGCCCCCTCCGGCTCCAGCCAGCCCTTGAGGAACATGGAACCGTCCTCCAGGGGGCTGAGCTTGAGCTGGCGGTGCTCGCGCGCCTCGGCCTCGTCGGCCGCGAAGCGGGCGGGATCGCAGGCGTGGAGCTCGTGCTCGACGGTCTTGCGGAAGTCAGTCACCGTCTGGGTCCGCGCGGCACTCAGCAGCCGCTCTTCGTCGAAGTCGTCTCCCAGCCGGCCCTGCGCTTCGGCCAGGAGGGCCAGGTGCGAGAACCCGATCTCGCCCGCTTCCACCGCGGCGACCACTTTCGGGAGCCGGTCGATCGTCGTGCCGACCAGGGAGATTGCCGCCGCCACCCCGCTCGCCAGGTGGCCCTCGTAGCGCAGCCACTGTATTGGCGTGCAGTAGGCGTCGTAGAGGTCCTCACGGGTCAGCTCGCTGACGGCGTCGGCGAGCAGGAGGTCGAGCTGGTGGCGGACGTGGGCGAGGAGGATGGCGTCGTCGTCCGGCCTGCCACCCTCGATCCCGCGGATGGCCTCCAGGACTCGCAGGATGCTGGGATTGGGCGGGCCCTGGAGGCGATCGTCGATCACAGTCACATTCTATCGAACACGTGTTCGTTCTGTCAATGCATAGCGGACACGTTAAGGCAGAAGTGAACCGGAAAACATAGCAAACCGGCGTTGCGGAAAAGGGCCTCAGGTCCCTACTTAGTCGCGTCGCCGGCATTGAGCGCAACTGCACCCCCGCGCCCAGCCACTCGCTTCCACGCCCAGGCTAGAAATGACGACCGACGACATGGGAAGGCGCCTCGGCGCGGCCGGACGCGCACGGCTGCGAGCCCCTAGAGAAGCCTGGCCGTCAGCTCCATCTCCGGGACCCCCGCCAGCGCCCGGGACACCGGACACGTCTTCTTGGCCTGGTCGGCGTAGTCCGCGAATTGCTGCTCGTCGATGCCGGGCACGCGCCCCTCGGTGTCGAGGTTGATCCGCGTCAGCGTCGGCGCGCCCTCGATGTTGCGCATATCGACCACGGCGTTCGTGTGCAGCGACTCCGGCGGATGCCCCGCCTGCGTGAGGACGTTCGAGAGGGCCATCGTGAAGCAGCCGGCGTGCGCCGCCGCGATCAGCTGCTCGGGGTTCGTCCCCTCTCCCTCAGCGAACCGCGACGCGAACGAGAAGGCGCCTTGAAAGACGCCGTCGCCGACAGTGACCGTTCCCGACCCGCTCCGGATGTCGCCATGCCAGTCGGAGCTGCCGTTTCGTACAGTCATCTCGCTAACTCCTCTT
>CAZHAC010000243.1:0-3797 GCA_964529765.1 uncultured Actinomycetes bacterium
ACCGGGTGGCGCCTGGCTTCCTGCAAGCCACGGTCGGCTACTTCGCCGACCCGGACGTCGGCTTCGTCCAGACGCCGCAGGACTACCGCAACTGGCAGGACGACTCCTATCTGCGAGCGCTCTTCTACAGCTACGCCTATTTCTTCGTGATCACGATGCCGGCCCGCGCGCACCGCAACGCGATCATCTTCGCGGGCACCATGGGCCTCATCCGCCGCCAGGCGCTGGAAGCGATCGGCGGCTGGAACACCGACGTGGTCACCGAAGACGCCGAGGCCAGCCTGCGCATGCTCGGAAGCGGCCTGCGTGGGGTTTACGTGCCCCGCCCCTGGGGCCGTGGAATGATGCCCCTCAACTTCGACGGTCTCAAGAAGCAGCGCTTCCGGTGGGCGCTGGGCGGCATCCAGATCCTGCGCCTGCACTGGCGCGAGCTGGTTCCATTTACGGAGCACCGCCTGCGGCTGTCCCCTGGCCAGCGCGTCCACTACCTGCTGGGCAGCGTGCAGTGGTTCGGCGACCTGCTGACCGCCGCCTTCACCGCCGTCCTCATCGCGACCGCGGTGGCCACCGCGTTGCACACTCAACTCCCCCTGCGAGTCATCGCGGGCGCCGCGATCGTGGTTCCGATCGCCTATCTCGTGACCGGCGTCGGGCGGGCCCTATGGGCAATGAAGGTCGGCACGAACTGCACGTGGCGGGATGCCTTCGGGGCCCTTCGCGTGTGGTTCTCGCTGAGCTGGACGGTCGCGCTCGCCTGCCTGAGCGGCCTGTCCGGCGGCCGCAAGGCGTTCCTTCGGACGCCCAAGGTGCGCGAGGGCACGAATCGCGTGCTGGCCGCGATCAGATCCTCGGCCACCGAGAGCACGATCGCGGCGGCGGCGGCGGCGGCGGCCCTCGTGATGTTCATCCGGGCACCCAACTTCGCCACTGGCGCCCTGGCGGTGCTGCTGCTCTTCCAGGGATCCGTCTACGGACAGGCGATCTGGGCGGGCGCCGGCGCGGAGGGCATCAGGCTGACCCCCGAGCGCCGCGCCTACCTGTCGTCCCCGCAGACGACGGGCGACTGGCCGGCGCCGCGCCACGGCTCGCGCCTACCCGCGATGGTGGGCGCCGCCGCCCTCGCCCTGCTGGCGTGGCTGCTGCTGGCGGCGCCGCGGCAGACGCCTACCGCCCCGCCACCGATCGCACGCGCACCGACCGGCGGAGTCATGGGCAGCAGCACGACGCCAACCCCCACCCCCACTCGGACGCCCAGCCCGGCGACCGCGCCGAGGACCAACCGGCCGCCGTCGCCGCCGCCTGCGGCGCCCACTGTGAACGCTCCGCTGCCCTCGCCGGCGGCGGCTTCGCCCGCCCGAGATGTACCCGCCTGAGCGCATCATTTCCGAGTGCCTGACGCCGCGTCGACCTGGATCGCTCTAGACGAGCGGTACCAGGTGAGCGGCGATTTGCCAGGTGCTATTCATCAGGCGACCCACGGGTCGGCTCCAGTCGTCTTCACCGCCCCCCACTCCGTCCGCCACCTTCGGGGCGGCGCCATCAAGCGCGCCGACATCCGGACGGGCGGCTTGGCCGAGCTGCTCGCGATCCAGGCGTCCGCGCGCGCGCTCACCTCCACCGGCCTGCCCGCCGACGACCCCAACTGGCACGACGGCCCCACACCCTTCCGTAAAGCGCTGCTCGAGGACTTGCAGCCGGGCGACCTGGTGATCGACCTCCATGGGATGGGCGATGAGCACGGCGTGGACGTCGTGATCGGTCTGGGGCCGCTCCCGGACGCCGCCAGCCACTTGGCGGCGAGGCGCTTGCGTGTTGCCCTCGCCCAATACGGGTTGACCTGCATAACCGGCGATCCCTTCCCGGCGCTCCACCCGGGAACTGTCACGGCCGCTGTCCAGGCGGCCGGCTTCTCGGCGCTTCAGGTGGAGGTTGCCGCCTGCCGCCGCCGCCCTCTCCGGGAACCCGAGCAAGCGCGCCCATTGGTGGCCGCGCTGGTCAGCTGGGCGAGCGCTGTGCACGATCTCGGCCAGCCCGCCATATCCTGACGCCATGGCCGTGGTCGGGGTCGTCGCAATGGGCGAGATGGGTGCCTGCCTGGCCGGCCGCCTCACCGAGTTCGGTCACCGGGTGCTGACCTCGCTCGACGGCCGGAGCGAGAGCAGCCGGCGCCGCGCCGCCGAGGCGGGTGCCGAGGATCTGCCGCTTTCGGAGGTCGTTGCCGGCGCCGACCTGTTTCTCTCAGTATTGCCACCAGCCCGCGCGGTTGAGCTGGCGGAGCGGGTCGCGGCCCTGCCGCCCCGGCGGAACCTGCTCTACGCCGACTGCAACGCGGTGTCCCCCTTCACGGCCCACCGAGTGGGCGGGATTGTGCGCGGGGCCGGCGCTCGATTCGTGGACGTAGGCATCATCGGCGTTCCGCCGAACCCGGTCCTTTACTGCTCGGGCGCCGGCGCGGCCGACCTGACGGACCTGGTTGGCGATGCCCTGGACGTCCGCGACATCGGCGGTCCCGAGGGACGGGCGTCGGCGCTGAAGATGTGCTATGCCGCCTTCACGAAGGGGACGACCGCACTCGCAACTGAACTCCTGGTCGCCGCCGAGCGCCTGGGCGTCTCCGGCGAGCTGCGGGCGGAGCTGGCGGAGAGCGCACCTCTGCTCTACCAGTACGCGGAGCGCTCGCTGCGGAACATGCCGCCCAAGGCCCAGCGGTGGATCGGCGAGATGGAGGAGATCGCCGCGACCTTCGACTCGGTTGGCCTCACGCCGCGGATCCTGGAGGGCGCCGCCGACATCTACCGGATGGTCGAGCGCAGCGGCGGCCGGCCGGCCGCGTCTACGGAGGAGCTGGTCGGGCGGCTGGCGCGCCGGCCGCTCGTGCTATTCGTCTGCGTCCACAACGCCGGCCGCAGCCAGATGGCAGCAGGGTTTTTGCGGCAGCTAACGGGGGACCGGGTCGAGATTCGCTCGGGAGGCAGCCAGCCGGCAGCTGCACTCAACCCGGCGGTCGTCCAGGCGATGGCCGAGAAGGGCGTCGACCTGGGGGCGGTCAGGCCGCGGGCGTTCACGGAGGGCGATGTCATCGAGGCCGACGTTGTGGTCACGATGGGCTGTGGCGACGCCTGCCCCTTCTTTCCCGGAAAGCGCTACGAGGATTGGGAACTCGCGGACCCGGCTGGGCAGCCGATCGAGGTGGTGCGCCAGATCCGCGACGAGATCGAGGCACGAGTCAAGGACCTGGCGGCCAGCTTGGGCGTCTAGCAGGCGCCCTCGCCTATTTGCTCGGCAGCAGGTACTGCCCCTTCACCACCTGGTCGCCGACAAGTTCGAGGGCCCAGGCCGACCCCTTCTGGGACTGTACGTGGCCCTTGATAGCGCCCTGGCGATGGAGCAAATTCAGGATGTCGAGTGCAACGTCACCATGGGTGCAAAGGACGGCGCCTGCCCCGGCTTGGCGCACCAGGTCGAGGGCGCGCAGATCGGCGCCAGTGGCCAGGTCCTCGCTCAGCTCGACCTCGACGCCGAGGGCGGCCGCCAGCGGTTCCACGGTTTCCACGCAGCGGAGGTATGGGCTGGAGAGGACTCGCGCCGCCCCGAGCGGCCGCAGATCCTTGGCCAGGGCGGCCGCCTGCCGGCGGCCCTTACGCGAGAGTGGGCGCTTCATATCGTCGCCCCGCCACTCGCGAGGGTCGCCGGCGTCGGCGTGCCGGACGAGAAAGACGGTCGCGCTCGTCAGGCGGGCTGCCGGCGCGCGAAGTTGGCCCCGATCAAGCTCACGATGGCGAGCACGGCGAGGATGA
>CAZHAC010000244.1:0-3789 GCA_964529765.1 uncultured Actinomycetes bacterium
TGCCCGAGCTGCGAGTCGACGCAGACCCGGGTGCTCGTCTCCTCGTTCGCTTCGCTTGGCGGCATGGAGTCAGGGCTGAGCGACGTCACCCCCAGCATGGGTGGCGGCTGCGCCTGCGGCGGCAGCTGCAGCTGCGGCGGGCATAACTAGCCTTCCGACCCCGGGCCCGCCGCTCTTTCCGCTGACGGCGCGCGCCGGCGCGCATGGCCGGCTGGAGGTCGGTGGCTGCGACCTCCAGGAGCTGGCGGAACGCTTCGGCACGCCGCTCTACGTCTACGACGAAGTGACCGTGCGCGAGCGGACGCGGGAGTTCGTGCGGGCGATGGGTGGTGCCGGCCAGGTGCTGTACTCGGCGAAGGCATTCGCCAGCCCGCGCTTCTTGCGGATCGTCGCCGAGGAGGGCCTCGGCCTCGACGTCGTCTCCGCCGGCGAGCTCGACCTGGCGCTCAGGGCCGGCTACCCGACCGCGGGCATCCACTTTCTGGGCAACAACAAGAGCGCTCAGGACATCGCGTCCGCTTATCGGGCGGGCGCCACGCTCGTCATCGACGGCTTTCACGAGTTCGCGCTGCTCCACGAGGTGGTACCGGCCGGTGAGCGGATGCGCTGCGAGGTGAGGATCTCGCCCGGCGTCCATCCGGACACGCACGACTGGATCGCGACCGGCCAGCTCGACTCCAAGTTCGGCTTCTCGATCGAGTCCGGCGACGCCCGGAGGGCGGTCGCGCAGGCGCTCGGTCACGACCGGATCGAGCTCGTCGGCCTCCACTCGCACATCGGCTCACAGGTTTTCAACCTGCGAGGCCACGTGGCGGCGATGGAGATCATGCTCGACCTGGTCGCCGAGCTGCGGCGCGAGCTCGGCTTCGAGACGCGGCGGCTCGGCGCCGGCGGCGGACTGGGGATCGCCTACACCTGGGAGGACGATCCACCCACGCCGGCTGAGTTCGTGGGCACCCTGCTTGGCGCCCTGGGAGACGGCTGTGCCCGGCGCGGCCTGGCTGTGCCCGAGCTGGTCGTGGAGCCGGGCCGCGCGATCGCCGGCCCCGCCGGCGTGGCGCTGTACACCGTGGGAGCGATCAAGGAGATCCCGGGCGTCCGCACCTACGCGTCTGTGGACGGCGGGATGGGCGACAACATCCGGCCGAAGCTCTACGGCGCGCGCTATGAGGTGGTCCGGGTGGACGACCCGGTTCCCGCCCACACGCGTAACTACACGATCGCGGGCAAGTACTGCGAATCGACCGACGTCCTGGTCGAGTCGGCCGAGACGGCGCCCCTGGAACCGGGCGCCGTCGTCTGCGTGCCCGCCGCCGGCGCCTACAGCCTTTCCATGGCGAGCAACTACAACGGGATGCCGCGGCCGGCGGTGGTGATGGTGCGGGGTGGCGAGGCGACGCTGATCCGCCGGCGCGAGACGTTCGACGACCTGGCCCGAGCGGAGGTCTTCTAGGACTCGCGTCCGGGCCCGGGTCCGAGGTCCACGTAGTCGCGCTCGCCGGTCGTCGAAGATGGGCCGCATGGGCCCCGAAGCGCCGACGAGGCCGAAGGCCCGAAGCCCTTTTTCATCGGCCTGCTAGAGCACGCGCGGTTTGTCGAGCCAGCGCGGCTGCGCACCGCGCCGGACCGCGATCAACCCGGCCAGCATGCTGACCGCGATCTCCTCCGGCGTGCGCGCCCCGATCTCGATGCCGACCGGGCTCTGAATCCGATCCAGGTCGCGCGCGGGCATTCCACGCTTGCGGAGCGCGTCCACGTGATGACCGGTATGCCGGCGGCTGCCCATCAGGCCGATGAACCGGGGTGGCGGGTCGCGGCGGAGGACCGACTCCAGGATGTTCGGCAGATCGGCGGCGTCGTGGTTGGTGTGCACGAGATACGTCTCCCGGCCGAGGTCGGCGGGCAGCGGCCATCCCTCCGGTACGTGGACCACGCGGAACCCCGTCTTCTCGGCGAACTCGGCAAGCGCGCGGCCGACCGGGGTGTCGCCCACGACCACCAGCACCGGGGCGGGCGCGTAGGGCTCCAGGTAGACCTCGATCGAACCCAGGTCATGGCGGTAGATGCGGAGCGCAGGTTGGCCGCCGTCGAGGATGGGGGCGGCGTCGGTGACGGCCTGGGAGTCGAACTCGGAGCAGCCGAGCGTGCCCGCGACCGCCCCGGTGCGATCGACCAGCGCTTTGGCGCCGGGACGCGAGGGCGGCTCGCCGTCGACGCGAACCACGGTTGCCAGCATCACCTCCTCGCCCCGCTCGAGGCGGCCCGCGAGCTCTGCCTCGACTGATCTAGACACGCGCCGCCAGCCCCTCGAGAACGAAAGCGGCCTGTTCGACCTCGGCGTCGGTGGTCGCCGGACCTACGGTGAGCCGAAGGCTGCCCAGCGCCTCTGCCATCGAGAGCCCCATGGCGAGCAGGACGTGTGAGGGGTCGAGCGATCCGCTGGCGCATGCCGACCCGCTCGACGCCGCCACCCCGGCCAGGTCGAGCGACACGATTAGATCTTCGCCCCGGCGGCCGGCAAAGGCCGCGGTGGCGTAGTTGGGCAGCCGGGGGTCGCCTCCCGTCGGCCGCCCATCGAGTTCGGCCAGGGCCGCTCGCAGTCGCGCCGCACGGGGAGCCGCCGCCGAAGACCACTCGTTCCGTAGGCGGACGCAGGAGTCGAGCGCGACAGCCAGCGCGGTCGCCGCCCCTACGTCTTCGCGTCCTGCCCGGCGGCTCCACTCCTGGGGACCACCGACCAGCAGCGGGTCGAGGCGCACGTCAGGCCGGGCCAGCAGGAGGCCACCCCGGCCGGCGCCGATCTTGTGCCCTGAGAAGGAGACGAGGTCGGCGAGTTCGACCGGCGGCCGGATCCAGGCCGGGCCCTGACAGGCGTCGAGGTGAACCAGCGCCCCCAGCTCCCGCGCGCGCGCCGCCAGCGGCGCTACTGGTTGGAGCGTGCCGACCTCGTTGTTGGCCAGCCCGATCGACAACAGACCCGTATCCGGCGGCAGCTCGCCACCGGCTCGCGCGGCATCGTCGACCGGCAGCACGGTGACCGGCACGCCGTCCAGCTGCAGCCGCCGGACGGCAGCCAGCACCGACTGGTGCTCCGCCTCCCAGGTCACTACCCGCCGGCCCACGGGCAGCCGGCGTCCGGCTCCCAGCACCGCGAGGTTGACCGCCTCCGTGCCGGAGGCGCAAAAGACGAGGTCGCGGGCGGCGCAGCCGAGGGCGCCGGCCGCGAGGTCGCGGGCGCGGTCGAGCGCCGACCTGGCGGCGCGCCCCTCGGCGTGCGGACTCGAGGGGTTGCCCTCAGGCAGCGCTGCCAGCGCGGCGCGGACCTCGTCGAGGATCGGCGCGCCGCCGGCGTGATCCAGGTAGGCGCGGATCTCAGCGCCTATGTTCGGGCTGCTTTAAGAGGTCGGTGAGCGAGCCCTCGAACTGGCGGAGGTAAAGGTGGACGTCCAGTAGCTCATCGACCTCGATCGGCTCCCGCGCCGCCTCCGGCGCCTCGTCGATCAGCTGGTCCGCGAGCTCGTTCTCGGCAACCGTCTCCAGCTCGACCTCGACCGCCATGTCGTCGCCCAGCTCGACCTCGACCCCCTGGCCCTGGATGGCGAGGATGACGATGAAGGTCACGTGGCAAGCGGCGCAGGTGACCTGCACCGTGAAACGGTCCTCCACGTGATTGAGCATCCGGACCTCGCAGCCTCGGAGACTACGGCCGCAGACCGGGCAGTTGTAGTACCGGGCGCGGTCCTGGATGAACTCGATGATGCTCATCCCGCCAGCAGTCTACGCCCGGCG
>CAZHAC010000245.1:0-3785 GCA_964529765.1 uncultured Actinomycetes bacterium
TGCGCGGCGTCGCCGGCCAGCAGCACCCGTCTGTCGCGGTAGGACGCAGCCTGCCGAGTCATATCCGTGAACCTGGAAATCGACGTGGGACTGTGGATCCCGTAATCGGTCCCGTATACGGCGATGAGCGCCTCGCTGAGATCTCGAAGTGTGGGCTGACCGGTGCGGCCGACGTGCTGTTCGGTCACCAGAATCCCCACCGGTCCATCCTCCAACCTGGAAAAGGAATGGACGCCATTGGCGTCGCGGCGCATTCCCCACTCCGGTTCCTCAGCCACCTCGACCTGGGCGATCAGGCAGCTGGTTGAGGGGTCCCACCCGGGGAACTCGATGCCGGCTGCTTTACGGACCAGGCTGCGTCCTCCGTCGCACCCGACGAGGTATTCCGCCCGCAGCGACTGCCCGCCGGACAGCTCGACGTCCACGCCGCCGTCGTCCTGCGCGAATCCCGTCAGCTCACGTCCGCGATAGATCGGCACGTCCAGCTCGCCGACCCAGCCGGCCAGAATGCGTTCGATCTGGTTCTGCCACAGCCCGAGCCCGTAGTTGTGGCGGGTGGGAAAGTCGCTGATGTCCAAACGGATCCAGGCGAAACCCTGGACCTGCGCCACCTTCCCCTGGGAAAGGAACCGATCAGCGATTCCGCGCTGATCGAGAACCTCGATGGTGCGCGAGTGCAGACCGCCTGCGCGCGAGCCGGGGAGGTCCTGGCTGGCGCGCCGCTCGACAATGGCAACGTCGACCCCTGCCAATGCCAACTCGCCCGCCAACATCAGCCCTGTCGGACCTCCTCCGGCGACCACCACCCCATGCTCGGTCATCGCCACACCCCGGTTGGCATCACGCCAGTCGCGACCGGATCACGTTCCTCGTCGTCGCTACCACGGTGTCGGACTGGGCCGGCAGCTTTGCGAAGTCCGTCCCCACGCAACCCAAACGTCGACAGCGACCCACCCACTTCGTGCCTCCCATTCCGCAAGTTCTGGAGCTTCGCCGGCGATTGTGCGGTACGACCCGGGGCTTGCTACAAGCCCCCCGGTGCCCTATACATTGGAGGTGGAGAGGGGGACGTTTTCTCCCCGTCTTGCTAGTCCTCCGCGGTGGACGGACAGCTATGCGCAAGGCGGCGGCGCGCCGCGTACGGCGGTACCGCCGGCCCAGAGACTAGGCGGGGCTGACGAAGGCGAGGGCTTCTTCCGCCAGCGCCTTCCAGTCCAGTTCCGAGTCGGGCCCGACGGCGAGCCACTCCTTCATCTGGCGCCCGCCCCCGGTATCCAGACGCTGGCCGTGGCCGGCCGCGACCAGCGAATCGACGCGGTCGCGAGGGAGCTTGACCGAGAACTCTCGCCTGGAGGTGAGCATGGCGAAGATCTTGCCGTCGATCTTGAGTGCGGTCGACCCGAAGCCCTTCCCCTCGCGGCTGACCCCTGGTCGGTCGGCGAAGGCCGCCACCACCTCCAGGTAGCGCTCCTCAGGGCTCACGCGGAGACCTTGACTGTGGGAATCTGCAGCGGCGGGAAGGCTTTCTGGAAACGGGCGAGGGCTGCTTTGTCGCCGGTAACCTGCACCCTCTCGCTGCCCAGGGCCTCCTCTGCGGTCAGGCGGCCGAAGAAGATCTCGGTGAACGTCTCAACGTCCAGCGTGATCGTAGCCACCGGCGCGTTCGCCCTACCTTCGGACGTCACACAGACACCGTCCTCGACCCGGACCTCGAAAACACGACCGTCGATCCGGAACTCGTACGCCTCCCGCAGGCCCGCGGCATTCTCCGGCTCAAAGCGGGCCCTTAGGGCGATGAAGAAGGCGCCTGGCGAGAGGTACTCATCCGGACGTATCGGACCCATGAACCGGCGCCCCCACCGGCCAAGAGCCATCATCACCGGTTCGAGGGCCGAACCCGCCTCCGTCAGCTGATAGACGGTAGAACCCGCAGGCGGCGGCAGGACGACGCGCTCAACCAGGCCGGCTGATTCCATCTCCCGGAGGCGATCGGCCAGCAGGTTCGTGCCCATCCCAGGCGATCCGGCAAGCAGATCGCCGTATCGCTTGGGCCCAAGCATCAGCTCGCGCACGAGCAGCAACGTCCAGCGGTCGCCGATGACGTCAAGACCGCGCGCGATCGCGCAGTACTGGTTGTAGCTCCGCTTGCTCACTTCGATTCTCAATATTAGCTGCTTGAATTTCCTATAGTCCGAGCTATATCTTTAGGCAGCACCACGCTGGCATTGACATTGGAGGTTCTCGTGAACGACAAAGCTCCCCCCGCCCGGCCGTTATCAACCCTGGCCATCACCTCGGTCGCGTTTTTCATGGTCACCCTCGACGCCTTGGTGGTGATGACCGCCCTGCCCGCCCTTCATCGTGAGTTCGGCGGCGGGGTCTCGGTTCTCGACTGGACGGTCAACGCCTATCTGTTGACCCTCGCCGCCGGGATCGTTCCCGCGGCCGCGCTTGGTGATCGCTATGGCCGGCGGCAGGTGTACGTCGTCGGACTCCTTCTGTTTGCCCTCGCCTCCGCGGCCTGCGCGCTCGCCCCCACGATTGGAGCCTTGATCGCCGCTCGCGCGATCCAGGGCTTTGGAGCGGCCGTCGTCGCACCGCTCAGCCTGACCATCCTGACCTCTGCGTTTCCGGCCTCCCGGCGGGGCGCGATCATCGGGATTTGGGGCGGTCTGGCCGGCCTCGGCGTCGCTGCCGGACCTCTCGTCGGCGGGGTCGTCACCCAGGACCTGACCTGGCACTGGATCTTCTGGGTCAACGTCCCGATCGGGATCGTCACCGCGCTCGTCGCGTGGGCGCGAGTGGCTGAAACCCGTGGCGGCGCCACGCGACTCGACCCGCTGGGCGTGGTCCTGGTCAGCGCCGGCGCCGGCTCGGCGATCTGGGGCCTCGTCCGCGCCTCCGAATCGGGCTGGACCGACGGTGGTGTCGTGCTTCTGCTTCTGCTTGGCGTCGCGCTGCTCGCCGCCTTCGCCGCTTGGGAGAGTCGGGCGCTCGACCCGATGATGCCGCTCCGCCTATTCCGTGTTCGGTCTTTCTCGAGCGCCGCCGCCACCACGTTCCTGCTTAGCGGTTCCATCTTTTCAGCCGCTTTCCTGATGTCGCAGTTCTTCCAATTCGGGCTTGGCTACACGCCTCTCGAGACCGGCCTCCGCTTCCTGCCCTGGACGGCGACTCCTCTCCTGATCGCCCCTATGGCCGGACTCCTGGCCGACCGGATCGGTCCGCGCCTGGTCATGAGCGGCGGCCTATTCGTGCAGGCGATCGGGCTCACCTGGACGGCACTCGCAGCCTCCGCAGGTACGGTCTACTTAAGCTTGGTAATGCCGCTCGTGGTCGCCGGGATCGGCATCTCGATGGCCATTCCAACGACTTCGACCGCCGCCATGAGCGCGGTGGCGCCAGCCGACATGGGCAAGGCCTCCGGCGTCATCAACACGCTCCAGCGTCTGGGCGCCGCCTTTGCGATAGCACTGGTCTCGGCTGTCTTTTCGGCCGGCTTCGGGGCGAGCTCGCACCTTGGCAGCGCCGCCCAGGTAATCACCGGGGTCCGGCCGGCGCTCGAGGTCTCGGCGGCGCTGTCCGCGCTCGGGGCCGTTTGCGCACTCGGTGTCGTGGCTCGCAAGCGTCAGGCGGCGCAGGCGCCGGCCGAAACCGAGCCGGCCTACGAGCTGACCGCGTAAAAAAGGCTCACTCTCGGGCCCGCAAGATGTGGACGGTTACACCGGAGAGGCGGCGGATGACCTCGCTCGTAGTGTCACCCGGCCGCCACCGGTGGTGCCGGC
>CAZHAC010000246.1:0-3783 GCA_964529765.1 uncultured Actinomycetes bacterium
CATCACGGCGGTCAGGCTGTTCGAGCGCTCGGAAGGGATGCGGCAGAGAATCTCGAAACCCCAGGCTATAACGGCGCGCCGGACGGACTCGGCAAGGCGGGCATGCCGAGCGTACACCGCATCCAGCCCCTCCTCGAAAAGCATCCGGAGCGCCTCGCGGAGGCCGAACAGGTGCAGCGTCGCGGGGGTGTAGGGAAAGTAGCCGGCGCGGCTCTGCTCGATGACCGGGCGCCAGTCGAGAAAGAAGCGCCGGCTGCTCACCTCGTAGGAGCGGGCGAGGGCGCGCGGTCCGACGCACAGCATTCCCATCCCGGGCGGCAGCATCAGCCCTTTCTGAGCGCCGGTGAGAGCGACGTCGACGTCCCAGCGATCGAAGTGGAACTCCATGCTGCCGAGGCCGCTGACACTGTCGACGAGCAGCAGAGCGGGATGTCCCGCCGCGTTCATTGCCGACCGGACAGCGCCGATGTCCGTGGTGGCGCCGGTCGACGTCTCATTGTGGACGGCGAGCACCGCCCGGTACTCCTGGTGCACGTCGGCGCGCAGCCTCGCCTCCAGAACGTCAGCCTGCACGCCCGCCCGCCAGTCGGCGTCCAGCTCGTCGACGACCATCCCCATCTGCCGGGCACATTCGGCGAACAGATGGCTGAAGTGTCCGTGGTTGAAGACCAGGACCTTCTCTCCGGGCTCGAGCGAGTTCACGATCGCCGCCTCCCAGGCGGCGGTTCCGGATCCGGGGTAGAGAACGATCTCGCCGGACCGCGTCTCGAAAACCTGCTTGAGGCCGTCGACGCACTCCTGCGTCAGAGCGGGCAGGTCCGGCCCGCGGTGATCGGGCACGCTGCGGTCCATCGCGAGCCGGACTCGCTCCGGAACGTTGGTGGGTCCCGGGATCTGAAGGAAGTGCCGGCCGGGCATCAGGAGAGCTGGGCCAGACCGGCGCGGGCGCACTCCAGGTCCTGCTCGGAGGCGGCGCCGCTAACGCCGACCGCGCCCAGAACCTCCTCGCCGCGTCGGATCAGCAGGGAACCGAGCGCGGGCATGATCGGAGTCCGCACCAACCGATTGGCGGCCTCGAAGAAGGCGGGCCGCTCAGCTTGCACCTTCTTCAGCGAATCGCCCTCGCGGAGCCACATCGCGCAGCCGACGGCCTTTGCCTCGGCGATCTGGGAGCTGAGTGGCGGAGCGCCGTCCATCCTGGCCAGTGCTTTGAGTACGCCGCCGTCATCGACGACGGCGACTGTCACGCGGAGTCCCATCAGTCTTGCCTGCTCATGCGCACCGGTGATCACCGATTGGGCTTCTTCGAGTGTGAGTCGCACCGAGAAAGAGTAGCGAATGTTCGATGTAACAGCAATAACGTCCTCGTTGAGGGGCAGTGGTACCCTTCGGGGCCATGAACACGTTCGGTTTGAGCGGGGTGGCGGGCGCCCGAGTCGTGATCACGGGCGGTAACCAGGGCCTCGGCCGCGCGATTGCACTCGCGTTCGCGGAGGCGGGCGCTGATGTAGCGGTGGCGGCCCGGCGGATCGAGTCGCTGGAGGAAACCGCGGCGGAGGTGCGCGCGCTCGGGCGGCGATGCCTGACCGTTGCCTGCGACGTGATGGACGAGGGCATGGTCGAGTCGATGGCCGAGACCATCCTCCGCGAGTTCGGGCAGGTCGATGTCGTCGTGGCCAACGCAGGCATTGCTGGCCCAACAAAGCCGCTCCACGAGATCAGCGCTGCCGAATGGCGCGAGTGCATCGCGACCGACCTCGACGGCGTCTTCCTCACCTTTCGGCGATTCATTCCCGGGATGCTGGAGCGGCGGCACGGTTCGCTGATCGCCATCTCATCGATGACCGGAAAGCGGCCGCTCGAGGCCCGCACGCCGTATGCAGCAGCCAAGATGGGCGTGATCGGCCTCATCCGCTCGCTGGCCGTGGAGGTCGGTCCCTACGGCGTCCGCGCCAACTCGGTCGCCCCCGGTGCGGTAAACGGCCCGCGGATCGAGCGTGTCATCGACGGCCAGGTGGCGGCGCGCGGCATCAGCGCCGAGCAGGCGCGCGCGGAGTTGACGGGAGGCTCCGCACTGCGGCGGATGGTCGATGCCGACGAGGTCGCGGCCGCCTGCGTGTTCCTCGCCTCAGATGCCGCTTCTGGCATCAGCGGGGAGGACCTCAACGTGTCCGCCGGCATGGTCATGTACTGAATCTGGCTTCCTCGCGCAACCCCGGGTAATTGACCCTGGACGTAACAGTGGTTACACTCCGCCATGTGCTGACGAACCGAATGCGCGATCTACTCAACCGGCCGGAGCCGGCGCTCGGGGCCTGGGCCAATCTCAGCGACCCCGCCGTAGTCGAGATCATGGGCATCGCCGGTCTCGACTACACCTTCATCGACACCGAGCACAATGGCCTCGACCTCGAGGGGCTAAAGAACCACCTGCGGGCAGCCCGTGCGTACGGCCTGGCCAACATGGTGCGGGTGTACACGCCGGAGGAGAAGTTCGTCCTCAGGGTGCTCGACACCGGAGCGGAGGGAATCCTGGCACCACACTGCGTCACCGCGGATGACGCCCGGGCAGCGGTCGACGCCATTCGTTTCCCGCCCGTGGGCAAGCGCGGTTACACCATGAACTCGCGGGGCGCGGATTACGGCGGGCACGGCGCCGGCTCGAATACGGAGATGGCCGAGATCCTGAACCGCCTGCTCGTCTGCGGCATCTACATCGAGGACATCGAAGCCGTTGAGAACATCGAGGACATCGTCTCGGTGCCGGGCGTCGACTTCTGCCAGATCGGCCCAGGGGACCTGTCGGCGTCGATGGGCTTGACGGGTACGGTCAATCATCCGGACGTGGCAGCCGCCGTAGACCGGGTGCGGCGCGCCTGCCAGCAGGCGGGTGTCGCAGTCGGCATGACGGTGGAGCACCCGTCCGTCTCGCTGTCCTATGACGAGCTGCGGGAACAGGGCTTCAAGGCGCTGATCGTCGGCAACGACAGCGGGATGCTGCTGAACGGCTTCCAGTCGCGGGTTCGGTCGTTGCGGAAGGCCGCAGTCTAGGCCGTCCTTGGACGCGGAATACCTGTCGGGGCTCTTCGGGGCCAAGGGCCGCGTCGCGCTCGTCACGGGCGCCAAGGACGGCATCGGTAGAGCGATCGCACTGGCGCTGGCCCGCGCCGGAGCCGACGTTGCCGTCACCTCGCGCGCCAGCCCTGGCCTCCGGGAGGTGGCGGCCGCGATCAGTGGTGCCGGGCGCCGCGCGCTACCGCTCGAGCTCGAGCTGCGGGACGTGGAAAGCGTGCGCGCGGCGGTCGAGCGCACGGTTGCGGCATTCGGCCGTCTCGACGTACTCGTCAACAACGCCGGGACCAGTCTTCGCATCGACGCGCTCGACTATGAACAGGAGGACTGGGATGCGGTCCTGGAGACCAACCTCCGAGGAAGCTTCTTCCTGGCCCAGGCCGCAGCCCGAGAGATGCGCCGGCGCCGAGAGGGGCGCATCGTCAACGTCAGCTCTACGTACGGGCGGGTGGTGCGAGAGCAGCGTGTCGCCTACGCGGCGTCCAAGGCCGCGCTCGAGCAGATGACCCGGGCGCTGGCTCTCGAGTGGGCGGCCGAGGGGATCACGGTCAACGCGGTCGCGCCCGCCAGCGTCCGCACGCCCTCCCGCGAGGACAAGTTCGCCGACCCGGAGTACGAGGCGAAGCGGGCGCGCGACATTCCCATGGGACGCCTCTGCCTCCCCGAAGACGTGGTTGGCGCCGTCCTCTTCCTGATCGGGCCAGGAGCTGG
>CAZHAC010000247.1:0-3776 GCA_964529765.1 uncultured Actinomycetes bacterium
GGCTTGCCGGCGACGTGCCGTCGGAGGCCGGATCAGCCGTAGGCCGCCTGGTCGGGTAGCGATGGCGGCGACCACTGCGCGCCGGCATGCTCCAGGCAGCGTCGGAGGCATTCATCTGAACTTGGCGCTCGCCCTGATCAGCCTCGCCCAGTTCGTACTCCAGCTCGACTTCAGCATCGTCAACGTCGCCCTGCCGACGATCCAGGCCGAGCTCCGCATCACGGCGGCCACTCTCCAGTGGCTGGTGACGGGCTACGCGCTCACGTTCGGGTCTCTACTGCTGGTCGGCGGCCGAGCGGCCGACCTGTTGGGGCGGCGCCGGCTCCTGATGATCGGACTTCTGCTCTTCGGCGCCTCCTCCCTCAGTGCCGGCCTCGCCAACTCCTCGATAGTCCTCATCGCCTCGCGCTTCCTGCAGGGAGCGAGCGCGGCGATGGTCGCCCCGGCGGCGCTGTCCATGGTGACCGAGATCTTCGCCGAAGGACCGGCGCGCACCCGCGCCCTCGGCATCTTTCAGGGCACCACCGCGGCCGGAGCCACGGCGGGCATCGTGCTCGGCGGCGTGCTGACCCAGTTCTTCGGCTGGCGCTCGATTTTCCTGGTCAACCCGCCGATCATCGCGGTGCTGGCGGTCCTCGTCGTTCGATATCTCCCGACAGCTCACGGAGCCGGCGCCAAGGACTCGAACAGCCTCGACCTGCCAGGGGCGGCTCTGATCACGACCTCAATCGCGTGCCTGATCTACGCCCTCAGTGAGGGTGAGCAGCATGGCTTGGCAGCAGCGCAGTCGCTTGGCAGCCTTGTGCTCGCGCTCGTGATCGGCGCTCTCTTCGTCATCTACGAGAGAAGGGCGAGAGCTCCGATGGTCCCATTCGCGCTCTTCGCCGATCCCGCTCGCCGCATCTCACTGGTGACCATGCTCATCGGCGGCGCCGTTCTCGCCGCCTACGTGTACTTCATCTCGCTCTACATGCAGCTGGTTCTGCATTTCACGGCTTTGCAGGCCGGCCTGGGACTGGTTCCGGCGACCGCCGTCGGCTTCACCAACTCGATGTTCCTGGTACGCAGGATCGTCGCCCGGGTTGGTGTTAGACCGACTCTGCTGCTCGGCCTCACCTCGCTGGCGCTGGGGCAGCTCTGGCTCACGCAGATCTCGGCCGGTGGCACCTACGCGATCAATGTCCTGCCCGGAGCCGTGCTGTCGGCGTTCGGTTTCAGCACCATCGCGCCGACGGTGACAGTCGCCGTCACCTCCGGCGTGAGGCCGGGCCTCCAGGGCGTCGCCGGCGCGCTCGTCATCACCGCCCTACAGGTCGGAGCCGCCGTCGGCCTGGCCATGCTGGCCACGATTGCCGCCGCCCGGACTGAGATGTTCAACGACTCCCTGGTCAAGGGCTACCAGGTCTCCTTCGAGGTGGCCTCCGGATTGGTCATCGGCACGCTGGTGCTGGTGCTGACCACGCTCCCAAGGCCTCAGCGGAGACTCAGCCCACGACAATGACGTCGAGCCGCCGCGGTCCGTGCACCCCCTGCACCCGCACCATCTCGATGTCAACCGTGGCCGAGGGACCCGAGATGAACGTGAGCGGCCGGCGTGGGTCCAGCCGGGCGAGGGCCTCGGGAACCGAGCCCACAACCTGATCCGCGCGCACGACGCACAGGTGGTAGTCGGGAACCAGCGTCAGCGCCCGCCGCCCCATCCCCGAGCTCCCATCGAGCACAATCGTCCCCGTCTGAGCGATCGCGATGGCGCAGCTCGTGATCACTCCATCAGATTCGTCGAGCGCATGCGGATCCAGGGGCGGCACGTCGCGCAGCGCCTCGACGTCCCGAACCCAGGCCACTGGTATTCCCTCGGGCACGACCAGCCTCCGCACGCCCTGGGCCGCCAGCGCCTCGCGCACCGCGGCATTGACCGACCGGACCTGTACGCGCCTGACCCCGGTGCCGTAGTCCCCGAGGCGCTCCACAAAGGTCTCGATCCCCTCGGCGCCGCGCTGCCGGTAATCGCGGGGAATCGCGGGCCCGGCGCCGCCACCCTGAATGAGGGCCTCGCGCACGCCGGCCAGCACCTCCTCTCGAGCGCTCACCGCGAACCCCGGTAGCGCTTTACCCACCACTCGCGAAACGACTCCGACGGCGGCGCCGGCAGGTCGCGGACGGCGGTCCACCGCGACACCGGAGGCGGTCCGCCACGCCGGAAGAGCCGAAGCAGGGGCGCCATCTTGAGCGCCAGCATCCAGCGCCGCCGGCTGCGCATGGCGCCCCGGGCGGCCTCGAACAGCAGCCGCTCCGGCGAAGGCCGGCCCGCCTCCGCTTGCACGACGTCGTGTCGGAGCTTCACCAACAGCGAGGGAATGTCGATCTTGACCGGGCAGACCTCGTAGCAGTAGCCGCAGAGCGTGGAGGCAAAAGGCAGCTTGGAGGCGTGCTCGACGCCGACCAGCTGCGGCGTCAGCACGGCGCCGATCGGCCCCGGGTAGACCGAGCCGTACGCGTGCCCGCCCGTCCGCTCGTAGACCGGGCAGACGTTCAGGCACGCCGAGCAGCGGATGCAGCGCAGGGCCTGCCGGCCGAGCTCGTCGCGGAGGACGTCGGTGCGGCCGTTGTCGAGGAGCACGATGTGCACGTTCTGCGGCCCATCGCCCGGCGTGACGCCGGTCCAGATCGAGTTGTAGGGGTTCATTCGCTCGCCGGTGGAGGAGCGCGGCAGGAGCTGCAGGAAAACCTCGAGGTCGCGCCAGGTGGGCAGGATCTTCTCAATGCCGACCACCGAGATCAGCGTCTCCGGCAGGGTCACGCACATGCGGCCGTTGCCCTCCGACTCCGCGATCAGGAGGCCGCCCGTTTCGGCGATGGCGAAGTTGGCCCCGCTGATCGCGACCTTGGTCTCCAGGAAAAGGCGCCTCAGGTGCCGGCGCGCCGCCTCGAGCAGAGCCGGCGGATCATCCGAGAGATCGCCCGGCGCATCGTTCATGTGCTCGAGGAAAATGTCTCGGATCTCCGCTCGATTCCGGTGAATGGCCGGCACCAGGATGTGACTCGGCCGATCGTGATCGAGCTGCACGATCATCTCCGCGAGGTCGGTCTCGTAGGCGGCGATGTCTTGGCGGGCGAGCGCCTCCACCAAGCCGATCTCATCGGTCGTGATCGACTTCACCTTGACCACCCGCCGCTGACCGGTCGCCGCCACCAGCGAGGCGACGATCGCGTTCGCCTCCCGGGCATCGCGGGCCCAGTGCACCTTGGCACCGCGCTCGCTGGCGGCGGCCTCGAACTGCTCCAGGTAGTGGTCCAGGTTGAGCAGGACGTCGTCTTTAATGGCCGCGCCGGCAGCCCGCAGCTCCTCCCAGTCGGGCGTCTCCGAGACCCGGCGGGCGCGGCGGTCGCGGATGGTCGTCGCCGCATTGCGGATGTTGCGGCGGAGCTGTGCGTTTTCGAGCGCCCGGGCGGCGTTGGCGGGAAACGGTGGGTCGTCAGTCCAGATGACGCCGCCGGCGGTCACGCGCTCGCCTCCGCCGTCCTTTCCTCGCTGGACTCGTGGTCGGACTCGGTGCTGGCCAGGATATCCGCGAGGTGGAGCGTGCGCACGCCGGCGCGGACCCGCTCCAGGCCACCGCCGATGTGCATCAGGCACGAGCGATCGCCTGCGCACAGGACCTCGGCGCCGGTCTCCATGACCGCCTCCATCTTGTCCGCCAGCATCGCCGCCGACACGTCGGGGTTCTTGACCGCGAAGGTGCCGCCGAAGCCGCAGCATTCGTCCCAGCGCGGCA
>CAZHAC010000248.1:0-3737 GCA_964529765.1 uncultured Actinomycetes bacterium
GCGCGTCACCGGCCGCGTGCCCGAGCGTGTCGTTCGTCTGCTTGAGGTCGTCCACATCGATGAAGGCGACACTGAGTGGCTGGCCCGTCCGCGCCGTGCGCGCGAGCTCCCGCTCGAGCGAAGCCAGGCCGGCGGCGCGGCGGAGAACGCCCGTCCCCTCGTCAAACGCGATCCCGTCGCGAAGTCGCTGCAGACCCTCTGGACCCAGCGCCGCCAGTTGATCGGTCTTCAACCCGAGCTGGCTGGCGATCGCCGAGCGCGCGGCGGCCCCCCGCTGGGCCCAGGCTGCCATGCCAGCCCGCAGCGCCGCCCAAAGCCAGATCGCGACCAGAAGCGGCAGCGCGAAGAGGGCGACCTCGACGCGCCTGCCCTCCGCGCCGGGAGGCAGCACCACTTCAGGGAAACCAGCCAGGGCAGGGTTGCTGCGAGGGCGGGGTGCAGCCGCGGGCGCCGGGGCAACCGGGGGTGGCGCCACCTCCGCGGCAACTACGACGGGCACCTGGACAACTCGGCCGGCGGCGATACGCGCGGGCTGCGGCTGCGCTGCGGGCGTTGGCGCCGGGCGAGCGGCTGCGGCCGCCGGTGGCGGCGCCACCGGTTGGGTCTGCTGAGCCGGTGTTCGCAAGGGCACCGCCGCCGGCACCGCGGAGGGTTCGGGGGTGGGTGCCACGCGAGCGGCCGGTCGGGCGGCCCTGGAGACGGACTCTGACCGCCCCTCCCCCTCGTTGTCCTTTGCCAGCGGCGTCTTCTCGACGCGAGCCTCAGGGGCGCGCTCGCTGTCCTGCTCCCGGTCCGGCTGATCGGACGCCCGGTGTTCGCGCCCGGACTCGCCACTCGCTTTTTCGCGAACCGGCTGCGCTCGTTTGCCGGCTTGCATGACCGAGGCGTCTCCGTGCGAATGGCCGGTCTGCCGGTTCGCCGGCACGTGCCTCGCCTCGGACTGGTGATGTGTCGAGGGAATCGGAATCGGGGCCGCCTCCAAAAGGAGTGCGACCAGAAAGGCGCCCCGCGCCCTGGCAGATCCCATGCGGGGAAGCACGCTAACGCCGAGCGGTGGGTCTCTTTACCGTGCCACAGTCAACAGTTGTGAAGAGTGACTCGCCGCCCCGTTCGGGCCTGCAGCGCTGGGCCTTCGAGAGCTGGTACGGGGCGCTCTACGACGCGGGCGTGCAGTCGTCGTGGGCTCCGCTGGGAGGCGCGCTGCTCTGGGGAGCCGACATCGAGAGAATGCGGCGGCTGATGGACTCAGCGCTCGAGTGCGAGCGAGGCGAGTTCGTACTCGACTGCCCCACTGGCGGCGGCGTGGCTTTTGCCGGAGGCCTTCCCCGCACGCGGGGACTCGTGGTGGCCGCCGATCTCAGCGCCATGATGCTCAGCCGAGCCGCGGCGCGGCGTGACTCACTCGCCGCCGAGGAGCGACGGCACCTGGCCCTTGTGCGAGCCGACGCCGCCTGCCTGCCGCTCAGGTCTTCCTCCGTGGATCGGATCGTGTGCTTCAACTCTCTGCACTGCATTCCGCGCCATGGCGGCGTGCTGCGCGAGTTCCGGCGTGTTCTGCGGCGAGGCGGCCAGCTGATCGGGACCGTGCTGACCGAGGACGCCCCGATGCCGTGGAACATGGCGGTGGCTGCCGCCCGCGTCAGCGGTTTCTTCGTGCCGCCCCACTCGCGCCGCCTGGCCGCCGCCGCGCGGCGCGCGGGTTTCCAGAACTGGGAAGCCGACCGGACCGGAGCGCTGCTCTTCTTCCGAGCCTCCTAGCTTCCGGGTAGCTTGACCTCGGACCAGTGCCGCCCACCGTCGGTGGTCCGGAGCAGATGCGTGCGGTCGGGCTCCTCACTGACGAGACCGCCCTGGAAGTTGCCGAAGACGTTCCAGGCCACCTGCGGCGTGACGCGTGTCACCTCCATGAGGCGCTCGCCGGATGGCAGCCTCGCGTTGAACGAGGTCCAGGTGAGACCCAAATCCTGGGAGCGGTAGATTGTGCTTCCGTCTACCGCCCACCCATCGTTCGAACCCGGGACCGTGAACAGCGGAAAGTGGTCGATCGCTCGCACCGGCGACCAGGTCAAGCCGCCGTCAGCGCTGGTCGAGATGAGATGCGGCTGCGCGGACACCTCGGTGGATCCGTTGGCCTGCACGGGATAGGCCCACACCCACGCCCAGTGGCCACTGCCGAACTGAGGCAGCGAGAAGCTCAACCGGGCGTTTACACCTTCCGGCAGTGCTGGCAGCGCAACCGCCTGCCAGGTCTGCCCGCCGTCGGCCGAGCGCGCCACGCGCAGCGGCCCGCCTCCCGGAGCGGTGCTGACCGCCCAGTAGCCGTTACCCGCGAACCAAAAATTGAGGTTGCCAGCGGCCGGAATTTCCGGAGTCAGCGACTCACCGGGCGCCATCTGTAGAACCGGTCGCCAAGTCGTGCCCTCGTCCACTGACTCGAACATGAAAGTACCCGCCGGCCCTGACGACGAGTAAATGGCCCGGGTGGTGCCATTCACGAACTGGAAGCCACCCTGGCGGTTGGCCGTGTTCGGCGGCAACACCGCCCTCCAATGCTTCCCGGCGTCGTGGCTGACCCACGCGGAACCGCTCTCGAACGCATTCGGGCGCAGCAGGGCGACGCTGGATCCCGAAAGCGCAATCGCGGTGGCCGACGTGACTCCGGCAGGTAGTACGAGCGGCCGCCACGTCTTCCCGCCATCCACCGTCGCGTAAGGAGTGCTGCTTCCGGGGAAGCCGTTTGCGTTCGCGTAGGCGATGTCGGCGGAGGCGGCCGAGATGTCGATGAACTCCGGGGGGACTCGGGGCCGGCTGGTCGCGGCGGGCGCCGGATTCGCTTTAGGGCTCGGCAGCGGATGCACGTAGACCAGTGCTCCGGCTGCCACCGCCAGCGCGCAGACGCAGAAGAGCGCGAGAGCACGTTTTTCCCTCGGGCTGAAGAGGTCGAGCCGCGGGAAGCCGTCCAAATCGTGCGCCGATGGTCAGAATAGCCTCAAGCCAAGTGGAGGTCCGATCGATGGCCGTTCTCTCGTACACCCACGGTGCCAGCAGCGTCCCGCTGCTCGGCGAGACGATCGGCGACAACCTCCGGCGAACGGTCGAGCGTTTCGGCGACGCCGAAGCGCTGGTCGTGGCGCACCAGGGCTACCGGGCGACCTACCGCGATTTTTGGGAGCAGACGTCGAGGTGTGCGCGCGCGCTGATGGCGCGCGGCGTCCGCAAGGGAGACCGCGTCGGAATCTGGGCGCCTAATCGCTACGAGTGGGTCGTCGTCCAGTACGCGACGGCCAGGGTCGGAGCGATTCTCGTCAACATCAACCCCGCCTACCGGACCGCCGAGCTCGAGTACGCGCTCAACCAGTCGGGCGTCAGCCTCCTCATCCTCGCCCGCGAGAACCGGGGCGCGAGCTACGTCGACATGCTGGCCGAGGTTCGCCCCCGGTGTCGTGAGCTCCGAGAGGCGCTGGTCCTGGAGACGGATTGGGATTCCCTCCTGAGCGACGCCGGCCAGGTGAGCGAGGAGCAGCTGGCTGAGCGCGAGGGCACCCTCTTCGCCGACGACCCCATCAACATCCAGTACACGTCCGGCACGACCGGCTTCCCCAAGGGTGCGACCTTGAGCCACCACAACATCCTCAACAACGGCTTCTTCATCGGCGAGGGCTGTGGCTATACGGAGAAGGATCGCGTCTGCATCCCGGTGCCCTTCTACCACTGCTTCGGCATGGTCCTCGGCAACC
>CAZHAC010000249.1:0-3735 GCA_964529765.1 uncultured Actinomycetes bacterium
CCGAGCGAGGGGCCGAAGGAATCGGTCACCCCGGACTCGAACCAGCACAGCGATCCCGCGCTCGAGCCCGCCAGCACGGCTCGCCGGCGGTGGGCGTCGCGGAGCAGCCAGTCCACCCCATGGAGCCGCCAGATCGCGAGCAGATTGACGGTGTTGCCGCCGGCCACGAAGACGAAGTCCGCCTCCTCGACGATCCCGTCGATATCGTCCGGGCGGGTGAAGAGCGGCAGATCTGTGGCCCGCGCCAGGCCCGACATGGCGCGGTACCAGAGCAGAATGCCGGTCTCCGAGTCACCGTTGGCGGCGCCGATGTAGCAGGCGACAGGCACCGGCTTGCCGGTCAGCTCGACGAGATAGCGCGCCAGGGCCCGGGTCGGGTCGAGCAGGGCGCCGCCGCCGATGGCGACGATTGGGCCGAGTGTCCTGCTCCGAAAGTTCGCTGGCAAATTGCGGCTCAGGACGGCGATCCGCCACGAACGGGACCCGGCCCTTCGTCGTCACGCAGCGTCGGCTGCGCTCCTCCTCGTTCCACCCGTTCCTGTCGGCTAGCCGCCCGGACCGGCGCGCTGTCGCGCGCCTGCCACAATTTTCCGGGCGAACCCTCGAAGCAGGACACTAGAAGTGAGTCGGGCACCAGGGCTCCGGGACGCTCACGAACATCGCGTCCGCGCGCCGCGCGGCCGTTTGGAACCCAACCGCGCGGCCAGCCGCGAGCAGATCGCTGAAGCGGTTGGCTCCCAGGTAGCACCACCCGAGCTGGTCGGCCGTCACCACCAGGTCGGGTTCGCGGGCGCTCGGCCGGCACTCGGCGCCGTCGGGCCCTCCGGAGAGCTCCCAGCGGCCGGCGTTCCAGGGACAGAAGTCGTCGACCACCTCCAATACGAGCGTGTCCTCGACCGTGTAGCGCCGCGCCGACAGCGCCGCAGGCACGTCGACCACCCGCGTCCAGATGCCGTCCTCGACCCGCACCTGAAGGGCGCGCGGATCGACCAGCAGATGGCGCAGTGGGTCGTTGAGCGGCCGTGTGTACCCCCGGATCTCAGCCGTCAGGTCGATGTCCAGACAGAACCCCCAGAGCTCGGCAAATGCCTGGGGGCTGTCGGCGAGCAGCATTCCGACATGGACAGTGCCGCGGGGATCGCCGTTCTCCCACTTTGCCTCGACCCGGAAGGTGGCGACGCCGTCGACTTCAGCCCCGGGATCGCCGTCCCGGCGGTGAACCGCATACTGACGGCCTCCGCCCTGCCCACGCCACTCTGGCGGGTCGGCCACGATCTGGTCCCACCAGGCCTGGGAGCGCTCGATCATGCCCGGCCGCCGGGCAACCAGCCGGTTGTGGTAGTCGATCAGGCCCCGCGCCTCCTCCCTTGACAGCAGCTCTACACGCGGCCGTACGGGCTCGACAAAGGCCGCCCGCGCCCGGCTTAAAGAGAACTCGGAGTGCCAGGTGCCGGCGCCGTATCCGAAGCGGCCGTAGATCGGCGCCTCCGAGGCGTAAAGGATCGCGAGCGGCTCTCCGCGTTCGTGGATCGAGTCCAGCTGGCGGCGCATCAGCTGGCGCAGCACGCCCTGCCGCCGGTGCGTGGGGGCGACACTTACGCGTGTGACACCCGCCGCAGGCGCCGTCAGATCCCCCGGGAGGCCGAGCTCCAAGCTGTAGATGCCGGCGGTGCCCACCAGACGGCCAGAGTCGAAGGCGGCCAGCGAGCGGTCGAGCTCGGTCGTGGTGCGGTGGAGCTCGATCGACTCCTCGCTCATCGACTGCCACCGGAACGCCAAAGCGAGCCGGTTGAGAAAGGCCTCGAGCTCGCCCCCGGTGATCGGGCGCACCTCCAGGCTCACGCGCGTCCGGTCCAGAAACCATCGGGATCAAGCCGCCGCAGCTGGGCCAGCTCTTCGGCAGTCGGAGGCGGCGTCTCGCCGCAGCCGTCGGCGACCTTGACGTCCCAACCCGTGTTCTCGCGCACTTCCGCGACCGTCCGCCCCGGGTGCACCGAGGCCAGATACGCCTCGCCGCCCGCCTCGGGAAATCGGAAGACGGCCAGCGTGGTGACGATCGCGGCAGGCCCGCCGCCGAGCAAGCCGTGGCGGGCACGCCAGCCCGGGCTGCCATCGCCGTGTCCTGGCGAGGTCACATAGGAGACGCGCTCGACGAGGCGGCGCTTTTCATGGCTCATCAAGGTCACCCAACGCCGCGAGAGGATGGCGATATCGGCGCCGCCGCCGGACCCCGGGAGCTTCACAGCCGGGCGCAAGGGATCGCCAATGTAGCTGGTATTGAGGTTTCCGTAACGGTCTACCTCAGCTCCACCGATAAAGCCGAGGTCGACGGTCCCCTGCGCCATCAGCGCCATTACGTTAGACATTCGGGTCGCCCAAAGGGCCCTGGCGACGTTGGGAGGATCGCCCATTGTGCCCAGAAAAGCCTCGGCCGGCCGGTCTCGCATGAGGCCGAGCTCGAAGAGCGCGCGCGCACTGGGGGCGTGCGTTTCCCGGGCGACGCCATAGGCGAGGATCGGCAGCCGCATGCCAACGAAGACCAGCTGACCGTCCTGGATCTCGCGGGCGGCGACCGCCACCATCATCTCCTGGGCTGTGTAGGCCGGCGCCTCACTCATATCCGTAGTCCGCAGGAACCGAGGGCAAAGACTGGGTGATCCGGGGCGCCGAACCCCCCAGCTTCTCGAGATAGGCGGCGCGGTCAGGCACCCCGAACACCCATTCCTCCAGCCAGGCTTGGAAGCCCTCGGGTGTCCGCGATCGCTCTGCGTACTCGCGGTACGCCTCGTGGTGCCGTCGCCAGAATCCCTGCAGCGGCGCCGGCAGCGCGCCACCGGGCTGGTCCACGACGGCCACCACCTTCGACTCCGGCAGGAGGATGCGATTGGGGTCGGAGAGCGTCACCTCCTCCCCGACCAGCTCCTCGCAGCTCAGGATGACCCGGCTCGCGGCCAGGCCCGCTTCTTCGCTGATGCCGAGGGGTCCCCACATGTGAGCACGACCCGCCTGGTCCGCGCGCTGAACGTGCAGGATCGCGACGTCGGGCTTGAGCGCCCTCACGCGCACAAAGCCGTCACCCACCTCGAGCTCTGGGTTGGTCCGCGGGATGTCGCTGCCCACGAGAGTGACTGTCGGAATGTACGGCGAGTTCCAGGCCGCCGCCCAGAGGGCGAGCGAGACGGAGAAGTTGGAGTGGTCGTGGACCTCGATCGGATGCGGCTCCCCCCTCTCGACGGCTCGCCGGTAGCAGTGCCCGAGCCCCTCGGAGACGTTCCCCACCCAGGCCGCCTTGATCCGTCTCACGCAGCCGGCGCCGATCAGCTGGTCGAAGCAGGCGTCGCTGATCGGCCCGACCAGCGTGAGTGAGCGGCGGCGCTGCCGGATCATCTCGTGAGCGGCGGCAAACGGGATCGCAGGCTCCAGGCAGGTGCCCATCGCGACCGTCGCGCCGTCCGGGACGAAGCGCGCGATGGCCTCGCGCATCGACATCAGCTTCGTCACCCCGAAAAGTATGTGCGACACATAATCCGCGGAATGGACGCTGATGCGCTGGTCGCGATGATGCCGCTCGCCGGGACCCTGGGCATCGAAGCCGTTTCCGCAAGCCCGGAGGAGGTGCGGATGCGCATGCCGTGGCGGGCCGAGATCTGCACTACCAACGGGATCCTCCACGGTGGCGCGCTGATGGCGCTGGCCGACAGCGCCGGCGCCGCCTGCGCCGTGTTGAACCTGCCC
>CAZHAC010000250.1:0-3732 GCA_964529765.1 uncultured Actinomycetes bacterium
GCCCCCCCCAGGGGGGGCGCGGCGGGGGAAGGGCTTTGCCCGTCCGCCGCGAGGGGGGGAGTCGCCCCCCCACTGATGACAGGCTGAAGCACCGGCCTGCGGGAGTGGACCATCTCGACGAAGCGGTCGAAAAGGTGCTGGTTGTCGGTTGGCCCGGGCGCCCCTTCGGGGTGGTACTGCGTGCTGAAGGCCGGCAGCCGGCGGCTCGCCAGTCCCTCCACCGAGCGGTCGTTGAGATTGACCTGGCTCACGAAGAAGTCGCCCTCGGGGATCGATGCGCGATCGACCTGGAACTCGTGGTTCTGGCTCGTGATGTGGGTGTGGCCGGTGTCGAGGTCTTTGACCGGATGGTTGGCGCCGTGGTGGCCGAAGGGCAGGCGCGACGTGCTGCCGCCGATCGCCTGGCCCAGGATCTGGTGACCGAGGCAGATGCCGAAGAGCGGAATCTGAGCGTCGAGCAGGCGCCGGCAGAGCTCGACCGGGCCGTCGAGCACGGCCGGGTCGCCCGGGCCGTTCGTCAGCAGGACGCCATCAGCACCGACGCCGCGGACGTCCTCGAACGTCGCCGTATGCGGCAGGACGACCACGCGGCAGCCGCGCTGGCGCAGGGAGCGGAGGGTGTTGTTCTTCACGCCGTAGTCGACAACGGCGATCGTCAGACCCTCGCCGTCTGCGTAGCGGCCGGTCAAGAGCTCGGGCGGCAGCGCCTCTTCCCACCATTCGAGCTCGCGCCGCGACACCTCGGCCACCAGGTCCTGCTCTTCGAGCGGGCGAACGTGGCGCGCCTGGTGCGCCAGCTCATAGAGGCGGCTCTCGGCCGGCTCCGAAGCTTCGTGGGAGACGACCGCGCGCAGCGATCCATGGGTGCGCAGATGCCGCGTGAGCGCCCGCGTGTCGATCCCGGCGATCCCCGGGACACCGTGCTCGCGCAGGTACTCGTCCAGTGAGGCGGTGCTGCTGTGGTGCGAGGGCCGGGCTGAGTGCCAGCGGACGATGAACGCGCGCGCCCACGGCCGCGCCGACTCGGCGTCCTGGATCCGAGTGCCGTAGTTGCCCTGGAGCGGATAGGTCATGCACAGCATCTGACCGGCATAGGAGGGGTCGGTGAGGATCTCCTGGTAGCCGGTCATGGCCGTGTTGAAGACGACCTCGCCTGCGCCCGCGGTGTCCGCGCCAAGCGGCGTGCCGACGAAGGCGCGGCCGTCCTCGAGAACGAGGGCGGCGTACTTTTTGCCGCTCACGCCAGGATCACCACCGCGTCGACCCCGTCCTCCTCCTGGAGGCAGACCTCGACGCGCTCCTCGGCCGAGGTAGGCACGTTCTTGCCGACGTAGTCGGGCCGGATCGGCAGCTCTCTGTGGCCGCGGTCGACGAGGACGGCGAGCTGAACGGCGCGCGGCCTGCCGAACTCGAGCAGGGCATCCATGGCGGCCCTGATCGTGCGGCCGTGCCAGATCACGTCGTCGACCAGCACCACGGTCCGGCCGTCGAGCTGGGGCACCTCGCTCGCCGGCCGCTCACCGTTCTGCGGCCGGAGGTGGAGGTCATCCCGGTGGCGCGTCACGTCGAGCCGGCCGTAAGGGACGCCGAAGCCCTCCATCTTGTTGAGCGCGGCGGCCAGACGCCTGGCGAGGACGTCGCCCTTGCTGACGACCCCGATCAGCACCAGGTCCTCCACCCCACGATTGCGCTCCACGATCTCGTGTGCGATCCGCGAGAGCGATCGGCGAATCGCGTCGCCGTCCATCACCTTGGCCTTGAGCCGCTTCTCTGCGATGGTCACGACAGCACCATGTCCAGAACAGCCATCCGGATCTGCACCCCGTTCCGCGCCTGCCGGAAGTAGGCGGCGCGGGGGTCGGCGTCAACGGAGGGGTTGATCTCGCCGACGCGCGGCAGCGGGTGCATGAGGATCGAGCTCGGCGCGAGCAGATCCATCTCGCGCGGGCCGATGGTGTAGATGCCGGCGACCGCCTCGTACTCTTCGATGCTCGCGAAGCGCTCCTTCTGGATTCGCGTCTGATAGACGACGTCCACGCGCGGCAGGACCGCCTCCAGGTCCTGCTCCTCGTACCAGCGCACGCCATTTGTGTCCAGGTAATCCTTGATGTCCTGGCCCATCCCGACCTGGGGTGGCGCCACGAACCAGACGCTGACGTCGCGGTACTTGCTCAAGAGGTAGGCGAGCGAGCGCACGGTGCGGCCGTTGGCCAGGTCGCCCACCATCGCGACCTTGACGCCGTCGAGACGGCCGAGCTCGTCGCGGATGGTGTAGACGTCGAGCAGAGCCTGGGTTGGGTGCTGGCCTTTGCCGTCGCCGGCGTTGATCACGGGCACGTCGCTGATCGCCGCCGCCCGCCGCGCCGCGCCCTCCTCGTAGTGCCGGAGGACGATGACATCGGAGTAGCCAGTGACGATGCGGATGGTGTCCTCGAGCGTCTCCCCTTTGGCTGCGCTCGAGAACTCGCGCGCGTTGTCGGTGCCCATCGTCCGCCCACCCAGCCGCAGCATCGCCGACTCGAAGGAGAGCCGGGTGCGGGTGGAGGGCTCGTAGAAGAGCGCCGCCATGATCCGTCCCTGCAGCCGGCCGGCGGCGCGGTAGGGATCTTCGCGGAGCTCGTCCGCCCGCTCGAAAACGTCGTCCAGCAGGGCACGCGAAAACTGTTGGGACTCGATCACGTGCCGGAGCCGCTGCGATACGGCCATCAAAAGCCTCCTTCCCGGCCTCTCGAGGACCGGACTTAAAGGAACGGTGTTCCGGCAATTGTAGTGGCAGTCGGTCCCGGCCAGCCGACCCAACCTTCACGGGTTGTAATCGCGCACGGTCCCGACAAGGCGCACAATTCGTCCGCGTCGTGGACGAGCAGATCCTGATCGAGACCCGCGGGCTGAGCAAACACTATGGCGCGATCACGGCCGTCGACAGGCTTGACCTCACGGTCCGGCGCGGCGAGGTCTACGGTTTCCTCGGTCCCAACGGCGCCGGTAAGACGACGACCCTGCGCATGCTCCTCGGGCTCTGCAAGCCGAGCGCCGGGACAGCGCAAGTCGCCGGCCACGCGCCGGGCGAACCGGCCGGGCTCGCGCGCCTGGGCGCGATCGTGGAGACGCCCGCCTTCTATCCGTACCTGACCGGCTACGACAACCTGCGCGTGATCGCCGACCTCTGCGGGGTGCCCGGCAAGCGCATCGGCGAGGTGCTCGACACGGTCGAGCTGACGCCTCGCGCGCGCAGCAAGTTCTCGACCTACTCCCTCGGCATGAAGCAGCGCCTGGGGGTGGCCGCGGCTCTGCTCAAAGACCCTGAACTGCTGGTGCTCGACGAGCCCACCAACGGCCTCGACCCCCAAGGAATGGTCGACATGCGCAATCTGATCGTCCAGCTCGGCAAAGGGAGCCGGACGGTTCTGGTTTCCAGCCACCTGCTCTCCGAGGTCGAGCAGATGTGCACGCGAGTCGGGGTGATCAGGAAGGGCAGCCTGGTCGCTGAGGGCTCGATCGCCGAGCTGCGCGGGGAGACCGGGCTGTACATACGCGCTTATCCCGCCGACAAGGCGCTCGCCGTGCTCCAGGAAGTGGTCGGCAATGAGCACGTTATGCGCGACGGCGACTCCGGCTTCGACGTCCGGGCCGAGCCGGGCAAGGCGCCCGAGATCAACTGGAAGCTGGTGGCCGCGGGTGTCGGCGTGCTCGAGCTGCGGCCCCGGGAACGTTCCCTGGAGGACGTCTTCC
>CAZHAC010000251.1:0-3723 GCA_964529765.1 uncultured Actinomycetes bacterium
GGTGGCCAGCAACCTTAGGAAATGATCGTCCACGAAAAGAATTGCGACTGTCAACACTCGACCGGCGCCCGCCGGAGACCCCGCCGCAGAGCGCCGGCCGCCCTAATCGTCACGAGCGACGATTTCTCGATAGCGAAGGGCGAAGGCGGCATCGGCAACCGGGTCGAGGCTGACACCTCCGACGCGGTTTCGCTCAGCCACCCGGCCGACAACCGCTGCCGCCTCCGTATAGGCGTCGAAGAGCTTCGGCGGGCTGGTAACGGAGGCAAGTTCGTCAGCAACCGCTCGCACCAGCCCGACGTAGAGCTCGTATCGCTCGGGCGCCGCGAGCGCAAGCGTGTAGACCTGCCGCTCGGCCTCGCTCCACCGAGCCAGGAGCAAGTGCTCTCGGTCAGTCGGGAAAGGATCCCGGGGCGGGGCCACCCGGAGGCTTTCTCACAGGTTCCACGTATTCATGACGAACGCCCCTTCCTTCCAGGCTTGGAGCGCGGCATCGGCCACGTCGCGAGGATTGATCGGCTTGACGCCCTCGATCATGTCGACCTCGCGCATCCCGTAGAGGGCGGCGGCGGAGAAGCGGCACGCGTAGACGTGGCCTCCCTCGTTCATGATCGTCTGCAGTTGGTTGTTGTAGTTCATATTCCCGGGGAACCCCTCGTCGCCGACTTTCGGAAACCCGCGGGTGGCTGAGGCCATGAGCGAAGCGGGACCAAACAGGACTATGTGGGTATCGAAGCCCTTGCGGCAAAGACGGGTGGCGGTCAGCATGTTGACCAGCCCGACGGACCCTTCGAAGGGCACCGTGTGCATGAAGATGTACGCCTTTTGGCCGGGCTCGGCCTGGATGTCGGGGAAGACCTTCTCTTCGTAATCGACGATCGCCTGACCGGTCGGGACTCGTTCGCCAACGATCTCTGCCATCGCTCAGCTCCTCCTACTCATCCGCCGGCCCCGCTGCCCCTGGGACGCGCGGCCGCGGACCGGCCCTTCCAGCTCCGCCGGTGGCTGCCCGGCAGGCTGAGAATCACAGCTCGCCGGAGCCTCCAGGGGACCCGGCGATAGACGGGCACGAAGAGGCGGCGCCAGATGAACGGACCTGGGCCGCCGGCCTCTACCGGACCCCGGCGGAGGAGGTAGCGCTCCGCCATCGATGCCTCCGCCGCCCCCATCAGGTGGTGCTCAGAATTACGCCGCAGCCACTCGCTGAAGCGGCCCACCTCTCTGCCTCCTCCGTCAGGCCGTCGCCAGGCAATTCTGAGCGGCCAGGGCGATCGGCTCGTTGAGGGCGCCGATGGCCGGGGAGTAGACGTTCTCCATCCAGGCCAGGTCCTCGATCGTCACGCCCTTCTTCACCGCCATCCCGAGAAAGTCGACCCTTTCCTTGATTCCCTCGCCTCCCACCAGCTGCGCCCCGAGAAGCCGCCGGCTGCCCGGCTCGGCCAGCAGCTTGACCCGGATCTTGGTCTTGCCGGGGTAGTACCGGGCTCGCGAGATGCCCTCGGCGACGCCCATCACGAAGGGGAGCCCGAGAGCGGTAGCCAGTGTCTCGCCGAAAGAGACCCCCCCGATCATCCACTTGCCGGCCACCATTCCCCACGGCACATAGACGGGCTGATAGACGCGATCCCCGCCGGCGGCGTTGACCCCCGCCACCTTGCCCTGCGCATAGGCGTGACTTCCTGTCAGCCCCTGGATCGGGATGCCGGTCAGGACGTGGGGCAGCTCGACGCAATCCCCGGCGGCGAGCACGCCGTCTACAGAGGTTGCCATCCGCTCGTCCACGCTGAGGCCGCCGGTGGTTCCGATCTGAATCCCGGCCTCGCGCGCCAGGCGGTTGTTGGCCTGCTTGGGCGTGCAGACGACGGCGACATCGGCGGGCAGCTCGCCTTCCGTGGTCCGGACCGCGCGCAGCCTGCCGTCACCGACGAACTCCAAGGCGCGCGTTCTCACGTGCATCTGCGCGCCCAGCTCGACCAGGGACTCCTCGACCGGCTGCATGATGTCCGGATCCGCCGCCTCCGAGAGGAGCCAGGGATGGGCGTCGACGAGGTGGGTTTCGATCTTTCGATGTGCGAGCGCGGTTGCCATCTCGAGGCCCAGCGGCGTGGCGTCGACGACGACCGCGCTGCGCGCCTCATCGAGCACCTCGTCGAATTCCATTGCCCGTCGGATGTTCTTGACGTAGTAGAGGCCTTCGAGCTGGCTGCCGGGGAGACCGGGCGGCGCGTACTCGAAGCCGGTCGCGAGCACCAGGGCGTCGAAGGGCACTGCGCCCTCGTGTTCCGCGAGGATGTGCCGCTGGGTCAGGTCCAGCCCCACAACCCGGGTGCTGTAGTGGACGTCGATGCCCTGCTCCTCGTAGAACTCCCTGCCCTGCAGGATCAGGGACTGGAAGTCGGGGATCTCGCGGCCGTGCACGTAGGGGATGCCGCAAGGGCTGTATCCGACGTCTTCGAAATCGGTGTAGACGCGGACTTCCGCGCTCGGGTCCGCCTGTTTCGCGGCCCCCGCCGCACCGATCCCGGCCGCTCCACCCCCGACGACAACGATCCGCTTCATCGCTTCCGCGTGTTTGCGGGCCCAGCCGCCAACATAAACTATCGTAGATCCGGTGTCTCCTATCGTGGGCCGCGGTCCCAGCCAAAATCCCAGTCAGGACGGACCGGTGGCGGAAGAAATCCGTGAATTGGCGCCCAAGACGGTCGGGCCTATCGACGTTGTGGTCGAGGGTATCGGGCCGAAGGTCAGGCAGCTGCGGCGCCAGCACAACCTCTCCCTTCAACAACTCGCCGAGCGATCAGGGGTGTCAGCGGCCGCGATCCACAAGATCGAACGCAGCGGCATGGTGCCCACGGTGGCGACTCTGATGAAGCTGGCCGTCGCCCTCAAGAGGCCGGTGAGCTACTTCGTGGAGGAGGAGCCGGCCCGGCCCGCCGTGTTGATCCGCGCCGGCGCGCGCAAACCGGTGTTCACGTCCAAGCAGGGCATCGCGCTCGAAGGCATCAGCGGTCCGTACGGCTCCTTCTTCGTCGCCGGCGCCCTGGCGACGGTGGAGCCTGGAGCGGACAGCGGCCGCAAGGCGATGGAGCATCCAGGCGAGGAGCTCGTCTACGTCGTCGATGGGAACCTCTGGTTCCGGGTCGAAGAGGAGGAGTTCGACCTTGGGCCGGGCGATGCCCTCCACTTCCGCACGGACCGCCCCCACCGCTGGGCGAACCTGTCCAGCAAACCGGCGCGGGCGATCTGGCTTTCGCTCCGGACCTCATGATCCGCACGGCGGTCGTAGCCCTGGGCGGCAACGCGCTCGCTCCCGAGGGTACGGCCGCCACCTTCGAGCGGCAGAAGGCAAACACGGCTCGCATGGCACACGTAATCCGGGACCTGGTGAGCGGCGGCTACCGCGTCGTACTGACGCACGGCAACGGCCCCCAGGTGGGCAACCTGGCGCTGCAGCAGGAAGAGGCGGCGGATTGGGTTCCCCAGCAACCGCTGTTCGTGCTCGACGCGATGACGCAAGGTCAGGTCGGCCACATGCTCGCCCTTGCCCTGAGAAACCTGGAGCCGGCCCGGCCGCCCCCGGCGGTGGTGGTAGTGACGCATGTTCTCGTCGACTCCGCCGACCCCGCCTTCGCCCATCCGGACAAGCCGATCGGACCCTTCTTCGGGCTGGCGCAGGCGCAGACGCTGTCAGCACAGCTAGGCTGGCGGGTGGCCGAGGACGCG
>CAZHAC010000252.1:0-3718 GCA_964529765.1 uncultured Actinomycetes bacterium
TCCCCCCTCTCTGGCGGAGGGGTAGGGCTGACGGGCTTTGCCCGGCTGCCCGAAGGGGGGCACTCCCCCCTCTCTGGCGGAGGGGTAGGGCTGACGGGCTTTGCCCGGCTGCCCGAAGATGGGTACTCCCCTCCAGGGGCCGCCGCTATGGTGTAGCCATCAACGATGGCGTCCTTTGATCGACCAGGCCTGGCTGAGCTTCCGATCGCACTGGCGGGCTTCATGGGCGCCGGCAAGACCACGGTGGGCCGCCTGCTCGCCGAGAGCCTGCAGCGGCCGTTCTACGACACCGACAGCTACCTCGAGGCGACGACCGGGCGCACGATCGATGACTTCTTCCTCCAGCAGGAGGAACCGGAGTTCAGGCGGCTCGAGGCCGAAGCCGTCGCTGAGCTGCTCAGGCGGGGCCCAGCGGTCGTCGCCCTTGGCGGTGGAGCATTGCTGGATCCACGCTCGCGGGACATCGTGCGCGAGCGCGCGCTGCTGGTGCACCTGGACGTGCCCTGGGAGGACCTGAGAAACCGCCTGTCGACGTTTGTCGAGACGCGGCCGCTCCTGCGCGGCAAGAAGCTGGCCGAGGTCAATCGACTCTACCTGGAGCGGCTGCCGACCTATGCATCGACGGCGGCTCTGCGCATAGACGGCGGCGGACTGAGTCCGGCCCAGGTCGCGGCCGAGGTTCTCCGGGCGCTCGAGAAGCTCACCGGACCGCGCGCCCTCGACCCGAGCTAAGCGCCGATGAATCCGGCGATCGAGCGGTGGGCGGTCTGGGCGATAGCCCTTCTCGGCCCGCTGGGTCTGACGGCCGTGCTGGCCCAGGTCGGGGGCAGCCAGAAGCGCGACTACATCTTCGGCTACCTCGCCCTGGTCGCTGTGGTCGGGGTTCGCCGCGGCTTCGGCCCAGCGGTGGTCTCAGCCGCGATCAGCTTCCTGCTCGTCGACTACTTCTTCGTGCCGCCCTACTACACGCTGACCATTGCCGACGAGCAAGACCTCGTCAACCTGGCGGCCTTCGTGGTCACGGCGACCGTTGTCGGGCTGCTGGCGTCACGGCACCGAAGCGCGCTGATGCAAGCGGAGGCACTCGCCGCTCAGCTCCGCGCGGCCAACGCCGAGCTCGTGCGCCTAAACAAAGAGCAGGCGCAGAGCGCCCAGGCCGCCCTCCGCCTCGCTCGCAGTGAGCAGGAGATCCGGGCGCTCAAGGAGACGGAGCGGATGCGCCGGGAGCTCTTCGCCAACGTTTCGCATGAGCTGCGGACGCCGCTCGGCACCATCCTCAGCGAGAGCACCGACGCGTCGCGTGCCGACAGCCTTGTCGAAGCGCGTGAACGGCTGGACACGATTGCAGGTGAATCCCGCCGCCTGAATGCGCTGGTGACCGACATGCTGGACATGGCGCGAATCGAGGGGGGCGCGCTCGAGCTTGAGCTGGAGCCGATCCTGGTTGGCGATGCGATCACGGCCGCTGTCGATCGACTGCACGTGACCTCGCCCGACCGGCGCGTGACCTGGGATGCCGACGCCGTAGGCATGACCGAGGTGCTCGCCGACTGGGACCGGCTGGGGCAGATATTCGACAACCTGCTGGCCAACGCTGACCGTTTCTCGCCGCCTGAGGCTCCTATCGAGATGGCGGTGGAGCATGAGCAGCCGGATCTGGTCACGATCCGGGTGGCCGACCATGGTCCTGGCGTCGACCCGGAGGTGAGGCCGCACCTGTTCGAGCGCTTCGTTCACGGTCGCGTGCCGGGCGGCACCGGATTGGGTCTCGCCATCGTAAAAGGCCTGGTCGAGGCGCACGCCGGCACCGTCGCCCTGGAGGAGACTGGGAAGAGCAGCGGTGCGGTTTTCCGCTTTACCCTGCCAGTTCCCCACGACGCATGAGCACGTCGGTTCCGCGGGTTCTGATCGTCGAAGACGATCCCGGGCTCAGGGCGTCCATCCAGGCCACCCTGGAGCGCGCATCGTATTCAGTGACTGTGGCCAGAGACGGCCAGGCGGGGGCTCGCGAGCTCGCTGGTGGGACCTATGACGTGGTCCTGCTCGACATCGGGTTGCCCTTCATCGATGGTTGGGAGATCCTTCACCGGCTGGAGGGGAAGCGCACGCCGCCCGTCATCGTGATCAGCGCTCGCGGCGAAGAGCGGGACAAGGTGCGCGCGCTCGACATGGGTGCTGACGATTACCTCGCCAAGCCATTCGGCGCCGAGGAGCTCACCGCCCGTATTCGGGCTGTGCTGCGACGGGCGCAGCCACCGGCCATCGGCGGTCCGACCGTCAGCGCCGGCGATGTCGTGATCGACCTTTCCTCCCACACCGTGACCAAGGCGGGGGTCGAGGTGCGCCTGTCACCCACCGAGTACGGACTGCTCGCCCAGCTGGCGCGACACGAGGGCCAGGTGATGGATCATCGCACGCTTCTGCGCGAGGTCTGGGGCGCCAGCTACACCAGCGAGCGGGGGTACTTGAGGACATTCATCCAGCGGCTGCGCACGAAGCTCGAGGACGACCCGCGGGCGCCTGAGCTGATCGTGACCGCGGGGACGCGCGGCTACCGGCTCGGTCCCCCGCGGGGATAGACACGGAGACACCTCCCCGGCTTTCGGGGAGGTGCCTTTACAGGGAGGGGGAGAGGAAGGCTAGAGGAAGTGCAGGCGCCCGGCGGCGGGCAGCAGCACCCGGCCGTCGTCGAATACCGCGCCGTCGGCAGGGACGAAGCGCAGCTGCCGGCCGTGGCCGAGCCGTAGACCCAGGTGCCGCAGCCGCCCATCGCGGCTCGTACTCACCGCCTCTATCGCGCCCAGGTACTCGCCGCGCGAGTCGAAGGCCGGCTTGTCCAACAGGCGTCCCCAGGCCGCGGCCTGCTTCGCCCTCGAATCCAGCACCAAACGAAGGTAACGACGCGGCGATCAACGACTCGTCAACAAATGGGAAGGGCGCGTAGAGGCGGCCGTTTTCGTTGATCGTTCGTTGATGGCGGCGCTCCTACGCTGGCCCCCATGTTGCCTCTCGATGTTTGGATGCTCGGCCTTCTGCTGCTGCTCACGGTGGTGAGCTACCTGTACGTCGCCGCGCTGAGGAGCCTCCCATGACCTTGCCCTATCTCTTAGCCGGCGTCGTAGCACTGCTCGTCACCGTCTATCTATTCGTTGCGCTGCTCTTCCCGGAGAAGTTCTGAGAAATGTGGACCGATGTCATCGGCTCCGTCGTCACATGGGTGGCGGTCGGCGTCTGCGCCTGGTTCCTGGGCCTTTACATGGCCCGGGTCTTCACGGGCCAGCGCGTGTTCCTGAGCCCGGTCGTCCGCCCTGTCGAGCGCGGCGTGTACTGGCTCACCGGCGTCCGCGAAGATAGAGAGCAGGGCTGGGTCGGCTATCTCGCCGCGATGCTGATCTTCCAGGTCGCGACGCTGCTCGCGACCTACGTGATCTTCCGCGTACAGGACCACCTGCCGCTCAACCCGCAGGGTTTCGGGCCCGTGGCTCCCGACCTGGCCCTGAACACGGCGGTCAGCTTTACCACCAACACCAACTGGCAGAACTACAGCGGCGAAACCACGATGTCGTACCTCTCCCAGATGCTGGGCCTGGTGCCACACAACTTCCTCTCCGCCGCTACCGGCATCGCGCTCGCCATCGCCCTGACCCGGGCGATCTCGCGCCGGCAGCTGAGCACGATCGGAAACTTCTGGGTAGACCTCACCCGATCCGTCGTCTAC
>CAZHAC010000253.1:0-3717 GCA_964529765.1 uncultured Actinomycetes bacterium
CCGTGATGGCGGCGCCGGTGCTCGTGATGCTGTCCACGCGTCTTTAGGGAGCGTTGCCGTTATCGGCCGCGACCTGCGCTTTCAGACGCGAACGAGGGGCCTTAAGGCGATCCTCTCACCGCCTTCCTTTGTTACTGACGTTATTACGCCGCCCCCCAGATCTTTGACGGACGAGCTGAATCCGGCACGACACTTGGAGCGGGACGACTACCCCCGGAGCGCTCTGAGCAATGCCGGGATTCGGCTCCTTTGTCGGCAACCGGGTCACTCTTTGTCGCGGAAGACCAGCGAGTATCCCTTAGACGGGCGATTGACGAGATCGCAGGGGATTTCGAGTGCAGCGAGAATCTTCCTCACCCGGCGCACGTAGTTGCGGACCTCCTCAGGAAAGAGCGCCGGCTCGGCCCACGCCCGGTCCTTGATCTGGTCGGCTGTGAAGTACCGATGTGGGTGGTCGAGAAGGAATTGGAGGAGCTGGAACTCGCGGTTCGTGAGGTGAGCTTCCTGGCCCTGGTGGCGGACCATGCGGCGATCCGGGTCAAGCCAGAGCCCCTTTAGGTCCCAGACTCGGCGGTACCAGAGGTCGAGCCGCGCCTGATAGCCCTCGAGCTGGTCTTCGATGATCCTCAGGTCTTCGGCGGCAGCATGCTGAGCGATTGGGTTGAGAGTGGTCAGTTCCCGCTCCACCCTGGCCAGCAGTCCCCGCTTGAAGCGGATCAGGTCGTCGTAGATGCTCATCCAGTGGCGCGCATCCTCCCAATGAGGGGTAGTGATGTCCTCTCCCTCTAAGGGGACGGAGCCGGGTCTCGGTTCAGCTGGCAGCATCGGGTTGAGGAACGGATTTTAGGCTGGCGCTCTCCAACACAGTCGTCGAGGTGGCCGGCCTAGCGCAGATGGAGTCTTCCACGAGACGACAGGGCTCGAGGCAAGGAGCAGGATCTGGGCGCCCACGAAGGCGAGCAGGACCTCTCCGATGAACCGTCGACCAGATTCCGCGGGGCTCCTACCGAGAAAGCCACCCAGGACGGCGCCAGGGCGCCGACACGACTACCTAAGTTCGTCAATCCGTGCGGTCCAGAAACCGAGGCGCTCACGAAACCTCGCCGCCTGGGCTGTGATCACCGGGACGTTGGTCAACTCGACCTGGCGCCGAACCAGCGGAGACTGCTTGTCCATGAGGTCCTTGATGCGTTCCATGACCAATTCCTCCATGGCCAGAATGTCGACGTAGATCTGTCGCCAGTAGATCGCCTGCTCCAACGACGCGCTCTTAGGGTCACCCTCGCCATCCATGCCCTGGCTCGAGTCCCCACCACGGGTGGCAGCGATGATGTCGGGTCGCTGAAGATGCCTTCTCGGACGCTTCATGACCCAGTCTTGCGCGCCGCGCCGTAAGAAGGTCAGTAACTTCCGACGTGGGCCGCGTCACGAGGCGACACGGTCGCGTCGCGACGCAACGTTGGGTAGCCGGACCGGAGCTCGTGGGGCGACAACGCCGGTAAACCGTGTCGCGTGGTCGACCGTCATTGCGCGTCGCAAGGAGAGCTGGACGGTCTTTCAACGACCTACGCTGTGCGGCATTGAGCGTCTACGCGGCCAGATCCGACGCCCCACGTCCAGGAGCGCAGGAAGCACAAGCCCGCCGGGTAGCCGAAATCGTACGGCCGACGCGAATTCGTCGGTCCATGCAGAAGACGGACCAACCTGCAAGTGGGGGAGAGCCTGGGTCGGCGACGCCACCGTGCACCGCCGCCTCACTCCTTCCGCCCAGAGCGACAGTCACGACCTCTCAATCGAGTCCGACGACTCGGGCCTGGACGTCGGGGCGGTCGCCATCAGGAGGGAACGAGCAGAGAAAGCCGGCCCAATACGTCAAATGCCGACGCCCAAACCCGGCCCGATCAAATGATCGCCCCCGCTCGTCCACGGCACAAACCCGGCTACACGATCGCGACCGGCCGGCGCGTGGTCAGCCCTAGCTGCGTCATCAGGTCGAGCCGGTCGAAGTTGAGCTGAAGCGCAACCAAGAGGCGGTGGTCGTAACGGCCGATCCAGACCATCTGCAGGTCGAGCAGCCGGCCAGTGGCGGGGAAGTCCTCGCCCTGTCCTTCCAGGGTGGCGGTGTGGGTGCCTTCGAAGCGGAGCACCTGAACAACATCGTTGCCCTCGACGAGTAGACGGATGAAGGTCACTCGGCAACCGGGGAAGCCGTTGACCCACGACATCAGGTAACGCGCTGTCGCGCCCACACCGCGGCGTCGAACACCGCCCGGAGCGTCGAGGGTAACGTCCTCGGCCAGCAGGTCGGTCAAAGCGGTCTCGTCGCCGTCGTTGAGCGCCTTGATGAGACGTTCAGCCGTATCGCGTGGCTCTGCCATGCCTCCTCCTCGGAACCGCAAAGCGGATGCCTGGGGAACAAGTGATCAGAACGGCGCCATCGCTCCGCATTTCGATACTCGACGACGATTCGTGACGGCTTTCTCCTCAGTCCTACAGCCAACACATTACTCCACGGCGGTGTTGGCAGAAGAGGACTACTGCACAGCCCGATCGCCCGTCTCGCGTGTTACTGAGATTGTTATGGGCCCGCGTCGACAGTGCAGTCATCGGCATGGCTTATCAGGCCTACAGCCGACTCGCCGCCCTCAGCAAGTCCGTGCCGACGAGGCTTGCGCGAGCGGCGCCGATTCGCCCATCCGATTTGAGGTACAGACCATGAGCGGGATCGTCATCGGCTTGATCGTCGTCGTCGCATTGGCTCTGCTGGTCCTGCTACTCGCGATCCGGATCGTGCAGCAGTACGAGATGGGCGTGCACTTTCGCCTAGGGAAGGTAATCGGCGTTCGTCCTCCTGGGCTGAGACCGATCGTTCCCGCCGTCGACGTGCTTCGCCGGGTGTCGCTGCGGATCGTCACCATGCCGATCCAATCCCAGGGCATCATCACCCGGGACAACGTCAGTGTTGACGTCTCCGCGGTCGCTTATTTCAAGGTCGTAGACGCGGTGAAATCCGTGGTAGCCATCGAGAACGTTGGCGCGGCCATCAACCAGATCGCTCAGACCACGCTCCGCAAGGTCGTCGGCCAGCACACGCTCGACGAGACGCTTGCCGAGACCGACCGGATCAACCAGGACATCCGCGAGATTCTCGACGTCGCGACCGAGGACTGGGGCGTCGTGGTCACGCTCGTGGAGCTGAAGGACATCCAACTGCCGGAGAGCATGAAGAGGGCGATGGCGCGCCAGGCCGAAGCTGAGCGTGAGAAGCGCGCGAAGATCATCGCCGCCGACGGAGAGGCGCTTGCTGCCGACAGGCTGGCCGCGGCCGCCGACATCATGCTCGCCCATCCCCTGGCCCTCCAGTTGCGCAACCTTCAGACCATGGTCGAGATCGGTGTCGATAAGAACACCACCGTCGTATTCCCGGCACCCTTGATGAGCACGATCCAGGAACTCGGCTCCTTCCTCTCGCGCGAGAAGACGGCCGCGATTGCATCGACCGGGTCAACGGCGCCACCGCCCGCGGTCGCGAATGGCGGGACCGTCGGAGGGCGCCAGCGGTGACGCCTCACGCGGCGGGCGGCAGCGGCAGGGTTGTCATGACCGCGGACGAGGTCGAGCGGATGATGCTGACGAGGATGGACCTCGACCGCTATGAAGCTCAGGTCATCCCCGACCTCCACGAGCGCTTGCGCGACCTCACGCTCGCCCTGGAGG
>CAZHAC010000254.1:0-3699 GCA_964529765.1 uncultured Actinomycetes bacterium
TTCACGCAGCTGGCGCCGTAGCGGTCGCCCATGAAGAACTGCATCAGCTCACCCCTGGTCGGCGAATTCTCGCGCGTGTCGTAAAGAGCGACCTTGAGCGCGCCGATGCAGTACCACCAGTCCGTCTGGACTCGGTGGATGTGCCAGGCCTTGGACGTGCCCGGGTACATCAACGAGTGCGACCACTGCCCGAAATGCCCGAAGAAGTCGTCGGTCTCCCGGATGATCTCGCGAAAGAAGCCGCGCTCGTCGGTGTGCGTTACCAGCTGCTTGATCTCGACGTCCTGAATCGGCATCCCGAACGTCAGTCCTTGTTCGCGCCGTGCGCGCGTACGAAGTCGTTGACCGTGTAATAGGCCTCGATCGACTCGCCGGCGTCGCCCCAGAAGCCCTCGAGCACGTCGTACTCCATGGCCCCCGCCTCGACGAAGTGATTGTTCACGTCGGTGATCTCGAGCTCGCCGCGTCCCGAAGGCTGGAGCGTGGGGATCACCTCGAAGACTTCGGGCGGATAGAGGTAGATCCCGGTAACGGCAAAGCTGCTCGGCGGGTCCTCGGGCTTCTCGATGATCCGCACCACCCGCTTGCCTGCCGGGTCGAACTCGGGCACGCCGACGTGGCGCAAATGCCCGGGATCCTGGATCCGCGAGAGCAGAATGCGGGCGCCTTCCGGCTGCCGGCTGAAGTTCGCGATCGCCGGCTGCAGCGAGCGCTCGACGATGTTGTCGGCCAGCATCACGCAGACCGAATCACCGTCCACGAAACGCTCGGTCAGGCCCAGCGCCTCGGCGATTCCGCCCGGGCGCTCCTGGTAGGCGTAGTGCAGGCGGTCGAGGCCGTGCTCCTGGCCGTTGCCGAGCAGGCGCAGGAACTCGCCGGCATGCGTCCCTCCGGTCACCAGCATCACCTCGCAGACCCCCGCCTTGACGAGCGCCTCGATGGCGTAGCTGATCATCGGACGGTCGTAGATGGGAAGGAGGTGCTTATTGGTGATCCGCGTCAGCGGATAGAGCCGGCTGCCGGTGCCGCCGGCGAGGATGACGCCCTTCAACTCCGAAGGATTCTATCCATCGGTGTCGTTCTGGACTGGCCTCAATGAGCTGGCCTCCGCGTACGTGAAGCGACTTAGGGCCCAACCAAGGTGTACGGCGTCTGCTTCTGACCCCCATATCTTGCGTCTAAACTGCGCCCAATGCCGAGAGCTGACGCGTGGGCGCGAACCATCGTCCACGTCGACCTCGATGCCTTCTACACCTCCGTCCATCAGCGCGACGACGCCGCGCTGCGCGGAATCCCGGTCGTGGTCGCCGGCCGCTCGCGGCGCGCCGTCGTCATGGGCGCCTCCTACGAGGCGCGCGCCTACGGCGTGCACTCGGCGATGCCGCTCCATGAGGCCGAGCAGCTCAGCCCACAGCTAACCGTCGTCCCGCCCGACTCGGCGAAGTACCGCGAGGCATCTCGGCAGGTCCACGCGATCCTTCGCCATTTTGCGCCCCCCGAGAAGATCGAGCCCGTAGCCCTCGACGAAGCCTACCTGGACGTGACCGCCCGCACCCGGCACGGCACGACAACCCCCGACGAGGTAGCCCGCCGGATCAAGTTCATGGTCCGCACCGAGGTCGGGCTCACATGCAGCGTGGGCGTCGCCACCAGCAAGCTGGTCGCCAAGGTCGCCAGCGACAGCCGCAAGCCCGACGGCCTGGTGATCGTCCCGCCCGACAGCGAAGCCGACTTCCTGGCGCCCTTTCCCATCGGCGCCCTGCCCGGCCTCGGTCCCAAGACAGAGGAGCGGCTGCGCCTGATGGGCGTGCGCACCGCCGGCGACCTCGCCGCCTACGACACCCAGCGCCTGCTGCAGGCACTGGGCACCAACGGCGCCGTCCTCCAGAGATTGGCCCTGGGACGTGACCGGGAGCCCGTCGACGGCACCCGGCCAGCAAAGACGATCAGCGCCGAGACCACCTTCGAGCGCGACGTCGCCGACCGCGCGGAACTGGAGCGCGCGCTCCGCGACCTGACCGACCGTGTGACCGAGCGCCTGCGGGCCGAGGGCGTGCGCGCCCGGACCGTCTACGTCAAGCTCAAGCTGCCGGACTTCCGCCTGGTGAGCCGCCAGGTGAGCCGGACGAGCCCGACCGACGACGTCGAGACGATCTTCCGCGCCGCCCGCTCAGCGCTGGAGAAGTCGCACCTGGAGGCGCACCCGGTTCGCCTGATCGGGGTCGGTCTGTCCGGGCTGGTTCATCCCCAGCCCGACCTCCAGATGAGCCTCTTCGACTAGGTCCCTTCCCGCTGGCGCGCGGTTCGATCCGCGAGCGGTCGATCTCCGGCCTGGGCAGCGCTTCCAGGAGATCGCCCACCACCGACCAGCCGAAGCGTTCCTGGCCCCGCCTGACGAGCTCCCGGAATACGGCGGCCGTGGCCTGGGCATCGCTCAGGGCCGCGTGCGCCGGGTTGGCGCTGATCCCGAGCTCTTCGACCACCCGCGCCAGGCCGGGCGTCTGGCCGGCCTGCAGGTCGAGCACCAGGCGAGCCATGGCGGAGGTGTCGACGATCGGGTGCTCGAGCGGCCGCTTCAGACCCCTACCCACGAGATAGGTGTCGAAAGCATCATGACTGTGCTCGACCAGGACGGCGCCGCTGGCGAAGCGGAGGAAGGCCGAGCGCGCGTCGGCGAACGCGGGCGCGCCCACGAGCATCGCGCGGTCGATCTGATGGCGCTGCTGGGCGTAGCGATTGATGGGCGCCCGGCAGTCGACCAGGGTGTCGTACAGGGAGAGCGGGCCGCTCAAGCGGAAGCGCTCGGCACCGATCTCGATGATCAGGAAAGGACGATTGCCCGTCGTCTCGACGTCAAGGGCGACGTAGTTGGCGTCCTCGAGCCGCGTGTCCGGCGTCACCGGATCCCCCTCGACGACCAGCTCCTCGAAAAGGATCGGCTCCCCGTCGCGCGGCTTCAGGCGTACGGCTAGTACGCGTTCTTGTGGGTCCAGACTCGGAACAACGTTATCAGCAGGATCTTGAGGTCGAATGCGAGGCTCCAGTTCTCGATGTAGTAGAGGTCGTAAATGAGACGTTCTTCGACGGGGGTCTGGCCGCGCAGGTCGTTGGCCTGGGCCCAACCGGCAAGTCCGGGCCGCACGCGAAGGCGGTCAGCGTAGCGCGGATTATGCGCGGTGAACTCTCGGACGAAGTTCGGCCGCTCGGCGCGCGGACCGACCATGCTCATGTCCCCGACCAGGATGTTCCAGAACTGCGGGAGCTCGTCCAGGCTCAGCCTGCGGATGACGCGGCCGACCAGCGTCCGCCGGGGATCGTCCTTGCTCGCCCACACTGGTCCGCTACGCACTTCGGCATCCGTCCGCATGCTCCGGAACTTGAGCATCCGGAAGGTCCGTCCGTGGAGGCCGACCCGCTCCTGGCGGTGAAGGATCGGGCCCGGCGAGGTGACCTTGACCACGAGCGCGATCAGCAGCATCACGGGCGAGAGCACGATGAGGCCCAGCCCGGCGAGCGTGAAGTCGAAGACCCGCTTCACCGCTTGCGCGGGCCCGTCGATGTCGAGGCCGCGCCGGAACTGGAGGAGCGGGATTCCGTCCAGCTGATCAGCGGTGACCTGGGTGGTCATGATCTCGAGCATCGAGGGGACGATCCGAAACTCGACGCTGTCCTCGCCGCAGCGGTCCATGAGCGAGAGCA
>CAZHAC010000255.1:0-3687 GCA_964529765.1 uncultured Actinomycetes bacterium
CGCGCGCCATGCCACCTTCGCCCAGCTCGTCCCGGATCTGGTACTCGCCAACCGTAGCGCCGACGACCTGCATCGTCATCAAGCCTTCTTTCGCGGATAACGCGCGCGCGATCCCATTCATGCGCCCCAAGTCGGCTTCAGTGCCGATAGTCAAGCGCAGTGGCTACCTCAGCGGCAGTCTGAGAAGTCCTGGGTGAACATCTCCTCATAGCCCGCCGCGCGATACACCCCGATCCCCACGCACCGGAAGTCGGCATTGAGAATGTTTGCCCGGTGATCCGGACTCGCGAGCAGCGACTCCTCCGCCTGGTTGATATCGGGCGCGAAGGCGATGTTCTCGCCGGCGGTGACGAAGTGCGCCTGGTGCTCGCGCATGCGGTCGAACGGGTTCTTCCCGTCAGGAGTCATGTGTGAGAAGTACTTGCGGCCGTACATGTCGAGGCTGTGATCGCGGGCGGCGGCCTGGAGGACCGGGTCCATTTGGAGTGCCGGCAGATGATTCTGGGCGCGGACGTTGTTCACGAGCGCGAGCATGCGATTCTCGGCGGTGACGTCGAGGCTGGCGTCCAGCTGATCGGGCAGGGACAGACGGTAGAACGCGTTCTCGCCGGCGTCTGGGGGCACGGACGGGTTGAGGATGCCGGGGCTTTCCCGGTTGGCCGGCACCAGGAGCCGCCGCAGTCCGGGCTCGATGAACGCGGAGTCGCGTTCGATCGTCGCCCCCAGGGTCGAACCGAGAACGAGGGTACGGTAGTCGCCGCCGGGGAGCACGACGAGCGCGCTCAAGACGAGCGCGGCGAGCACCACGGCGATCCCCACCGCCGGCAGCGCGCCGGCTCTTGTAGTCAGCCGCACTCTCGCCGCCAACGACTCGACGCGCCCGTGCAGCGACGTCTGTACGGCTCCATGGGTGATCACGAGCAGGATCAGGAAGATGCCGAAACCAGCCAGGCCGATAGGTACACCAAGGAGCATGTGCAGCCCGCTGCTGAGGGGCTCGAAGAGGAGGAAAGCGACCCCCAGGCCGAGAGCGAATGCGAAGAGCTCGGTGGCGTAGGTTGGAAATCCCCGTCGCGCACCGTCCAGAGCCGCGATCGCGAAGACGGCGACGACGGCGCCGTCAACGAGATTGAAATGCAAGCGAGAGCGAGTATACGTTCGCTGAACTTGACGCCCACACCTGAAGCCAGGACCCGCCTGGAAGCCGCACACCTATACGCGATCACGGCCGACGCACCACCCGACCGCATTGAATCGGTGGCCGGAGCGGTCCTCGGAGGCGGCGCCGAGGTGCTTCAGCTGCGCCACAAGACGCTCGCGCGCGGCCGGCTGTTGGTCCTCGCGCGCCGGTTGCGTGACCTGACCACGGCGGCGGGCGCGCTGCTGATCGTGAACGACTACCTCGACATCGCCCTGCTCGCCGGCGCCGATGGGGTTCACCTGGGAGCCGACGACCTGGCCCCGGCCGAGGCCCGCCGGCTGGTGCCTAGCGGCTTCTTGATCGGCGCCTCGGCGTCCGTCCCGGCCGACGCCCGTCAGGCGGTCCTCGACGGCGCCGACTACATCGGGTGCGGCCCCGCCTTCCCGACTCCCATCAAGGCGGAAAAGCGCGTGATCGGCCCCGCCGGTGTGGCCGAGGTGCAGGCGGCGGTCGCGGTGCCCGTATTTGCCATCGGCGGCGTCGAGCCGGACAACGTCCCCGAGCTCGTGGCCGCCGGCGTCCACAAGGCGTGTATGATCCGCGCGCTCTTTGAGGCCGCCGACCCGGAGGCCGCCGCTCGAGCCGCCCGGCGCGCACTAGCAGGGTGACGACCCTCAGAGAGCTCGGAGAGCTCGGGTTGCTGGCTCGACTCGTGCCGCACCTGAGTCGCGGCGGTGGTGACCTCCTGATCGGCGCCGGTGAGGACGACAACGCGGCTTGGCGGGAGCCGGACGGGCAAGTCACCGTCGCCAAGGTCGACACCTTCGTCGAGGGCGTTCACTTCGACCTCAGCTGGATGCCGCCCGCCACCGCGGGCTGGCGCGCGTGCGCCCTGACGCTGAGCGACCTCGCGGCCAAGTCCGCCACCCCGACCTATGGCCTGGTCTCGCTCTCGGCGCCGGCTGCCATCGACGTCAGGGTGGTCGAGGAAATCTACGAGGGGATGGCGGCCTGCGCTCAGGAGTTCGGCCTCCGACTGGTCGGCGGCGACACGACCTCGACCCCCGGACCGCTGACGCTGAGCGTGGTCGCTCTCGGACGCTGCGAGCACCTGCCGTTGGCGCGGGCGGCGGCGCGGGCCGGCTGGTCGATCGCGGTTACGGGTCCACTGGGCGGAGAAGCGGTGGCACTGGCCGAGCGGCGGCCGACTCGACCTCGGCCCCGCTTCGGCATCGCGCCCCGTGACGCCGCCTGCGGCGACATCTCCGACGGACTGATCCGGGAGCTGGTCAAGTTCCGGGCGGCGGCCGGTGTCGGCGCTCGCATCAACTCGGCCGCCCTGCCGGTCGCTGAAGGCGCAACCCTCGAGCAGGCCCTGACCAGCGGCGAGGAGGTGGAGCTGATCGTGGCCAGCCCGGCGCGGCCACTGACTCCGGTAATCGGCACCTTCACCAGCGACGGCCGGATCGAGGTCGACGGCGTGGAGCGAGAAGCGGGTGGCTACGACCACTACGCGTGAGCTTGTCACCCGCTCAGCGGAGGAGACCGAGGCGGCGGGAGAGCGCCTGGCCGCCCACCTTGCGCCGGGCGACCTACTCCTGCTCGCAGGCGCTCTCGGGGCCGGGAAGACGGCCTTCGTCCGTGGCCTGGCGCGCGGGCTTGGTAGTCGCGACGACGTCATGAGCCCGACCTTCCAGCTCGTCCGGATCTACTCGGGCCGGGTCCAGCTCGCGCACGCCGACCTCTACCGCCTCGAACGGGCGCCCGAGCTGGCCGAGCTCGGCTTCGACGAACTGCTCGACCAGGGCGTCCTGGTGGTGGAGTGGGGGGACCGGCTGCCCGGGACGGGCGGCGCCACTGTGACCTTCGAAGTGCTGGGCGAAAACGAGCGCCGGTTGCGATTGGACGGGGGCAGAGCGTCGTGGTCCTTGTGATCGACACCTCGTCGGTGCTGAGCGCAGTGGCCGCGCTCACGCCAGGCGGCGAGGTGGTGGACGAGGCGTTCCGGCCTTCCGGCCGCTCGATGGACCTGCCTGCCCTCGTCCACAATGTCGTCCGTCCCGGCGACGTCGAGCGGATCGCCGTGGCCACCGGACCCGGCTCCTTCACAGGACTCCGTGTGGGCGCCGCCTATGCCGTCGGCCTCGCGCTCGGCCGGCGGCTCCCGCTGCTCGAGCTGCACAGCCTCGAGATTCAACAGGCGCGCGCGCCGGTGCCCGCCATGGGCGTCGTCGAGGCTGGTCGTGGCCGCGTCTATTACCGGCTGCCGGATGGGGAAGAGGGGATGGCCGAGGCTGTGAGCGTCCCCTCGCTCTACCCAGCTGTGGGCTGGCTGCATCCGCCGACAGAAGCAGCGCTTCGCGCGCGGATGCTCCCGAGCGACGAGCTCCGGACTTTTGGGGAAGCCGCGGCGCTCCTGATCGGAACGGCGCCCGAGTTGGGCTATGGTACGGTGAGGCTTCATTACATGCAGTCGTTCGAGCGAATCATTTAGATGGTTCAACTCCGCGAGCGGCTTTCGGTCGAGCTCATGCGGGAAGAGGACG
>CAZHAC010000256.1:0-3684 GCA_964529765.1 uncultured Actinomycetes bacterium
CGCTCATCGGGGTCTCGATCAGACCCGGGCAGACCACGTTGCAGGCGATGCCCCGAGGGGCGTAGGCGACGGCGATCGCGCGGCTGAGCGCAATCACCCCGCCCTTGCTGGCGGAGTAGGCATGGGTGGCGAAGTCTTCGTCGCCCCCGACCAGGCCGAGCACACTGCCCAGGTTGACGATGGCGCCACCGCCACCAGCGAGCATCGCCTTGACCTGAGCCCGGCAGCAGTGAAAGACGCCGGTCAGATTGGTGTCCAGCACAGTCCGCCAGCCCTCGTCCGTGCAGGCGTCCACGGGGCCATCGCCATAGCGGCGGCCGCTGATGCCGAAGCCGTTGAAGGCGACCTGAAGTCCGCCGAAGCGCTCCACGCAACGCGCGACTGCGGCCTCGACGGCCGCCGCGTCGGTCACATCGCAGGCGAACGGCTCCACCACGTCCGAAGCGGCGATTCCAGAGATATCGCGATCCACCGCGAGGACGCGCGCCCCGGCTTCAACCAGGGCGCCGAGCACGGCACCGCCAATTCCGCCGGCGGCACCCGTCACCATCGCCGCCCGCCCGGCCAGCTCGCTCATCGGCCGACCATCATGGCAGCGGTACCCGCGTCGGTGACGATCGCGTTGACCAGGCCGGAGCGCGCCGCGGCCCGCAGCGCCTCTGCCTTTTCGACGCCAGTGGCAACCGCCAGGCGGAACGGAATTGCCCTCAGCTGCTCGACCGAAGGTGCGACCGGCAGCGGTTCGGCGTTCCGCAGCATCCGCCCGTGCGCGTCGAAGAAATGACAGAGGACGTCGCCGCAGACCCCGGCCCGGCGTAGGTCGCGTTCCTGGCGCGGCTTGAGGGCACCGGCCAGAAGCAGGGCGGAGCCCGGGGCCGCACCCACCGGCCCGAGCGGCCAGGCACCCACGCCCATCACGGCGGCGGCCGCGTGACTGGCCATCCCGAGCGTGGAGGCGATCGCCGGCTCGGCCAGCAGCGCCTCCCAGGCGCGTCGCTTGGCCACGAAAGCCGGCGCGTGCAGAGGATGCAGGCGGCCGCCGAGCAGTTCTGCCGCTCGCGCCGCCAGGCCGATGGCGCTGAGGGGAAATTCGACCCCCGGCACGCCGCCGGCCAGTTGGACTACGTCCACCGGGCCCGCCGGGCGCGCGACCTCCAAGCCCTGGACGACCGCGTGGACGGCGCGCCCCCAACCCAGCCCGACCAGGTCTCCGCGGCTCAGCCGCTCGCGCAGAAGCTGGGCGGCGGCCAGCCCGGCGGCCTCCGTGCTCGACTGGGGTACGACCACGGCCTCAACCAGGCCCAGCCCCTCACGGAGCTCCGAGGACAGGGCGGCGACGTCGCGCTGGGGTTCCATCACCTCGATCCGCACCAGACCGCGGGCGTGCGCGGCCGCGATCAGCCGGGCCACCTTGAAGCGGGAGATGCCGAGCTCGGCGGCGATCTCCGACTTGCTGCGCTCCTCGAGGTAGAAGAGCCGGCAGGCGCGCGCCGCAACCGCCGCATCGAGGTCGCCGGCGCCGATCATCGGCGCCCAATATACTCACCTCTCGCACGAATGAGCGAGGCCTCTGCTCAATTGAGCGCAGACGTGATCGTGGTCGGCGGTGGGCCGGCCGGAGCGGTGGCGGCGATCGCCGCCGCGCGTGCCGGCGTCCGCACGCTGCTGGTGGAAACGCACGGCTACCTGGGCGGCAGCCGCACCGCGACCGCCGTCGATACCTTTTATGGTTTCTACTCGCCAGGCGAGCAGCCAAGGCAGGTGGTGGGGGGAATCTCATTCGAGGTTCTCAGCCGCTTGCTCGATCGGGGAGCCGCCTTCCACCGCCCGAACACCTACGGGGCCGGGATGGGCGTCACCTACGACGTCGAAGCCCTGAAGCTGCTGCTCGACGAGATGGTGCTGGAGGCCGGCGTGACGCCGCTCTACCACTGCTTTGCGAGCGGCGTAGAGATGGACCGGGACCGGATACGAGCCGTCGCGCTGGCGGCCAAGGGAGGCGGCCTGGCCGTAAGCGCCCAGGCCACGATCGACTGCTCAGGTGACGCCGACGTGGCCGCCCTGGCCGGGGCGCCGATGCAGGACTCGACAGCCGAGGCGCTGCAGTCGCTGACCACGATCTTCTTCCTGGCCGGCGTGGACACCGAGCGGTCGGCGGCGATGCGCCATCGGGACCTGGTGGAACTGATGCGCGAAGCCAACCGGAGCGGCGACTTCCACCTGCCTCGCGAGGATGGCTCGATCCACCGAACGCCGCACCCGGGAGTGGTGCAGGCCAACATGGTGCGAGTGCCCAACGTCGACCCGACGGATCCCCTCCAGGTGACGAGGGCGGAGATCGACGGGCGCCGCCAGGCTCATGAGTACGCGCGCTTCCTGCGCGAGCGCGTGCCCGGCTACGAGAACTCCTGGCTCCTCGCCACCAGTCACCACATCGGCGTCCGGGAGAGCCGCCGGCTGTTCGGCGAGTACGTCCTGACCGAGGACGACGTGCTCGCCGGCCGGACCTTTCCCGACCAGATCGGGCTCTGCGCGGCGCCGGTCGAGGACCATGGGCCGGGCCGCGACACGCGCTGGGCCCACGTCGGGGGCGACGGCTTCTACGGCATCCCCTTCCGCACCCTGCTGCCCAAGCGGGTGGAGTGGCTGCTCGTCGCGGGTCGCTGCTTCTCGGCCTCGCATGGGGCACAGGCCTCGGCCCGCAACTCCGGGCAGGCGATGCTGACCGGCGAGGCCTCCGGCGTCGCCATGGCGATGGCGCTGGCGAACGGCCGCCCCCCACGTGAGCTCGAGGTCGCCCAGCTGAGAGCCCAGCTGGCAGCGAGCGGCGCCCTCCTCGACTCTCCCCGCGAGCCGGCCGAGCCGGCCGCCTGGGTCACCGCCTGATGCCATCAGCTCAGACCGTGCTCGGTCCGCTGCCAGCCGAGCAGTTGGGCCTCACTCTGAGCCACGAGCATCTGCTCGGCCGGCCGCTCGTGGAGGACGCAGATCCCGACCTGGTGCTCGACGACATCGCGGCCGCCGCATCTGAGCTGGCGCGCTTCCGCGAGGCGGGCGGGGGCACTGTGGTCGAGGTGACTCCGGTCGACTATGGACGCGACCTTCAGGGCCTCGCGGAGCTAAGTCGGCAGACGGGCGTCCACATCATCGCCGCCACCGGCCACCACAAAGACCGCTGGTCCGCCCCGTTCACTGCCAATGCGGATGTAGACGAGCTGGCCGGCCGCTTCACCCGCGATCTGCGCGAAGGCATGGACGGAGTCCGCGCCGGCGTCATCAAGGTCGGCGGCAGCCGCGATCTGCTGACCGCCGGCGAGCAGCGCGCGTTCCGGGCCGCCGCCCGCACTCAGCTGGCGACGGGAGCACCGATCACCACTCACACCGAGCACGGCCAGCTCGCCCTGGAGCAGGTTGACCTGCTGCTGGCCTCTGGCGCCGATCCGGAACGGGTCATCATCGGACACCTCGACCTGGAGCCGGACGTCGAGTACCACGAGTCCGTGCTCCGGACCGGCGTCTACATCGGCTACGACCAGGTGGGCAAAGCCAAGTACGGGTCGGACACGGATCGGGCGGCCGGGCTGGCCGAGCTGGTGCGGCGAGGCTACAGCCACCGGCTGCTGGTGTCGGGAGACCTCGCTCGCCGGTCCTACTGGCGCGCCTACAGTGGAGAGCCGGGACTTG
>CAZHAC010000257.1:0-3680 GCA_964529765.1 uncultured Actinomycetes bacterium
CGGCAGCTTCCTGAGCGTCGCGCTCGGCATCCTGATCGGCACCGCGCTCGGTTCCGTGACCCATGCGACGCTTTCTTCCTGGGGCCCGAAGTTCGGCGTCCCGCAGATGGTGGAGAGCCGCGGCGCATTCGGCTTCTTCGGTAACTTTCTGCCCGCCGGGCTCAATGCGCTGACCGCCAACATCGGCTGGTTCATCGTCAACTCAGTCAGCGGCGCCTTTGCCCTGACCGCCCTGAGCAATGGCGCGCTGCCCTTCGTCGTCACCTTCACGATCATCGTGCTCGCCCAGGTGCTGGTCGCATTCTTCGGACACAATCTCGTCCACACCTTCGAGCGCTACGCATTTGTTCCGCTGGCCGTCATATTCGCGCTAGCGACCATCTTCACCTTCACGAACGCCCACTTCGGCGCTGCCTTCAACCCCAAGGCACCGCTGGCTTTCGGCGGTGACTTCGGCGCCTTCATGCTGACCGCGGGCACCGCTCTCGGCTACGCCGTGGGCTGGAACCCCTACGCGTCTGACTACACGCGCTACCAGAGGCCCGACGTCAACCGTGCCATGGTGGGATTCTGGGCCGGCTTCGGCGTCTTCCTCTCCTGCATGGTGCTCGAGCTGATGGGGGCCGCGCTGGCCACCGTCGCGGGGACGGTGTGGGGACCGACAGATATTCCGACCGCCCAGATGGTCCACGCGATGCCGGGGTCGGTTTACTACGCAACCCTCGTGGCGATCGCCCTGGGAGCCGTCGCCGCCAACGTCCTCAACATCTACAGCGGCTCAATGTCCTTCCTGACGCTGGGGATCAACATCCCATCCCATATCCGGCGGGCAATCGTTGCCGTCGCCGCCGGGGTGCTCGGTCTGGTGATCGGGTTCGCCTTCCAGGCCAACGTGGGGCCGGGCAGCAAGTACGAGAGCTTCCTCCTGGTCATCACCTACTGGATCGGCGCCTGGCTGGGTGTCGTTCTGACCGACTACTGGATGCGCCGTGGCGACTTCGGTGACCAGTCGATCTTCTACGAGCGCCGGTACGCGAACTGGGCGGGTCCGATCGCCATGTTCGTCGGTGGCGGCATTGCGATCTGGCAGTTCGCCGATCAGCAGGTCTACCACGGTGGCTACTTCGTCTCGAACTTCCCTCAGATCGGTGACCTGACCTTCGTGGTCGGTTTCCTGCTCTCCGCTCTCATCTACGCCGGCCTCCGGATGTCCGTTTTCAAGCCCATCGCACTGGAATCGAAGCGAGCCTGAGTGGCCTGCGGCCACTGATCCTGGCCTCGGGCTCGCCCCGGCGCGCGGAGCTCCTTCGGCGCGCCGGGTTCGAGTTCCGGGTCGTACTGCCTGAGCTGCCCGAGGAGCGCTTTTCGGGCGGATCCGCTCATGACTACGCGATTCGGGTCGCCGAGGCCAAAGCGCGCGAGGTGGCGGGGCGCGTCGACGCGGGCGTGGTGGTCGCGGCGGACACCATTGTCGTGGTCGAGGGCGACGTGCTCGGCAAGCCGGACTCGCGCGAGCACGCTCGTGCCATGCTGCAAAGGCTTTCCGGCCGCACTCATACCGTGCTGACCGCCGTCACCTTGACCGATGCCGGCCGCGGCCGCTCGCTGTCGGAGTACGACTCGACCGATCTCACCCTTCGCGAGCTCTCGCCCGAAGACCTCGATTGGTACCTCGACACAGGCGAACCGATGGACAAGGCCGGCGCCTACGCCCTGCAGGGCGCGGCGGCGCGCTTCGTCACCCGGGTGGACGGCGACCGCGAGACGGTGATCGGGCTACCGACGCGGGTCGTCCGGCGGCTGCTCGACCAGGTTCTTTAGTTAGTCTTTCCGGCCCGTGCCGCCCTCTCCCCATCTCAACGCGCCCCAACGGGAGGCGGTCGAACACCGCGAAGGGCCGCTGCTGGTCTTCGCGGGAGCAGGCAGCGGTAAGACGCGAGTCCTGACCATGCGTATCGCCCAACTGCTCCGGGACGGCGTCGCCGAGCCCTCGCAGGTACTGGCCCTGACCTTCACGAACAAGGCGGCCCGTGAGATGCGCGCACGGGTCACGGAAGAGCTCGGCCATTCGCCGGAGGGGATGTGGATCGGCACCTTCCACGCCATCGCCGCCCGGATGCTGCGACGTGACGCCGAGCGCTTGGGCTATCGCAAGAATTTCGTGATCTTTGACGAGGACGACCAGAAGGCGATCGTCAAGCGAGCGCTCGCGGAGCTCGAACTGGATCCGAAGAAGCACTCCGTCAGCACCCTCCTGTTCGCCATCTCGCGAGCTAAGTCGGAAATGTCAGTGCCGGCCGACGCCCGGGTCGCCCGCCTGTTCGAGGTCTACAACCGGCTGGCGCGCGAGTCCAACGGCATGGACTTCGACGACATCCTCTGCAACACGGTCCGGCTGCTCGAGGAGCACGAGGACGTTCGGTCCGGCTGGCAGCGCCGCTTCACCCAGGTGCTGGTCGACGAGTACCAGGACACCAACCGCGCCCAGTACCGAATGCTCGCCCTGCTGGCCGGTGAGCACCGTAACCTCACCGTCGTCGGCGATGACGACCAGTCGATCTACGCCTTCCGCGGCGCCGACATCCGCAACATTCTCGACTTCAAGCGCGACTATCCCGAGGCGCGCGTGGTCAAACTGGAGCAGAACTACCGCTCTACCCAGGCGATCCTGGACGCCGCCCACTCGGTGATCGAACGCAATCCCGAACGCGCCGCGAAGCGGCTGTGGAGCGACCTCGGACGAGGTGCGCGCCCGGTGCTCGTGCTCGCCGAGGACGACGACCGGGAGGCGGAGTACGTCGTCGGCGAGATTGAGGCGATGGGCCGTTCCGGGGGTCGCGGCTGGGGAGACTTCGCCGTCCTCTTCCGAACGAATACGCAGGCCCGCGCCTTCGAGCGCGCGCTGCTCGGCGCCCGCATCCCCTACAACCTGGTGGGCGGGATGCGCTTCTGGGATCGCCGCGAGGTGAAGGACGTGATCGCCTACCTGCGATTCGTGGCCAATCCCGTGGACGCCGTCTCCTTCGATCGGATCGCCAACACGCCGAAACGGCGGATATCCGAGCGCACGGTCCAGGCGGCGGTCGGGGCGGCGGCGGACGGGGATATGACCCTGCTCGACGTTTGCGGGATGGCCGGTGCAGCCGGGGTGCGGCCGGACGCGGAAGCGGCGCTGCGATCCTTCTACGAGGAGGTGGCGCCCCTGGCGGCGGAGGCCGGCAGCCGGCGGCCCTCGGAGCTGGTCCAGCTGCTGATCCGCCGCTGCAGCCTCGCCGCCTACTACGACGACGGCACCCGCGCCGGCGGCATCCGCCTCGACTCTCTAGAGGAAATCCGCCGGATTGCCTCCGACTACGATTCTCTGCCACCACCGCGGGGGCTTCAGCGCATGCTCACCGACCTCGCGCTGACCTCGGACACCGACGATCTCGAGGAGCGGCGCAAGCGGGTCACACTGATCACACTCCATATGGCGAAAGGGCTGGAGTGGCCTGTCGTTTTCCTCACCGGCCTGGAGGACAAGGTGCTGCCGCATGAGCGCGCCCTGTCCGAGAAGGGAGGGCTAGAGGAGGAGCGGCGGCTCTGCTACGTGGGCATCACCCGCGCCCGCGAGCTTCTGTACATCACGGCGGTCAACGTTCGCCACCTGTTCGGCAAGGCGCACAACCTGGCGCCCTCGC
>CAZHAC010000258.1:0-3674 GCA_964529765.1 uncultured Actinomycetes bacterium
TCGCAGTTCCTCCACTCGCTGGCGGTCATGCAGGCCGATGGCCTCGGGCTGCGCGAGCAGGACTCGATCCTGCCCCTGGTTCCGATGTTCCACGCCAACTCGTGGGGCATCCCGTACGCCTGCGGCATGACGGGCTCGAAGATCATCTTCCCCGACCGCTTCATGGGCGATGCCCAGGTCGTCCTCGACCTCGCTGAAAGGGAAGAAGCCACCTACCTGGCCGGCGTGCCCACGATCTGGATCAGCATCGCCGGCCTGATGGAGAACACGGGCCGGCGGCTGCCGAAGGTGCGACTCGTCCTCTGCGGAGGGTCGGCGGTCCCTCGCTCTCTCATGGAGCGCATGGACAAGCTCGACCTTCCGATCCTCCACGCCTGGGGCATGACCGAGACCTCTCCGATCGGCAGCGTGGGGGTAGTTCGGAGCTGGATCGAGGAGGAGGACGAGCTCGACACCCGCCTCCTCCAGGGCGTTCCCGCCGCCGGCGTGGAGATCCGCATCGCGGACCTGGCAACCGGCGCCTCGCTGCCCTGGGACGACGTTGCCTTCGGCGAGATCCAGTGCCGCGGCCCGTGGATCGCCAGCGGCTACCACAACAACGCGGACCCCGGCCGCGTGACCGAGGATGGTTGGTTCAAGACGGGTGACGTCGCCTCAATGACGCCCGACGGCTACATCCGGATCGTCGACCGGACCAAGGACGTCATCAAGTCGGGCGGCGAATGGATTTCGTCGGTGGAACTCGAGAATGCGATCATGGCCCACCCGAAGGTCCAGGAGGCGGCGGTGATCGGGCTCGAGCACTCCAAGTGGTCCGAGCGCCCGGTGGCCTACGTCGTCCCTCGCCCCGAGCACAAGGACGGCATTACCGCGCAGGAGATCAAGGACTTCCTGGCCGACAAGGTCGCCAAGTGGTGGATCCCCGACGAGGTCCGCTTCATCGACGAGGTGCCCAAAACCTCGGTCGGCAAGTTCGACAAAAAGGTGCTGCGCCAGCAGGCGACGCCCATCGACGAGGCCGCGGCGGCGCCGGCGGGCGTTCCCCAAGCTTGACAGGTTCCCCTTTACAAAAAGACACCTAAGGGGGTCACAGGCGCTGCCCACGCGTACGAAAATCCGCCGGCGGGTGTGAGGGATCCTACTGTCGGTAGATTGGGCCGCTTCGCAATTCAGGCGGAGCTCGGACGGGGTGCCATGGGTGTCGTTTATCAGGCCATCCACCCCGGCCTCGGCGTACCGATCGCCATCAAAGTCCTGGCCGAGAGCTTCACCGAGGACGAGAGCTTCCGCGAGCGATTCAAGCGCGAGGCGGCGGCGATTGCGTCCCTAAACCACCCCGGCATCGTCCGCGTCTACGACTTCGACGCCGAGGAACGCTCGCTCTTCATCGTCATGGAGTTCGTCGAAGGGCGCTCTCTCCGTTACTGGCTCAACCACAGCGGCCGCTTCACAGCCGAGGTCTCGCTCGACCTCATCCAGCAGCTGCTGTCGGCGGTCGGCGCCGCCCACGGGCGCGGCATCGTCCACCGCGACCTCAAACCGGACAACGTCCTGGTCTCCAAGGAAGGCAAGACCAAGATCCTGGACTTCGGGATCTCCAAGGTCATCGGCGACGACAAGAACCTGACCGCCACGGGCGCAATGGTCGGGACGCCCGCGTACATGGCGCCCGAGCAGGTCAAAGGCGACGCTGTCGACCGCCGAACCGACATCTACGCGTTGGGCGTCATCCTGTATGAGCTCCTGCACGGCCAGCCCCCCTTCACGGGTGGAATGGCGAACGTCCTCCACTCGCAGGTCTTCTCAGAGCCGCGGCCGTCGACCGCCATCCCCGCGCCGGTGATGGCCGTGATCGCCAAGGCGATGGCCAAGCAGCCGGATGAGCGTTACCAGTCGTGCGACGAGTTCGCCGGAGCCCTCATGCAGGCGACGCGGCCGGAGGCGAACCGGCCGCTCACCCCTCCCCCCAACGCCCCGCCGCCACAGACCGCGAACACCCTTCGCAACCTGATCAGCGCGATCGCACAGGGCAAGCCTCGTGAGAACGGCGCCGGTGGCTGCTTCTACAGCGGGTGCAACGCCACCCAGGGCTGGGCCTGCGCTTACGTCGACGCCAGCGGCAACCAGTGCGTGAGCTGGTGGTGCAAGAAGCACGTCGTGTTTCTCGACGCGGTGCCCTTTTGTCCGCGCCACGCGAGCGTCGTCCGCGCCCTGTCGGCGACCGCCGGGACCATCCGCGAGATCAAGCACCGGCCGGCCGTCGAGGATCGGGCGCTGCCGCTGGCGGCGATGGTCGCCGAAGACTGCGATCGCGACCTCAGCGAGCTCGTGCGCAGGCGGTACGGGAAGGGCGACGGCGTACGTCTCGCCAATGACCGGACCATCCGGCAGACCTGGGAGGGCCGAGGGCGGGTCGCCTGGGAACGCTCCTGGGCGGCTCTTAAGGACCAGGGCTATTTGAACCGAATCGCGATCCGGGTCTCGGCGGCGGAGCCGGACACCGTAAAGGTGGCGATCGGGCCGAACGTCGTGTATTCGGGCGTTCCCGACTGGATCAGCCGCCGCCGTGAGGGCCATCCGCCCGACCCCGCCGACCGCGCCCGCTTTCGGGCCCGGATCGTCGAGGCGGTGCTCCAGAATCTCGACACGCAGACGCCGATGGCGACCAACCGGTCGCTGCCGGCGATACCCTCCACGTCGCCCGGCGGCAAAGTTCCCAAGCTCGACCGCGGGCTGGCCGAAGGCATGATCCTTCGGCTCCTGAGCTCGGCCTCCAAGCTCAGCGCTTACGAGCTGTCGGAGCAGATGGCCGTGCCTTACAAGAGCATCGAGGCGGCGATCAACACGCTTACCTCAGGGAGCTTCATCGACTCTCTCGGGCTCGGCGCCAACGGCGCCGCCGGCCGGCCGCTTCCCGAGCGGATGGACTACGCCATCAATTCGCGAGGGCGAGCACACCTGGAAACGCTGCCCGGCACCAAGTACCTCGGCCCGGCTCCGGTCTCGCTCGCCGAGCTCAACGCGGCCGGCGAGGAGGCCGCCCGCCCTGCGGTGCTCACGACCACGCGGCTGGCCGATGCCCTGTCCGGGCTGGAGGTCCCCGCCGGCGTGCTCGAGGCGGTGCGCGCGGCCGTCAACTCGCGAGGCTCTCTCTTCATATACGGCCCGCCAGGCAACGGCAAGACGTCGCTGGCCCGCCGTGTCGTTCAGCTGCTCGGCGAGCCGATCATCGTGCCCGTGGCCGTCGACGCCGGCGGCGAGGTGATCCGAGTGTTCGATCCCGCCCTGCATCGGCTGGCCAGCGGATCCCAGCCCGCCGACCAGCGCTGGCGCCGGATCGAGCGGCCGCTGGTGCAGGTGGGCGGCGAGTTCATGCTCGAGATGCTCGAGCCAACCTGGGACTCGGTCACCCGCACCTATGAGGCGCCGCTTCAGGTGAAGGCGTTTGGAGGCGTGCTCCTGATCGACGACCTCGGGCGCCAGCGGGTGCCGCCCAAAGCGATCCTCGACCGCCTCCTGGTGCCGCTCGAGCAGGGAGTCGACTTCCTCAACCTCTCGGCCACCGGCCGCAAGCTCGAGGTGCCGTTTCGCGCCCAGCTCGTGCTCTCCACCAACCTCAGCCCGGCCGACCTGCTGGACGAGGCCTACCTGCGCCGGCTGGCCTACAAGGTCCT
>CAZHAC010000259.1:0-3656 GCA_964529765.1 uncultured Actinomycetes bacterium
TCTCCTGCCGCTCGTCGCCCAGCGCACCCCGCGCCAGCACATACGCCTCCTTGCTGAACGCCGTCTCGAAGATCTGCTCCCCGGCCGTCTGCCAGGGCGAGTTGGGGTCGTTCTGAGAAACGTGGGCGGCGAAGGCCGCCCGCTTGCGGTCGACGTACTCCGAGACGTCGACGACCGTCGTGATCTCCTCGTCGGGGATCCCGCGCATCAAAGAAGCCATCCGCGCTGCGGCCTCGTCGTCTCCGAAAACCGCCTGCGCCCGCTCAGCCATCGACTTCAGGAACGACTGGGGAAGCGCGCAGAAGTAAGCCTTCGCCGGCTGCCATCCTTCCGCCGCCAGGAGGTCGAGCGCGGCCACTGTCACCTCGTGGGCCTTCACGTGATCGGGGTGCCCGTAGATGCCGTCGGCTCCGTAGGTCACCACCACGTCCGGCCGCTCCTCGCGCAGTAGCCCAGCCAGCCGGGTGGCCGCCTGCAGCGTCGGGGCCCGGTGGAAGGACGCGGGATCGTCATTGCCGGCGGTTCCCGCCATTCCCGAATCGCGGTAGCCGAGGAACTCCTGGCGGTCGAGCCCCAGGATCTCGCCGGCTCTCCGCATCTCCTGTGTGCGCACCTCGGCCAGGTGCGGCCTTGTCGCCGCCTCGTCCATGTTGTGGATCTCGCCCAGCTCACCCCGCGTACAGGTGACCAGCACAACACGCCGGCCTTCGTCGTGAGCCCGGGCCATGATGCCGCCCGTGCTGATGGACTCGTCGTCGGGATGAGCGTGAACCAGGAACAGCGTGCTCATGTATTTACCTCAACAACTCGGCCACGAGCCGGGCGATTCCGCCGCTGCCCGGTGGGCCGATCATCTTGTCCGCCGACTCCAGCACCTCGCGCGGGGCCCCCTCGATGGCCACCCCGAGCCCCGCCCAGTCGATCATCGGCTGGTCGTTGCGGCCGTCGCCGACCGCGACCACCTGTTCCGGCCGCACCCTCAAACGCCCGCATAGGAATTCGAGCGCCTGCCGCTTGTCGGCGTCCGGATTCGTGAGCTCTACGTAGGTGGGCGTCGAGGTGGCAATGAAAAGGCGGCCGCTGAAGGCGGCCCGGACGTCGCGGAGCAGCCACCCCTCGACTGCTTCCTCGGTGCTCACGATCACGACCTTCGGCGTGGTGGCGCCCATCGCTTTGTCGAGGTCGGGGACGACGTTGAACGCGACTCCGGCGTGGTGCGAGTACTGCCGAGCCTCGGGGCGGTCCCGCTCCACCAGCATCTGGTCGTCGCGATAGACCTGCACGTGCACGTCGCGCTCCCGGCACCAGCGGACCACCTCGATCGCCAATTCATGAGGCACGCCGCGGTCGAGGAGTGTGTCGCCGGCGAGATCGCGCACCTGCGCGCCCTGGTAGCAGACAAACGGCTCGGTTATGTGGAGCTGCCGCACCCACGGCAGCGCACCGGGGAAGGGGCGGCCGGTGCAAGCCACCACGTGGAGGCCGGCTGCCCGGGCACGATCCAGCGCCTCGACGTCCGCGGGGTCGAGCTTGAGATCGAACGAGATGATGGTCCCGTCGAGGTCGAGCGCGAGAAGCTTGGGAACGATCAGCGGATGACGTTCAGTGTTTCAGGGTTGAGCAGGTTGGCGGGGCGCCCGCCGCGGACCGCCGTGGCCATATTGCGGGCGGCCACCGCGCACATCTCGGAGCGCGTGTGGACGGAGGCGCTCGCGATGTGCGGTGCCAGCACCACGTGGGGCGACGCCAGCAGGCCCGGGTGGACGGCGGGCTCACGCTCGTAGACGTCGAGCCCGGCGCCGAGGATCTGGCGGTTCTTCAGCGCCTCGGCGAGCGCCGCCTCGTCGACGACCGGACCACGCGAGGTGTTGACCAGCACCGCCGTGTTCTTCATGCGCTCGAACTGCGGCGTGCTCAAGAGGTGATGGGTCTTCTCACTCAGGGGCACGTGTACCGAGACGAAGTCGCTCTCGGCCAGCAGCGTGTCCAGGTCGCAGCGCTGAACGCCCATATCGCGCTCGGCCTCGGCAGGCAGCGGATTGGTGTCGAAATAGAGAACGCGCATGTTGAACCCGCGGGCTCGCCGGGCCACCGCCCGCCCGATCCGGCCGATGCCGATGATGCCGAGGGTTGCGTGGTTGACGTCCTGGCCGAGCAGCATGTCGATGCCCCAGCCTCTGAACTGCCCGCTGCGGACGATGCTGTCGGCCTCCACCATGCGGCGTGCGGTGGCCATCAAGAGCGCGAACGCGAAGTCGGCGGTCGTCTCGTCCAGGATTCCCGGTGTGTTCGTCACCATCACGCCGTGCGCGGTGGCGGCAGCGACGTCGATGTTGTCGAAGCCGACCGCGACGTTGGAGACGCAGCGCAGTCCGGGGGTCGAGAGGACGCTCTCCCGGATGGGATCCATCACCATCGACACGATTCCAAAACAGCCTTCGGCCGCCTCCCGGATGTTCTCCTCGGTCAGCGGCACATTGCTCGGAAAGTCCAGGACCTCGGCTACTTCCGAGAGCAGGGTCGGGCCCGGCTCGAGGATGGAGTGCAGCAGGAGGACCTGCGGTCGCGCGCTCCGCGAGCTCACGGATTCACGCCCAGTTCCGAGGCGATCGGCTTGAGCGCGTCCCTCACGAACTCCACATGTTCGTCGAAGGGTAACCCCAACGCCTCGGCGCCGGCGAGCAGCTCTTCCCGATGGACGCCACGGGCGAAGGCCTTGTCCTTCATCTTCTTGCGAACGCTCCGCGCATCCACCGAGGAGAGGCTCTTGTCGGGTTTGACGAGGGCGCAGGCGATGATGAACCCGCACATCTCGTCGACCGCGTAGAGCGCCTTCCGGAGGTTGGTGTCGCGCTCCACCTGGAGGTGGTCGGCATGGGAAGCGATATCGGTCAGGTAATCCTCCGGCCAGCCCTTTTCTCGGAGCATCTCGATGCCGTCCTGGGGATGCTGGTCGAGCGTCGGGTGCATCTCGTAGTCCCAGTCGTGGATCAGGCCGATCGTGGCCCATCGCTCCTCGTCCTCGTCAAAACGGCGGGCGTAAGCGCGCATTGCGGCCTCGACGGAGCGCATGTGACGGCGCAGCGTCACGCTCTTGGTGCTTGCCTCGATCAGGGCCCGGGCGTCCGTCGACGTCGGCGTCATTGCAGGATCTCCTCCAGTGCGTCGATGAGCAGCTCGTGCTGCTCGCGGGTTCCAACGGTGATGCGGAAGTAGCCCGCGATCGGGTGCCGGTCATAGTGGCGGACGAGGATCCGCCGCGACCGAAGCGCTTCGTAGACCTCGGCCGCGGGCTTCGGAGGGCGGACGAAGATGAAGTTGGCGGCCGAGGGAGAGACCTCAAACCCGCGCTCTCGCAGCCGGTCGGCGAGCCACCTCCGCTCGTCGATGACGTACTCGACGAGGTTGGCGCGGTAGTCCACGTCCTCGATCGCGGCGACCGCTCCCGCGATCGCCAGGCGGTCCATGTTGTACGAGTCCTTGACGACGTCCAGCGACTCGATGAGGTCGGGGTGGGCGAGCGCATAGCCAATGCGTAGGCCGGCCAGCGCACCCGACTTGGAGAGCGTGCGCAGGATCACCAGGTTGTCGTGGGTTCGGAGCAGGTCGCTGCGCTCCTCGGGAGCGAAGTCGACGTAGGCCTCGTCGAGCACGAC
>CAZHAC010000260.1:0-3646 GCA_964529765.1 uncultured Actinomycetes bacterium
AAAAGTAGCCCCGGCGGGATTCGAACCCGCGATCTCAGCCTTGAGAGGGCTGCGTCCTAGTCCACTAGACGACGGGGCCACATCGGCCTGGTGGGCGGCGCTGGTTTCGAACCAGCGACCTCTTGCGTGTGAAGCAAGCGCTCTCCCGCTGAGCTAGCCGCCCGCGACGCCACATTCTACCCAAGGGGTGGACAGAGCCACCCCCGATCCTGATAGCGACTAACCCCCAAAAGTGCCCGAAGCCTGTGAACCCGACTTGACAGCGCTCAAGTTGACAGCAATAGTTCCGTATCGGAGTAGTGGGTCGGTCACCTGTCGTGATCGATTTGTCCCTCGCCGGCGCACTCTCGCCCCGACTGCAAGTCGGGAAGAGGGCGGGGAGACGTGGACAGGCGCTTTCGAATCCGGCGCTGTAGTCCGAAGCTTTGCGACAAGGGGGTTTTTGATGAGTCGGATTCGGTTTAAGGCGCTGGCTGTCAGCGCGGCCGCACTGTTCGTGGCCATGGCCTGCGGCCCCAGCACGCCGACAGCTAGCGAGAACCTGGCCAAAGACCAGACGCTGACGTTCCCGCTGCAGGACGACATCGCTACTTTCGACCCGGCAGAGGTGAGCTCCGGTGTCGACATCACGTTCACGAACGAGATGTACGTCGGCCTCTACAGGCTCGACAACAACCTGCAGATCCAGCCCGTCATCGCGACCGGTAAGCCCGACGTCTCGAGCGACGGCAAGACGTACACCTTCCACCTGCGGCACGACGCCAAGTTCTCGAACGGTGACCCCGTCAAGTCCGCTGACGTGCTCTACTCCTGGAACCGCGTCGCCCACCATAACGGCGCCTACGGCACCGTTATGCAGCCGGTCGTCGGCTACGACGCCGCGACCAGCGACAAGACCAAGGACATGACCGGCCTGACTGCGACCGACGACTACACGGTAAAAGCGCAGCTGACCGACGCTGCCGGCTACTGGCTGTCCGAGCTCGCGCTCTGGACGGCAGCCATCGTGGACAAGAAGGTAGTGACGGCCGGCGGTGAGGACACCTGGTGGACCAAGCCGGAGACCGCGATCGGTGCCGGCCCGTTCAAGATGACCGCTCGCGTTCCGAAGGCGAGCATGGAGTTCCAGCCCGTCTCGAACTGGTGGGGCGGCTCAACCGGCGCCCTGACCAAGATCAAGGTCGAGATCGGCGTCGACCAGGCCTCGCAGGTCAAGAAGTTCGAGTCCGGCGGTTATGACCTCGTGGGCATGGCCAACCAGCCCCCCGGCCCGGACGACGTCCTGCGCTACAAGGGCGACCCGACCAAGCGCCAGTTGCTCAACATCTACCCGGCCGCCCGCACCTCGTGGGTGGGCTTCAACCTCACCGGCAACAGCCCCTTCGCTCCGAAGCCCGGCATCAACCCCGGTGACCCAACCGGCGGTCTGTCCAGCGATGCCGGCAAGGACGGTCGCACCGCCTTTGCCCAGGCTATCGACCGCAACCAGCTGGTCGACGTGGCCTGCGCGCAGGGAGCCACCTGCTCCGCGGCTACCGGCGGCCTGGTCGCCAAGGGCCTGCATGGGTACCTGGGCGACGGCAAGGATCCCAACGGGTTCAACAAGGACACCGCCAAGTCGACCTACACCAAGTGGGACCCGAACGGCAGCAAGGTGCACAACCTCGTCTACCGCTACAACACGAGCGCGAGCAACACCAAGATCGCCCAGAACCTGCAGTCGCAGTGGAAGGCGAACCTGGGCGTTGACGTGCAGCTCGGTGCTTCCGACTTCCCCACCCTCATCAAGGAGCGCGACGGCAAGAAGACCATCATCTACCGCGGCTCCTGGGGCGCCGACTACGACCACCCGCAGGACTGGTTCGACAACCTTTGGAACTGCGAGGCGGCCAAGGTCGGCCACGGTGGTGACGAGGGTTACTGCAACCCGGCCATGGACAAGACCCTGAACCAGGCCAACGCCATGACCGACATCAACAAGGCGGTGCCGCTGTACCAGCAGGCCGGCCAGACGCTGCTGAACGACGTCAGCGACGCCGTCCTGATCTACGGCACGCAGGGCTACCTGACGCAGAAATACGTCAAGGGCGCCGGCTTCAACTCCCTTTACGACTACAACTGGGAAGGCATCAGGCTCCTCCAGCACTAGGCCGAAGGAGTTCGACAACAACTTGGGGACCCGCCAACCAGGCGGGTCCCCTATCCTTTCTCGGGAGGTTTGATGGTTAGATGACGCGAGGCACGGTGATCTACGCCGTACAGCGGCTCTTCCTGGTCTTGTTCACCGCGCTTATCGTGTCTTCGGTCGTCTTCATCGGCGTCCATCAGCTGCCCGGAAACGCATTCGTCAGCGAGCACAAGTCGAATCCCAACGCCGAAGCCGAGCTGCTTCATCACTACGGGCTCGACAAGCCCTGGCCGGAGCAGTACGGGATCTGGCTGATCGGAGTGGCTCACGGCGATCTTGGCGAGTCGCTCGTCAACCGCGGCGTCAAGATCACGCCCCTCCTGATCCGCGAGGCCGGGACCAGCATGACCCTGGGCGCCTGGGCGATGTTCTTCACGGTCACGCTGGGGATGTCGCTGGGGATCCTGGCGGCGGTCAAGCAGAACACCTGGGTTGACTACGTCTGCTCGGTCTTCGGCGTCATCGGTTACAGCCTGCCGAGCTTCGTTACAGCGATGTTCCTCCTTCTGCTCACCGTCAGCGGCTTCTACGCGTGGACGGGAGGCATGTTCTTCGAGGACATCGGCTGGGGCAAGCTGGAACAGGTACCCGTGCCCGCCATCTCGCTCGGGCTGCTGCCGTCGGCCATCATCTTCCGGTTGACCCGCGCCAGCATGCTCGAGGTCATTCGCCAGGACTATGTGCGGACCGCTTGGGCCAAAGGCCTCCGCTCACGGCTCGTCATCGTCCGCCACGCGCTCCGGAACGCGCTCATCCCGGTCGTGACCATCCTCGGACCGGTCACCACCAGCGTCATCACCGGATCGGTGGTGATCGAGTACCTTTTCGGCATTCCGGGGCTGGGCAAGGAGTTCGTGAACAGCATCCTCGACCGCGACTACAACATCGTCGTCGGCGTCTTCACCTGCTACGCCATCCTCGTCGGCCTCGCCAATTTGCTTGTCGATTTGATCTACCCGTTTCTTGATCCGAGGATCCGCTACTGATGGCCACCGCGCCTTCCAGCTTCGAACCCGACGCCTTCGTCCCCACCGACATCTACGAGGTTGGTGAGCAGGTCTCGCTCTGGCAGGACACCTGGCGCCGCCTCCGACGCAACCAGCTGGCGGTGGTCGCGCTCGTGATCGTCGCGTTCGAGACGGTGGTCGCCATCGTCTCGCGCTTCTGGACTCCTTACCCGTTCTGGCTGCAGGCCGTGGGGCCCACTTACCAGGGGCCGTCGCTGCACCACCTGATGGGCCTCGACGAATCCGGGAGGGATGTTCTCAGCCGCGTCATGCTCGGTGCCAACGTGTCCTTCGAGGTCGGTTTTGGAGCCGCGCTGACCACCTCGGTCCTGGGCATCATCCTCGGCTTGCTGGCCGGCTTCTACCGTGGTTGGGTCGACTCGGTGATCTCGCTAATGATCAACATCTGGTACGGGATTCCCGACCTGCTGGTGGCGATGATCTTCGTGGT
>CAZHAC010000261.1:0-3645 GCA_964529765.1 uncultured Actinomycetes bacterium
TGAAGAGGTAGAAGCCGGGAGTCGAGTTCTCGACCTCGACGGCGTCGAACTCGAGTTCGGCGGCCAGCCAGCCGACCCCGTGCACGGGCCCGCGCCCGGCGACCTGGCGGGCTGTGCGCCAGAAGGGGTGAGCCGCGAAGGCGAGGCCACCCTGGTCCTGGATCGCGTGGACAGTCGCCGCTGCCTTCATGCCGGGGCGGACGCGCTTGCGAAGGAAGAGCCCGACTATGTGCCCGTCGCGGCTCGACACCTCCTCGCCGACGATGATCTCCGGTCCCCTCCCGGTTCGCTCGGCATACTCACGCGCGCGCAGGGCACCTTCGATCGTGTCGTGGTCCGTGATCGCGATCACCGAAAGCGATGTTCGCGACCTGGCGAAGTCGACTACCTCGGCGGGCGACGGCCAGCCGTCGCTGAAGTTGGTGTGGATATGGAGGTCAGCGCTGCCCATGCGCGCTGCCACATCCTACCCGGTGGGCGATGTCATTCGATCCCCCTTGGCGAAAGTCGGCGGGCGGCGCGGCGCCGCCCGTCCTCCAGAAGACTCGATCACCGCCGCAGCCGGGCGAGCAGCACGCCGGCCGCCAGCAGGATTAACCCAGCGAATCCGCCGGTCACTGGTAGGCCGGTGACCGCCAGGGGCGCACCTACCGGGGGGGCAGACACCGCCCCAGGCGTGGGCACAACCGCCGGCACCACAACCACCCTTTGCACGACTTGCTTCTGGACGACGACCTTTTGTTCGACGACCTTCTTCTCGACGACAACCTTCTTCTCGACGACGACCTTCTTTTCCTCGACTACCTTTTTCTCAACTTCCTTTTGCTTCTCCTCGACCTGCTTCTTCTCCTCCCTCTTTTCCTTCTTCTCCTCGACGGGCTTCCTCTCCTCTTTCTTTTCCTCGACTGGCTTTTTGTTCTCCTCGCCGGCCTTTTCCTGGTCGCCGGCGACCTTGTCCTTCTCCGACGAGGCCTTGTCCTTTTCAGCCGAGGCCTTGCCGTTCTCCGACGAGGCCTTGTCCTTCTCGGCGTAGGCCTCTTCCCTGCTCGCCTTGGCGTCGGCGTTGCCCTCAGCCTTGCCGCTGTCCTCAGCCTTACCGCTGCCGTCGCTCTGCGCAGACTCGGCGTCCCGGCTGCTGGCCGCATCAGCGCCGTGCTGGCCGGCCTTGTCGGTGCGGTACTGGCTGGCGTTGCTGTCGGCCTTGTCGCTTCCAGTGTTCTGGTCGCTGCCATGTGAAGCAGTCAGCCTGGAACTCTTGGCCGCGTCGTTGACCCCACTCTTGCCGCCGCCGTCGCGTTCGTCGCTGCCGCCGCCGTCGCTCGAATCACGGTGGCGATCACCGTCGTAAGCGCGAGCATCCGAGTGAGCCGCGACTGCGGCGGCTCCGGATGGTTGCGTGTCGCTCGATCCTGCCGCCATCGCCGGCTGCGATCGCGCGACGATCAGAACCGCAGCGCACAAGATCGCGAACACCCACAGCAGGAGCCGAACCGTTACAAACCGACGCCCCGCCAACAAGACATCGACATGTGCTTTCAACGCCAGCACCTCCCTTGCTGCACTCCTCAGAGTCAGCGTGCCCCACCCGCGTCATTCGCACGTTTCGCGACCCTGTCGTCGCGGCATGCGATGACGTGATAGCTCCACAGTAGCAATCTGGAACCCCCCTCTTGTCAATGGCACGAATACACGCAGGGGCAAAAGCGCCCATCCCGCGGGGGACAGATCGGAAATTGTGTTGACGCACGCACGGGCGCTGGTCGTGACGCACCGGCGTCGGTGCTGGGAGGTCAGGAATGGCGCTGACGCGCCGCTTCCCAAACCGTTCGGCGGCGACGAGCAGAAAAAGAGGGGCGGCCTGGTGGCCGCCCCTCAGTCGAGAAGGTCGATCAGCTGCGGCGGGCGGCCACGAGGCCGAAGGCCACCAGGAGGAACCCGACGATTCCGCCGATGATCGGAAGCCCGGTCGCCGCCAGCGGCATACCCTGCACTGCGTTGGCGGCCGCCGCCCCGGCGCCGGTCATCGCGCTGGCCGCAGCGCCGAGAACGGATCCGCTCGCGGCTGCGCCGCCATTGGGCGCGGCCGCGCCGGCGACCGCGTTGGGCCGAGCAATACCTACACCGGCGCTGACTGAGCCGGAACCAACGCCACCGGCGCTGCCAAGCACGGTCGAGGGAGCGCTGCCGCCGCCCATGGTCTCGGTGCCGGAGCCACCGGTCTCGGTGCCGGAGCCACCGGCGCTACCGGTCGTGTTCCCGCCGCTCTGCCCTTCAACACCACCACTGGCACCGCAGGTGTCGGAGGCGGTTTCCTGACCGTTCTCCGTATCGCGGTCCTCAGCGGTCATCGACTCGTGGTTTGCCCCGGCCGAGGACTCGTGGTCTTCGTCGCTGGTCTCGTCCTCGTCGCACGCACCCACGCTGCCCGAAGTCTTGGCCGTCTCCGAGTTCTCCTCAGTGCCCGAGGACTTCTTCTCAGTGGCGGGGGAGGCCTTCTCCGTGCTCGTCTTGCTGCGGCAAGAAGTCGTGCTCTCGTCCGGTGGGTACTTGGCCTGGTTGCCCTGGCCGTAGCCGGGGTCGCAGTTGTTGCCAACACCGTTGTCGTGGTCCGTCTTGGACGGGTCACATGCCTTCCCTGGGACGTCGCACCGCGAGGCACTGCCAGTTGGTTGGGGCGTCGAGCTGTGGTGGCTACCAGACGCCCATACGCCGGAAGAGAAGAACAGCATGGCGGTTCCGGCGACCGCCATGGCTGTCAAGACGCTTCGAGGGCTACGCATTCTTCACCTCAGTCGAATTGGTTTTTGCAATGGTGACGCCATCGCAATACCTGACATTGTGGATATAAAGAAGCAGAACATGCGCGACCCTGTCAATAGTGGAGATACGAGTTGGGGGGATCAGGGGCCTCGAGCAACCCGCCGCTTGCCAACCCGACACGGCTGACGCATGGTTAGCGAATCCGGAGCAACCGGCTTGGAGGCAGGAACTTGAACGGCTTGATGCAGGACTATCCGCTCACCCTTCAGCACCAGCTGTGGCGTATGGAGCGGCTCTTCAGCAAGAAAGAGATCGTCACCCAGCGCGAGGGCGGCGACATCCATCGCTACACCTACAGCGACCTCACCCGTCGGGTAAACCAGCTGGCGGGCGCACTAACGCGGCTAGGCGTCAAGCCCGGCGACCGCGTGGCCACCCTGGCCTGGAACAACTACCGCCATCTTGAGCTCTACTACGCGGTCCCCTGCATGGGCGCCGTCCTGCACACCCTCAACCTGCGGCTTTTCCCCGAGCAGCTCGCTTACGTCGTCGAGGACGCGCAGGATTCCGTGATCGTCGTCGACAAGACGCTGATTCCGGTCCTCAACCAGATCGCCGGGAAGATCCCGAGCGTCAAGCACATCGTCGTCGTCAACGATGGCGGTCCTCTGCCTGAGCACAACCTCGGCGACCTACTCGACTACGAGACCCTGCTTTCGTCTGAGAACGAGTCATTCGCGTGGCCACGGCTGGACGAGTTCGCTGCCGCCGCCATGTGCTACACGTCCGGCACCACGGGCAACCCGAAGGGTGTCGTCTACACCCACCGTTCGCAGTTCCTCCACTCGCTGGCGGTCATGCAGGCCGATGGCCTCGGGCTGCGCG
>CAZHAC010000262.1:0-3635 GCA_964529765.1 uncultured Actinomycetes bacterium
GTGAAGAACCCTGACACCTACGAGGCGCTGCGCGACAAGGGCATGTCCAAGGAGCGCGCGGCGCGCATCAGCAACGCGCAGAAGAACAAGGGGCAAGACAAGGGGAAGGGTTAGCGGCTGTCCCACGAGCGACGCTTGGACACCGTACTCTGAGCGCTCGTGGGCGACACCATCAGTACCGGCGAGCTCATCACACTCGCCTTGAAGCGCGCCGGCACCGAACACATCTTCACGCTCAACGGCGGCCATATCTGGGGCGTCCTCCTGGGTGCCGTCGAGCACCAGATCGGCCTCGTCGATGTCCGTCACGAGCAGACGGCGGCCTTCGCCGCTGAGGGCTGGTCGAAGCTGACCCGGAAGTGCGGGGTGGCCGCGGTCACGGCGGGGCCGGGCGTTACAAACAGCATCTCGGCGATCGCCGGCGCTTGGGCCAACGACAGCCCGATGCTGGTGATCGGCGGCCGGTCACCGCTGAGTACAGAGGGAATGGGCTCCCTCCAGGAGCTCGACCACCTCCCGATCGTGGGCAGCATCACCAAGCAGGCGCAAACCGTGCGCGCGCCCGAGGAGGTCTACGGGGCGATCGAAGAGGCGCTCTCGAGCGCGCTCACTCAGCGCACCGGGCCCACCTACATCGACGTCCCGGCCGACGTCTTCTTCAACTCAGCAGAAGCGCCCGACGACCGCGCCGCTGCACCGGTGGTTGCGTTCGGCGAGGCGTCACCGGATGAGGTGCGGCGAGCCGCGGCGCTGATTCGCGGCGCTGACCGCCCGGCGATCATCGCCGGCTCCGGGGTTTGGTGGGCGCGGGCCGAAGACGAGCTGCGCCTGCTGGCCGAAGCCGGGAACATCCCGGTCGTCATGAATGGGCTCGCCCGCGGCATGCTGCCGGCCCGTCACCACCTGCACGCCACGCGCGCACGGAAGGTTGCACTCGGTGAGGCCGACGTCGTCGTCGTCGTGGGCGTCCCACTCGACTTCCGGCTCGGCTTTGGCCGGCCTCCGGTGATCGCGGATGAGGCGCAGGTGATCTACGTCGACTGCGACGGGCGTCGCCGGCATCGCCTGGGCGCGGCGGCGCTCGACGGTGACCTCAAGCGTTCTCTGGGCGCACTTGCGGCCGCTGTCGAGGGCGCGCCCGCACATGACGAATGGGTCGAGAAGGTGCGCCTGGCGGGCGAGGACTCGCGCCGGCGCGACGCGCTGTTGGCGGACAACGACTCGCGTCCGATCCACCCGGCCCGGGTCGTCGCCGAGATCGGGAAGCGGCTGGACCGCGACGCCATCGTGATCGGAGACGGCGGTGACTTCGTCTCCTTCGCCGGCCGCATGATCGACTCCGACCGGCCGGGCTGCTTCCTGGATCCCGGTCCCTACGGCTGCCTGGGCTGCGGTGTCGGCTACGCGATCGCCGCCCGGTTAGCCCACCCCGATCGCCAAGTCGTCCTCTTCAACGGCGACGGCGCTTTCGGCTTTTCGGCAATGGATTTCGACACCCTGGTCCGTCACCGCCTGCCGGTGGTCTGCGTGATCGGCAACAACGGGATATGGGCCACCGAGAAGCATCCGATGCAGTCCATGCTCGGCACCGCGATCGCCGCCGACCTCCGCCCGGGCACCGGCTACGAGAAGGTGGTGGAGGCGCTCGGCGGCTATGGCGAACGCGTCGAGGACCCGGCCGAGATCGGTCCCGCCTTCGAGCGGGCGTTGAAGTCGGGGCTTCCAGCGGTTCTCAACGTGATCACCGACCCGGCTGCCGAGTACCCTAGGTCGGCTGCACTGATATGAGCACCACACTCGATCGCCCGCCCAGCCCGCCGCCCCAGAACGAGGAAGCCAGCGAGTGGCGCACCGCCCAGGCCCAGTTCGACGAGGCCGCCGAGATCATCAAGCTCGAGCCCGAGCTGCGCGAGATCCTGCGCGACGTACAGCGCGAGTTCACCTGCAACTTCCCGGTCCGGATGGACGACGGCTCGACCCGGATCTTCACCGGGTACCGCGTTCAGCACAACATCAACCGCGGCCCGGCCAAAGGCGGGCTCCGCTACCACCCCGACGTCTCGCTCGACGAGGTGAAGGCGCTCGCGATGTGGATGACCTGGAAGTGCGCGGTGGTCAACATCCCTTACGGCGGCGCCAAGGGGGGAGTCATCGTCGACCCCCGCGAGCTCTCTATGAATGAGCTGGAGCATCTGACGCGCCGTTTCGCGACCGAAATCTCGATCCTTGTCGGACCCGATCGGGACATCCCCGCGCCCGACATCAACACCGACGGGCAGGTCATGGCCTGGTTCATGGACACGATCTCGATGCACATGGGCTACTCCGTGCCGGCCACTGTTACCGGCAAGCCGGTTGAGGTCGGAGGATCGCTGGGCCGGATCGAGGCGACGGGCCGCGGTGTGATGATCTGCACGCTGGCGGCGCTCGAACACCTGGGCCTCAAGCCTCACCAGTGCAAGGTGGTCGTCCAGGGCTTCGGCAACGTCGGTTCGGTGACGGCGCGCCTTCTCGAGGAGGCCGGCTGCACGATCGTCGGCGTCTCCGAGGACTATGGCGGCATCTACAACCCGCTCGGACTCTCGATCAAGCGGGCGCTCCAGTACCGCGCCGAGAACAAGACGCTGCGCGGCTTCCCCGGCGCTCAGGAGGTGAGCAACGCCGAGCTGCTGGAGCTCGACTGCGATGTCCTCGTTCCGGCCGCCATCGGCAACCAGCTGACGTCGCGCAACGCGCGCAACCTGAAGCCGAAGCTGATCGTAGAGGGCGGCAACGGCCCGACGACGCCCGAGGCGGACGCCATCATCCGCGAGCGCGGCATCTTCCTGGTGCCCGACATCCTCGCCAACGCGGGCGGCGTGACGGTCAGCTACTTCGAGTGGGTGCAGGACCTGCAGTCGTTCTTCTGGTCGGAGCACGAGGTCAACCAGAAGCTGCAGGCGATCATGCAGCGCTCCTTCCGCGAGGTTCTCGACACCGCGCTCGAGCGCAAGCTCGACATGCGGATGGCGGCCTACTGCCAGGCCGTCTCGCGAGTCGCCGCCGCGACCCGCGACCGCGGCATCTATCCCTAGGAGGCCCCTGTGAACGTCGTCTGCAACGGCGTCTTCACTGGCGGTAGGTGCCTGGCCACCTGGTTCTCATGGCACTTCGGAGTCCTAGCAGGGTGATGAAGAAGGGTCGTCGAGTGATTCGGGGATCCAGGTGGTCCAGATTCGGGCGCATTTCCGAGCACCGGAGCGAGCGCACCCAGCGGTGCGTGAGCGAGGAGCGCAGGAAATAAGCCCGAAGATGGGCCGCATGGGCCACGAAGCGCCGACGAGGCCGAAGGCCCGAAGCCCTTTTTCATCGGCCTGCAAGGCTTCGGCGGCGCGGGCTCCATGGGCGCGTGGGGCTTGAACGGGCTGCTTATGGCTCCGGTGCCGCTGGTCAGGACGTGCGGGGGCGCGCAGGCGATCGGACCGCTGATCGCGATGCTGGCGACGCCAAACGGTCGCTGCGAACTGATCCTCGCCCTCGGCACGCCCCCAATCCCCGGTTAAGCGAAGACGGCTAGATGAGCCGGCTCAAGCAGCGCTGGCAACGTATCTCGATTGCCGTATTGCTGCTCATCGCGATCGGCCTCGGGGCGGTGG
>CAZHAC010000263.1:0-3623 GCA_964529765.1 uncultured Actinomycetes bacterium
GGAGGCCCCGCGGGCGCAGCGTCATGACCAGGATCATCAGGACGAAGGGGACGATCCCCGCTACTTGTTGGCCCCCACCTGCTGGGCGACCAGCATCACCGCGTTGTAGACGTAAGCGGCATAGCCGCTGGGCGGCTGGCCATAGGCCGCCTGATAGTCCTGGACGAACTTCTGAGTACCCGGGTCCTTGACCGTCCAGTAGAAGTTGGTGGCGCCGTAGGTGCCCTGGATGACGTCGAAGCCCATCTGCTGGTCGAAGCCGAAGTCCTCCAGGTACTGAAAGATCTTCATCTGCTTGTTGAGGCCGAACTGATTGGCCTGCTTGAGGAAGCTGACCTGGTCGTTGCCGGCGGCGCCGACCATGACCACATCGGGATGCGCGGCCTGGATCTTGGGGATGTAGGGCGTGAAGTCGGTGGTGCCGAGTGGCGCCCATGAGACGCCGGCGACCGTGCCGCCGGCGGCCGGGACGGCCTTCTGCGCGGCGTCGAACTGTTCGTGGCCCCACGCATAGTCGGGCTGCATGAAGTAGACGCTCTTGCCGAGGTTCTTGACGATCCAGGGGGCGATCGCGTTGACGTCCTGCGACGGCAGCGGCGCGATGTGGAAGGTGTACTGCCCAAAATCAGGCTTGCGGTTCAGGCGCTCCGTCTGACAGGTCCCCAGGTAGGGGATGCCGGCCTGCTTGGCGACCTGGTTGATCGCCAGCGTGGTGGCGGCGGAGACGCAGCCGGTAAGGACGTCCACCTTGTCCACCTGGACCAGCGTCTTCGACTGTTCGAGGGCCTGGTCCGGCTTGATCTGGTCGTCCCGGACTATGGCCGAGATCGGGTGGCTGCCGGCTTTGCCATTGAGCTGCTTGACCGCCAGATCAGCGCCTCGCTGCTGGGCCTGCCCGAGCTGAACGTAAGGACCGGTGAGGCCGGTGACGACACCGATCTTGACCGCTGTCGTGTCCTGGCCACCGCCGGCATTGCCGCCGGCACCGGCTACGCCGCAGCCGGCCAGCAGCGCGGCGGCTGCGGCAACTGATACTGCCCGCAACCTTCGGAGCATCTTCACTCCTCTCCACCCGGTTGCTAACCGTTGTACGCCTACTTCCATAGATATTGTGTGGCTAATAGCAGTAAGTAGCCAAGTCCTGGGAGCAGGAAACATGAGCGTGACTAGAAGCGTGAAAACCTACAGCGAACAGGTGGAGATCGCGTTCCTCGGCCGCCGCTACCACGCCCTCGACCTGAGCCGCGAGATCTCGCCCCAGATTCCGATCTATCCGGGCCACGCCAAGGTGGCGTTTTGGGACCACCTGACGCACGAGGAGTCCAAGCTGCGGCTCGGGAACAGCCCGTTCAGCTACACGGTCAAGGGAATGGTCCTCTGCGATCACGTGTCGACCCACCTCGACGCCATCTCGCACCTCAATGCCCAGCGGCCGGACCTGTCGATCGACACCTTCCCGCTCGAGAACTGCTTCACGGAGGGCGCCTGGATCGACCTCTCGGCGGCGCCGCCGCGCACCCACATCACACTGGACATGGTCCAGCGCGCCCTGGAGGCGTACGGTATCGCGAAGCTGCCCGAGGGCGGGACGCTCCTTTACTACACAGGAGCGGCGCGCCACTGGAGCGACGCCATGACCTTCAACACCCAGTACCCGGGCCTCGACGAGGAGGCGTCCCGCTGGATCCTCGACCAGGGCGTCGTCAACGTCATGACCGACGCGGTTTCGACCGATAACCCCGCCGACATCACGTACCCGAACCACCGCGTGCACGCCGAGTACCTGGTCAACCACACCGAGGTCGTCAACAACATCGACCGGATCCCGATCCACACCGGCTTTTGGATCGTGATGCTGCCGCTCCGGTTCATCGGTTTGAGCGGTTCCCCGGTCCGCATCGTCGCGCTCTGGGAGTAGACGCGGCCACCCTGGCCCGCCGGCGACCTCTTGCGAGGGACCCGATCGCAGGGGACAATGACAGAGTCTCGATAACCGGTTTTCGGAGTGCTGGAGGTGCACATGTGAAGCCAGCGCCCTTCTCCTATCACTCGCCGAAAACCCTTCCGGAAACGGTCGGCATGCTCGCCGAGTTCGGCGACCAGGGCCGCGTCCTGGCCGGTGGCCAGAGCCTGATCCCCCTGATGAACTTCCGGCTCGCCCAGCCGGCTCACCTCGTCGACGTCAATCCGGTTTCCGAGCTCGACTACATCCGGCGCGACGACGGGTGGCTGGCCATCGGAGCCCGTGCCCGTCTGGCAGCCGTGGAAGCCTCGACTGAGGTGGCGGAACGGGCTCCGCTCCTGCTGGAGGCGGTCAGGCTGGTCGCCCACCCGCCCATCCGCCACCGGGCCACCGTCTGTGGCAGCGTCGCCCATGCCGATCCCGCCGCCGAGCTGCCCGCGGTGGCGCTGGCGATGGACGCCGAGATGGTGCTCGCCAGCACCCGCGGTTCCCGCCGCCTGCCGGCGGCCGCCTTCTTCCAGGGACCCTTCACAACCGCGCTCGAGGCCGACGAGCTGCTCAGCGAGTGCCGCTTCCAGGCCTGGCCGCTGGCGGGTACGGGATTCGCTGTTCTCGAGTTCAGCCGGACCCACGGCAACTTCGCCGTGGCCGGCGCCGCGGCGCTCGTCCACCTTGACGGCGAGCTCGTCGACCGGGCTGCGATCGCGCTCTTCGGGGTGGGCGGCAAGCCGGCGCGGGCGACTCGGTCCGAGGAGCGGCTGGTCGGCAACCCGCCTATGGCGGAAGCGGTCGAGGCCGCCGCCGCCAGCGCGATCGACGGCTTGGAGCCCGTGTCCGACATCCACGCCGGTGCCGGCTACCGGAGCCAGCTGGCCCGCGTGTATGTGCGCCGCGCGCTCGATCTGGCAGTGGCGCGCGCGAAGAGCGCCGAAGCGACAGGAGGTCGGTGATGGAGGAGCGGCACCGGATTTCGCTAGCGGTCAACGGCGTCCCCTACCAGCGCGAAGTGGAGTCCCGCCGGCTCCTGGTCGACTTCCTGCGCGAGGACCTGGGCCTCAGAGGCACGCACGCCGGCTGCGAGCATGGCGTCTGCGGTACCTGCACGGTACTCATGAACGGTGAGAGCGTCCGGTCCTGCCTCATGCTGGCGGTACAGGCCGCCGGGACCACGATCCTGACCGTCGAGGGACTCGCCGCCGGGGGCAAGATGCATCCTCTCCAGGAGGCCTTCTGGGAGCAGCAGGGGCTCCAGTGCGGCTACTGCACGTCGGGCATGCTGCTGCGCTCGCTCGAGTTCCTCCGCGCCAACCCGAACCCCACACGCGAGATGGCGCGGGAGGCGATCGCCAGCAACCTCTGCCGCTGCACCGGCTACCAGTTCATCGTGGACGCGATCATGGTCGCCGCCCAGCGCATGCGGGCAGAAGAGGCGCGGGTGCCCGAACCGGCCGCGCCTGCGCGGGCATAGGAGGCATCGCGATGGCAGTCACCGAGCCGGCGAAGACTGAGCGCAGGTGGGTCGGGAAGTCGATCCGCCGGGTCGAGGATCCGAAGTTCCTACTCGGGCGCGGCGGCTACGTCGACGACTTCACGTTGCCGGGCATCCTGCACGCCGCCCTGGTGCGCAGCCCGCACTCGCACGCGCGCATCGCGAGCGTCG
>CAZHAC010000264.1:0-3607 GCA_964529765.1 uncultured Actinomycetes bacterium
CGGACGCCGAGCTGCTTCAACGCGTTGGCGAACCGCACGACGTCGCGCTGCAGGTCGGCGAATGTGATCTTCCGCTCGTGGCCCTCCGGCTCGCCCTCCCAGTAGTAGGCGACCTTGCTGGCAAGGCCGCTCTCCACGTGCCGGTCGACGCAGTTGTAACAGGCGTTCAACTGCCCGTTGAGGAACCACCTGGAGTAGGGCGGATTCCACTCGTACAACTTGTCGAAGGGCTTGAACCAGGTGACGCGCTCGTTGCCCTCTTCCCGCCAGAAGTCCTCAAAGCTCCGCTGATAGATGTCCGCCTTGGCGTTCGCGTTCTTCGCGAACTCCGCCGGCGGTGGATAGCGTCGTTCCTCGAGGAAGAGTGTGTCGATCGCGTGACCGGTTCCCGGTTCGACGCTCATTCCGCCGCCTCCTTTGGGTTGTTGTGTCTTCTACTCGACACCGCGCCGGCTCGGCGTCATCGCCGGGCCCATCCCTTCAGACCATAGCGGGCCGCCGACCGGGACGATTGGTTCCGCGCGCATGCTGTTGGCGACTACGGCCGCCGAGGTGTACCAGGCGACGAGGGCGGTGATCACGCCCACGTAGCCGCCGATCTGGACGATGCTGGCGCTCTTGGCGAAGAAGCCGATGAAGAGAAGGATCTCGGTCACCTCCAGGGTCAGGAAGACGAGGAAGGTGGCCATGTTGGTCCGAGCGCTCCAGAAGAGCATGTAGGTGTTGAAGATGGCGAAGGCGAGCAGGAACCAACCGAGGTCGGTCATGACCTGCGCCGCTGGCACCTTACCGGCCAGGTCCAGCACTACGAAGGTCGCCAGCGACATCCAGAATGCGCCGTACGTCCCGAACGCGGTCGCCCCGAACGTGTTGCCGGTCCTGAACTCCCACATCCCGGCACAGAACTGAGCCAGGCCCCCGTAGAAGAAGGCAAGTCCGACCCACGTGAGGTCGGGCGCCCAGCCTGCGTTGTGGACGCTCAGAACGAAGGTCGTGAGCGCGAATCCGCCAAGCCCGAGAGCGGCCGGGTTGGCGATTGCAGGAGCCGTGGAGGCCGGAGTTCTCGATTCGATCGTTGCCATGGAACGAACCCTCCTGAGTGGTCGCCCTACTCTCGTCGACTGTTGGCTATACCACCAAATTCGAGTGTGTGCGCTTGCGCACGTACGCGTCAATTCGCTCGAGGCCAGTCCGCAGGTCGTCCTCGCCCTGCGTGTAGGCCAGCCTGATGTAGCCCTTTCCCGCCGGGCCGAAGGCGGTCCCGGGGAGGACCGCGACCCCCGCCTCCTCGAGCAGTCCGTCGGCCAGCTCGCGCTCGTCGAGGCCGGTTCCCCTGATGTTGGCAAAGGCATAGAACGAGCCCTGCGGCTTGAGGCACGAGAAGCCCGGGATGCGATTCAGGCCGTCGACCACGAGGTCGCGGCGGGAGCGGAACTTCTCCACCATGGCGGTCACCGCGCGCTCCGAGTCCGGCGACTCCAATGCCTCGATCACGGCCATCTGAGTGAAGGCGGCCGCGCAGGAGCTGGAGTTGATCATCAGTGTCTCCATCCGGGAAGCTAGCTCCCGCGGCGAAACGCCGTAACCAAGGCGCCAGCCGCACATCGCGTAAGCCTTCGACATGCCGTCCATGAGCACAGTCCGTTCTTTCATCCCCGGCTGGGCGAGCAGCGAGACGTGCTCGAAGCCGTCGTAGACCAGCTGCGAATAGATCTCGTCGCTGAGCACGAGGAGGTCGTGCTCGACCGCCAGCCCCGCGATCGCCTCGACGTCCTCGCGGATCAGAACGCCGCCGGTCGGGTTCTGAGGCGAGTTGACGATCAGCATCCGCGTCCGTGGAGTGACGAGCGCCGCCAGCTCCTCGACGTCCATCCGGAACTGCCTCTCCTCGCGCAGCTGAATCGGAACTCCGCGAGCGCCGACGAAGCTGACCAGCGAGGCGTAGACCGGGTAGCCCGGGTCGGGGTAGACCACCTCCTCGCCCGGCTCGATGCAGGAGAGGAGCGTGAACAGAAGCACATTCTTGGAGCCGGGAACGAGCACAACCTCGGAGGGGTCGACCTCGACGCCCAGGCGGCGCTCGACGAACCCGGCCACCGCCCGTCGCGCCTCGTATATGCCGCCCGCCGGGGTGTAGTGCGTGTACCCGGAGTGGAGCGCGTCCACCGCCGCCTCGACGATGTTGTCGGGGGTCGCGAAGTCCGGTTCGCCGATCTCAAGGTGGACGACGTCCCGCCCCTGCGCTTCCAGCTCGCGGGCCCGCGCCAGCACTACGAACGCCCCCTCGGTCCCGATGTGGTTCATGCGCTCGGCGAATCTCATTTGCTCAATAAACCCCTTTCGTTGCTCCACCGTCGATCGCGATCGTCTGTCCCGTGATGTAGCCGGCCTGCTCGGAGCAGAGGTAGGCACACAGCTGACCGAATTCCCTCGGGTCGCCGAGCCGGCCGCACGGAATGCTGCGCGCCGAACGCGCGGTCACCTCCTCGCGGCTGATGCCTTCCTTCTCGGCCAGCGCCGAATCGATCTCCATCACCCGGTCGGTAAGGAAGCGACCGGGAGCGATGTTGTTCACGGTGATGCCCTTGCCGGCCACCTCGCCGGCGAGCGTCTTCAGCGTGGCCACCACTGCGGACCGGAAAGCGTTGCTGAGCAGGATGTTGGGTATCGGCTCCCGAACGGAGGTCGACGTGATGACGACGATGCGCCCCCCACCCGACCGTTCCAGGTGGGGCAGCGCCAGCTTGCAGAGCCGCACCGTACTCATCAGGGTCAGCTGGTAGCCCGTGTCCCACGCCTCCAACGGGGTCGACTCGAAAGTCCCCGGCGGCGGTCCACCGGCGTTCGAGACCAGGATGTCAAGGCCGCCCAGCGTCCGGACCGCCGCCTCGAGCAGGCGGCCCGGCACGTCGGGCTGGCTGAGATCGGCGACCTGGTAGCCAACCGCGCCCATCGCCTCCGCCGCCGAGCGGCACGTCTCCTCAGTCCGTGAGGCGATGAAGACACGCGCGCCTTCGGCGGCCAGCGCTTCGGCGCAAGCGCGCCCAAGGCCCTTACTGGCCGCGGTGACCAGTGCGCGCTTGCCCGCCAGTCCGAGGTTCACCCAATGATTATCTGACGATCTCGAGGCCGGGCCCGGCGAGCGCCGCGCTCATCCCCGCTTAACGTCGACCCACCAGTCGCTGATGTACTGGAGCCGGTCCACCGGCTCGACGACTCCATTCGTGTGGAAGCCATGCACGCGCCTGGAGACGACGTAGGCGTAGTGCGGCTCGTAGAGGAAGATGGCAGGGGCCGCGTCAGACATCAGGTCCTGGAAGTCGTCGTAGGCCTGCCGGCGCGTGAGGCGGTCGGTCGCTCCCCGCCCATCCTCCAGGTCTTTGTCGATCAGCGCTTGCTTTGGCGTGAGGACACTGGCGAAGTTGAGCGGGGCGCTGGCGTCGGATGAGTGCCAGAGGCCGAACTGGTCGGGGTCGGGCCCGTTGTCGAAAGCGACCAGCGCCATCTGGTAATGCTTCCCGACCAGGTAGCGCGAGACCAGGATCGAGGCCGGTACCGCCTCCACGCTGACCTGGATGCCCACCGCGCCCAGCTGCTTGGCGATCGA
>CAZHAC010000265.1:0-3590 GCA_964529765.1 uncultured Actinomycetes bacterium
TCGCCGTCGCGTGGGTGCATGTGGAGAGCGCCCGCGCCGGCGTCGACCGCGGCGCGGGCCGCACCGGCGAGCTGGCCCGCCGTCACCGGCAGCCGGTTGTGCTCGCCCGGCCGGCGGCTGCCATTGAGGCAGCACTCCACGAGGACGGCCATGCGCTAATCATCCTGGACTTAACTTGCCCTGAACGGGACTTAACCTCAAGGCGGCCTTCGTGATACGATCACTATCACGTTTCGCTATGGCCGCTGATGAAGACCGCGACCAGAAGTCGTTCAAAGAGCGAAGACGCGAGATCGAGGACCGTGGGATCGCGCTCCGGCGAATAACCGAGAAGATCCAGGCTATGCAGGAGGAGCTGGAGGCGCTCAATCGGCGTCAAGCGAGGCGCCAGGCGAAGTAAAAACGCGGAGGGAACCAAGGTTCCCCCCGCGAGCCCGCCCTCCTTTTCTCGGCGTCGCAACGTCTCCCTCGCCTTGAAGACGGACTCAAACGGGCCAGCAAAGCCGGCCCTTACGGCCACGTTCGCTCCAATTAAACTCGCGGCATGTCGCTGGCCGCGATCGGCTCCGTCGTCCTTGCTCCGGGCAGCCTCCTTAGCTGGATCCTCGTCGGCCTGATCGCCGGGATGATCGCCGGCCGCATCGTTCAGGGCCGAGGCCTGGGCTGCCTGGCCGACATCGTCGTGGGAATCATCGGCGCCTTTCTCGGCGGCTTCATCGTCAGCTTCTTCGTCCCGCCCACTGTTTACGGATTCATCGGCAGCCTGATCGTGGCCGTGCTGGGTGCCGTGATCTTCCTGGCGCTGCTGCGCGGACTCTCCGGAGGCCGGATCTGACCGCGCTCTCGGACGCCCTGGCCTCCGCACGCGTATACGACCTCGAGCAGCTACGTACGGCGCGTTCACCGATCCACCCCGCCCACGTCCCGCCGGGCTACGCCTACCTGCTGCATCGCCGCCACGAGTCCGGGGCGGAACGGCGGACTGGGGCGGCAGGCGTGGTCGTGACCAGCGAGCACGGCGGCACCCACATCGACGCTCTCAGCCATCAGGCCGAGGACCTGAAACTCTTCGGCGGCCTGTCCGTCAATGGGGTCCAGACCAGCACCGGCTTCCGCGAGCACGGCGTGGAACAAATCTCGCCGATGATCGGCCGCGGGGTGATGGTCGACCTCGCGCCCGGCGCGCGGCTCGACCCTGGCCAGGCCATCTCTCTCGCCCAGGTCCAGCAGGCCTGCGCGGAGCAGGGCGTTCAGCCGCGCCGGGGCGACGTCTTCCTCGCCCGCACCGGAAACGGGGCCTTGTGGTCAGATCCGGCGGCCTTCCTGGCCGGCTCCGGCATGGCGGGCGAGGTGTCGCAGTGGCTGGCCGACCTCGGGGTGCGGGCAGTCGGGGCAGACAACGTCGCTTGGGACTCGCCTTCCGCAGGACCCGACCCGCTCACCGGGACCACCCTTCCGGGCCACGTGATCCTGCTCGTCCGTTCGGGCATCCACATCATCGAGAACCTCAATCTGGAAGAGCTGGCTCGGGACGGTGTCCGGGAGTTCGCCTTCGTGTGCCTGCCTCTGAAGCTGGTGGGCGCCACCGCCTCGCCCGTCCGCCCGATCGCGCTCGTTTAGGCTGAGCTCGGTGCCGACGGCAGTCGAGCGCGACCTCGAGCGTGTCCTGGGTCCGGAGGCGCTGGTGCGCGATGAGACGGCGTTCCGTGACTACCTGCACGACTCGACCGAGATGCAGGGCCTGCTCGGCTTCGCCGACGCCGTGGTGGCACCGCAGAGCCTGGAACAGGTCCGCCAGCTGGTGCGCTGGTGCTACGACCACGGTGTCGCCATGGTTCCGCGGGGCGGCGGCACCGGGTTTGCCGGCGGAGCGGTTCCCGAGGGCGGCGTCGTCGTCAGCGTGGAGCGGCTGAACCAGGTGCGCTCGTTCGAGCCCGAGTACTGGCGGATCAACGTCGACGCCGGCGTCACCACCGGGCGCGTCCACCAGCTGACGCGCGAGAGCGGCCTCTACTTCCCTGTCGATCCGGGCGCCAGCGAGCAGTCGCAGATCGGCGGCAACATCGCGTGCAACTCCGGTGGGCCGCACAGCTTTAAGTACGGCGTTACCCGCGACTGGCTGACCGGAGTCGAGGCGGTGGTGGCGGACGGCGAGCTGGTCAGCTTCGGTGGTCCCACCCGCAGAGACGTCGCCCCCTATGACGTCCGCTCCCTCTTGGTCGGCTCCGAAGGCACGCTTGGCATCATCACCAGCGCCTGGTTCAGGCTGATTCCAGCGCCCGAAGTGCAAACGCCCGTGGTTGCCGCCTACGACTCGACCGCGGGCGGTCTGGCCGCCCTGCGTCGCGTTTATGGGCTCGGGCTGCGGACGGCCGTCCTCGAGTACCTGGATCCGGGCGCCGTTGACGCCTCGCGAGCCGCATTCCCTGGCAGCTTGCCCGAGGTCGCACGCTTCCTGGTGATTGCCGAAGCCGACGGCGGCCTGGCCGAAGCTGCGCAGCTGTCTGCGGAGCTCGAGTCAGCGCTCGGCGAGGGAGCCCTCCGCGTCTGGGTGGTCGACCGGCTGGCCGATCAGCGGCTCCTCTGGCGCTGGCGGGCCGGAGTCTCCTATGCGGTGCGGACGCGGCGGGGCGGGAAGATGAGCGAGGACATAGCCGTGCCCTTCGACCGGCTCGAGGAGGCTATGGCGCTCGGCGAGGAGGCGGGGCGCGCATTTGGTTTGCCCACGTGCAGCTGGGGCCACGCCGGTGACGGCAACCTGCACGCCACCTTCCTGATCGACGCCACCTCCGAGGACGAGGTCAACCGCGCAGTCCAGGCTTCCGAAATCCTCTTCCAGGGCGTCGTCGCGTTGGGGGGCACGATCACCGGCGAGCACGGCATCGGCCTCGTCAAGCGTGACTACCTGGCGCTCCAGCTGGGGGCGCCCGAGCTGCGGCTGCAGCACCAGATCAAGCGCGTCTTCGACCCCAAGAATCTCTTCAATCCGGGGAAGAAGGTGGTGGAACCCTGAACTCGCTCGACCCCGCCCGGCTGATTCCCGCGCTGCGCGACCTCGGCGGCCGCCTGCTCGTCAAAGACCTGCCGCCCGTCGCGCTGGTCCGGCAGCCCGTTGAGGCGCCTCGGCTGGAGGCGGTGGCCGAGACGGCAGAGGCTGAGGCCAGGCGGGTGGCGCGGGAATCGGGACGCGCGCCGGGACCGATCGCGGTCGGCGTCGGGAGCCGCGGGATCGCCAACCTGGAGGCGATCGTGCGGGCGACCGTCGCGGGCTTGAAGAGCGCCGGCTGGCAGCCCCTCATCGTGCCGGCGATGGGCAGCCACGGAGCTGCCACAGCGGAGGGCCAGGCCGAGGTTCTCGCCGGCTACGGGGTGACCGAGGAGCGCGTGGGCGCGCCGGTGCGGGCGACGATGGAGACCGTGGTCGCCGGCCGGCTGGGCGACGGAACTCCGTGGCACGTCGACCGCTTCGCCTTCGAGGCCGGCGCCTTCTTTCTGGTCGCGCGCGTCAAGCCCCACACCAGCTTCCGGGGGCCGGTTGAGAGCGGGCCGGCCAAGATGTGCTGCATCGGCATCGGCAAGCAGCCCGGCGC
>CAZHAC010000266.1:0-3577 GCA_964529765.1 uncultured Actinomycetes bacterium
GCTGACCGCGACCCTCGGGCTGTCCAGCTGCAGCCATGCTGCGCCGGGCCTCATCCGTTTCCCCCATCCGATGTACCTCCCCGAAAAGGTCTTGCTATTACCAAGCTACCCCGCGTCCAGCGGGTTTGCAGTTCCGGTACTCGCAACGGCGTTGAGTCGGCGCCCCACATCGCATGTTGGATCCGCCGCGGCTAAAGACGACCCCCCGAGATCGTCAGAATGGATCGATGCCCCCCGACCTAGCCCGATTGGCCGCCTCGCGTGAGCCGGAGGCACTCGAGCATCTGCTCTCGCCCAGGACCCCGCTGGAATCGCTTCTATCGGCAGCCAGGCAGAGTGGACTCGAGGGCCACGGCCAGCGCATCACGTTCTCACCCAAGGTCTTCATCCCCCTCACGCAGCTCTGCCGCGATAACTGCGGCTACTGCACGTTCGCTCAGCCGCCGAAACCCGGAGTCCCCGCCTACATGACCGAGGACGAGGTCCTTGACGTCGCCCGGCGAGGCGCCGCCGCAGGCTGCCGGGAAGCTTTGTTCACGCTCGGCGACCGGCCGGAGCGCCGGTACCGGGTGGTGCGCGACGAGCTAGCCGCCCTGGGCTTCGAGTCAACCATCGACTACCTCGTGCACGTGGCGGGAAGGGTGCTCGAGGAGACGGGGCTGATCCCGCACATCAACCCGGGCGTTCTGACCAGGGAGGAGATGACGGCTCTCCGGGCGGTGTCCGCCAGCCAGGGCCTGATGATCGAGCAGACCTCCACACGCCTGCTCGAGAGGGGCGAGGCGCAATGGGCGAGTCCGGACAAGCGGCCCGAGCGGCGGCTCGAGGTGGTGCGGCTGGCGGGAGAGCTGGAAGTCCCGTTCACCACCGGCCTGCTGATCGGGATCGGGGAGACGCTCCGCGAACGAGCCGAGACGATCGCGCGCCTGGCCCGCCTGTCAGAGGGTGAGCATGTCCAGGAGCTGATCGTCCAGAACTTCCGGGCCAAGCCCGGAACGCTGATGGCGAATGCCTCGGAGCCGAGCTTCGAGGAGATGCTGCGCGCGGTCGCCGTGACCAGGCTGGCCGCGGGTCCGGCTGTCAACATCCAGGCGCCGCCCAACCTCTCCTATGAGGACTATCCATACCTGCTTCAGGCAGGGATCAACGACTGGGGTGGCGTGTCCCCGGTAACGCTCGACTTCGTGAACCCGGAGGCGCCCTGGCCGGAGCTGGTGGCGCTGGAGAGAGTGACCGGTGCAGCCGGCTACCAGCTGGCGGCTCGGCTGTGCATTTACCCCGAGTACGTCTCGGATCCCGACCGGGCGCTTCGCTGGTTGCACCCGAACGTTCTCCAACACACGCTGAGCGCCGCCGATGGGGAGGGACTGGCACGGACGGCTCACTGGTGGCCGGGGCAGGAGCTCCCGATTCCGACCGGTTACAGCCGGAGTCCAATTCGGAAGTCAGTCGCCTCGGCTTTGGCTCGGGCCGAACGCGGAGAGGTGCTCGAGGAAGGTGAGATCCGGTCGCTCTTCGAGGCCCGCGGTAGCGAGGTCGAGGCGATCGCCCGGCTCGCGGATGCGGTTCGCCGGGAGGTCAACGGCGACGTCGTGACCTACGTGGTCAACCGCAACATCAACTACACCAACATCTGCTACTTCAAATGCCAGTTCTGCGCATTCAGCAAAGGCAAACTGTCGGAGAACCTGCGTGGAAAACCGGAGCTGATGTCGATCACCGAGGTGGTCGATCGCTGCCGAGAAGCGGTGGAACGCGGGGCGACCGAGGTCTGCATGCAGGGCGGCATTCACCCGAGCTTCACCGGCGACTTCTACATCGAGCTCTTGCAGGCGATCAAGTCGGAGCTGCCGGCCCTCCACATCCATGCGTACAGCCCGCTCGAGGTTTACCAGGGCGCGCAGACGGCCGGCCGGACGGTCGAAGACCAGATCGGCCGGCTGCGCCAAGCAGGACTCGGGAGCCTACCAGGGACTGCCGCCGAGGTCCTTGACGACCGCATCCGCCGGCACTTGTGCCCGGACAAGATCCGTACCCAGGAGTGGGTCGACGTGATCGCCGAGGCGCACCGTCAGGGCCTGAAAACGACGAGTACGATCATGTTCGGAAGCATCGAGGGCCCGGAGAACTGGGCGAGGCACCTAGTGGTCCTGCGCAACCTTCAATCGCAAACTCGCGGCATCACCGAGTTCGTGCCGCTGCCTTTCGTGCACATGGAAGCGCCGATCTTCCGGAAGGGCCGCGCCCGCCGTGGACCAACCTGGGAAGAGGTCGTCAAGATGCACGCGGTTGCCCGCCTGGCGCTTCGCGGCTACATCGACAACATCCAGGCCTCATGGGTGAAGTGCGGCGTCGAGGGGGTGAAGCATCTGCTGGAGGCCGGCTGCAACGACGCCGGCGGCACGCTGATGAACGAAAGCATTTCCCGCGCCGCGGGCGCGTCCCACGGCCAGGAGGTGACGCCGGCCGGCATGGAGGAATTGATACGAGCGGCGGGCCGGGTCCCCGTTCAGCGAAACACGCTTTACGGACAGCTGACGCCGGCTTTGGTTTGAGGCGCGGTCGCTGGCGTAAGTAAGCCCGAGCAGCAGCGCTTGGGCCGTATGCTCCAAAGGTGGCTGTGCCACCCGGGCGCAACCCGTTCTTCACGGGTCGCGAGGTGGAGCTGGAACAGCTGCGGCAGCGGCTGGCCGAGGAACGGCGCGTCAACTTGACCGGCCCCGCGGGAGTGGGTAGGACCCGGCTGGCGATCGAATACGCGCACCGGGAGCGTTCCAGCTATCCAGCCGGCGTCTTCTGGCTGCGCGGTGAGACTGCGGCGACACTCCGTTCGGACCTGGCCAGCCTCGCTTGGCTGCAGGAGCTGCTGCTCGAGGAGCGGCACCTGCGCGTGCAGCCGCGGGTGATCGAGTCGGTGACGGCCTGGCTGCGCTCCCACGACGGGCCGCGACCACCTGGATACCGCGAGCAGCCTCACAATCTCGGTTTGCTGCTGAAGAGTCAGGGCGAGCTGGCTCTGGCGCGGCCCTACCTGGAGCGCGCGCTGGCCATCCGCGAACGGAGGCTGGGGCGCGAGCATCCGCGCGCGGTGCGCAGCCGGCGGCGGCTGGAGGAGCTCGCAAAGCAGCTCGTGCGCTCGCAGACGGCCGGGTAGGTCGCTCAGGGCCTGCGGATCAGCTGCGGCCGAGGGCTTCGCACCATCTCGTCGTGTTTTCCAGGCACATCTGGATCTCCTGGCACATCGACGCCAGCTCGCCGGGTCGTGGGCTGTTCAGATACCTGACCCTGCGGACAGCGATCTTGAAAAGCTTGGATGCCTCGTACGTCCGAGCCCGCTCGAGGATGCCGAGAATCTCCTCTTTGTCTGCGCCAAGGGCGAGCCTGTTGCTCTCGTAAGAGCGAACGAAAGCGTCAGCGGAAGCGTCAAACCAGGCGCGCGACCCCAAACGGCCATACCAAAGCCCGCTGGGCCGCAGCCAGGCGAGGAACGAGCCCACGTCAAGGGCTGGGTCTCCCACCACTAGCTCATCCCAGTCGATGACGCGCGCCTCTCCGGCATCGAAGAGGAGCTGCGACG
>CAZHAC010000267.1:0-3558 GCA_964529765.1 uncultured Actinomycetes bacterium
GGGATGGGTGGCTACGTCGCCGCCATCCGCGCCTCCCAGCTCGGCATGAAAACAGCCGTCGTCGAGCTGGACAAGCTCGGCGGCACCTGCCTCCACGTCGGCTGCATCCCGACCAAGGCGATGCTGGAGTCCTCCGAGCTCTTCCACCGCGTCCACGACCGGGGCGTTGAGTTCGGGATCTCGGCCGAGAACGTGAGCGCCGACATCGAGCGGATCGCGACCCGCCGGGACGGCATCGTCGGGCAGCTCCACCGGGGCGTCCAGGGCCTGATGCGCAAGCACAAGATCGAGGTCATCCCCGGCTGCGGCGTCCTCGTCGACAGGCGCACGGTCGAGGTCGGCGATCGCCGCCTCACGGCAACCCGGGGCGTGATCATCGCCACCGGCTCTGAGCCAAGACCAATGCCGGGCGCACCGTTTGACGCCGAACGCATCGTGAGCTCCGACCACGCGACCAAGCTGCGCGAACTGCCCAAGTCGGTCGCCATCATCGGCGCCGGCGCGATTGGTGTCGAGTTCGCCACCTTCTACCACCAGCTCGGGGTCCAGGTCACGCTTTTGGAGGCTCTGCCCCGCCTGGTCCCGCTCGAGGACCCAGACGTCTCGGCCGAGATTCTGAAGCAGTTCAAGGCGCAGGGAATCGACTGCCGGATCGGTGCCCGGGTCACAGAGGTGAACTACTGGAAGCAAGGCGTGCGGGTCGTACTCGAACCCGCCGACGGGGAAGCTGCTGCGGATCCCCTCGAAGTGGATCAGCTCCTGGTCGCCATCGGCCGCCTACCGCGGTCCAGGGACATCGGCCTCGAGAAGGTGGGCGTTACGGTCGACGAGCGCGGCTTCATCGAGGTCGACGAGTGGCAGCGCACGAGCGTCGAGGGCATCTGGGCGATCGGCGACGTCGTCGGCGGCTACCTGCTGGCCCACGCCGGCTCGCACGAAGGCATCGTGGCGGCTGAGGACATCGCCGGCAAGCGCCTGCACCCGATGGAGCAGGAACTGGTCACCCGCTGCACCTACTCTCACCCGCAGATCGCATCCGTCGGCCTGACCGACGCCGAGGCACGCGAGCGCGGTTATGAGGTCAAGGTCGGGAAGTTCCCGTTCCTGGCCGTCGGCCGGGCACTCATCCACGGCGAGCCCGGCGGCTTCGCCAAGCTGATCGCCGATGCCAAGACCGGGCAGCTTCTGGGCGCGCACATCGTGGGCGTCAACGCCACCGAGCTGATCTCCGAGCCGGCCCTCGCACGCCTTTTCGAAGGCGACGCCTGGGAGGTCGGCCGCAACATCCACCCCCATCCCACGTTGAGCGAGGTGATCGGCGAGGCCGCCCTCGCCGTGGACGGACAACAGATCCACATCTAGGCAATGAGGTAAATGGCACAGACTCGCGAGCGGACCAAGTACAGCTTCGCCCCCGAATGGCACTTCCAGGAGGCGGTCGACTGGCGCGACACCGACATTGACGAGGGCACGCTGCGCGAGTGGTTCGAAATGATGCTGCTCGGCCGCCAGATCGACTATCGCTGCCAGGTGCTGAACCGGCAGGGCCGTGCCCCGTTCATCATCTCCTGCGCCGGCCATGAGGCCGCTCAGATCGGCGTCGCCTGGCCGCTGAAGCCCAAGTACGACTGGATCTCGCCCTACTACCGCGACGTGGTCCTTTGCTTCCGGATGGGCCTGACGCCGCTCGACCTGATGCTTTCGGTGCTCGCCAAGCCGGCCGACCCGGCGTCTGGCGGCAAGCAGACGCCCGGTCACTTCAGCGACACCCGGCTCAACATCATCTCCGGAGGTTCTCCCCTGGCCACTCAGATGGTGCACGGAGCGGGTGCCGCGTATGCGCTCAAGATGGAGGGCTCCGACAGGGTCTTGATGACCTGCTATGGCGAGGGAGCCGGCGCCGAGGGCGACGCCCACGAGGCCTTCAACTTCGCCGCCATCTACAAGCTCCCCGAGATCTTCGTCATGCAGAACAACGGCTTCGCGATCTCGACGCCGTTCAAAAAGGAGTACGCGCTCGAGTTCGGCGCTCAGCGGGCGGCCGGCTACGGCTTCCCCGGCGTGACGCTCGATGGCCGCGACCCGGTGACCGCGTACCACGTGGCCAAGCAGGCGGTGGCCAGGGCCCGCGCCGGCGAGGGACCGATGCTGATTGAGTGCTTGGTCGACCGCCTGGGGGCACACTCGTCGGAGGACGACCAGCGGCGTTACCGCTCGCAGGAGGAGATCGACCAGCTGGCGCAGAACGACTGCCTGGTGCGCTTCCGTCAGCGTCTGCTCGAAGAGGGGATCCTCAGCGCCAAGCAGGTCGAGGAGGCCGAGGAGCGCGTCAAGGAGATCGTCACCCAGGCGACCCGTGAAGCCATGGCTTCCCCCGACGCCAAGCCCGAGGACGCGCTCTCCAACGTTTACGCGCCCAGCGGCCAGGCGGCGGCGCAGGACCCGGCGCCCGATGCCGCGACCGAGGAGGTCAACATGGTCCAGGCGCTCCGCGAGGCGCTGGCCGAGGAGATGGAGCGCGACGAGCGGGTGATGGTCCTCGGCGAGGACGTCGGGCCCAAGGGTGGCGTCTTCCTGGTCACCGACGGGCTCTGGAAGCGGTTCGGCGAAGAGAGGGTGATCGACACCCCGATCGCCGAATCGTCGATCGCCGGCGTCGCGCTGGGCCTGGCGCTGGCCGGGAAGCGGCCGGTCGCCGAGATGCAGTTCACCGACTTCGCCCATATGGCCTTCAACCAGATCACGAACGAGATCGCCAAGTTCCGCTACCGGTCAGACGGCGACTGGGGCGTTCCGATGGTGGTACGAGCCCCGATGGGCGGTCACGTGAACGGCGCGCTCTACCACTCCCAGTCGATCGAGGCCCGTTTCGCGACGCCCGGCCTCAAGATCGTGATCCCGTCCGGGCCATACGAGGCAAAGGGCCTGCTGACGGCCGCCATGCGCGACCCCGACCCGGTCCTCTTCTTCGAGCACAAACGCCTCTACCGGATGTTCAAGGAGCAGGTACCCAAGGGCGAGTACGTGATTCCGATTGGCCAGTCCCGGGTTGTCCGCGAGGGCGAGGACATCTCGGTCTTCGCTTACGGCCTGATGCTCCACTATGCGCTCGAGGCCGCCGAGCGCATGGAAGCGGAGGGCGCCAGCGTCGAGGTCGTGGATCTGCGGACCGTCTATCCGCTGGACCGGGAGACGATCCTGGCCTCGGCTAAGAAGACCGGCAAGTGTCTCGTGGTCTACGAGGACAACTTCAGCATCTCCGTCGGCTCTGAGGTGGCAGCTTTGATCGCCGACGGCGCCTGGCAGTGGCTGGACGGCCCGGTCAAGCGGCTGGGCGGGCTCGATGTCCCGGCGATGCCGTATGCCAAGCCGATGGAGCTGTTCTTCATGCCGGATCCCGAGAAGATCTATCAAGCCCTCAAGGAGCTGGCGGAGTTCTGATGGCTAGTACGACGCGCGTCACCATGCCCCAACTGGGCGAATCGGTTCACGAGGGGACGATCTCCAAGTGGCTCGTCCAGCCGGGCGACAAGGTCGTCGAGTTCGAGCCGATGCTCG
>CAZHAC010000268.1:0-3543 GCA_964529765.1 uncultured Actinomycetes bacterium
CTTTATGCTCCGAGACATGACAGTTCAGCGGATGGACAACGTCGCCATCGTCGTCGACGACCTGGACGCGGCTATTGCGTTCTTCACCGAACTCGGTATGGAGCTGGAGGGGAAGGCGGAGATCGAAGGCCTTTATGCGGACCGCACCGTCGGACTCGACGGCGTCCGGAGCGACATCGCGATGATGCGGACCCCTGACGGCCACAGCAAGCTGGAGCTGACCAAGTACCACACCCCCGCCGCGTCCGCCTCGGAGCCGGTGAACCCACCGCCCAACACGCTGGGCTTGCATCGCATCATGTTCGCCGTCGACGACATCGACGACACCGTGGCCCGCTTGCGCGCTCACGGCGCCGAACTCCTCGGCGAAGTGGCGCAGTACGAGAGCATCTACCGGCTCTGCTACCTCCGCGGCCCTGCGGGCATCATCATCGCCCTGGCCGAACAGATCGGCTGACGCAAGCCTGCCGGGCGCGGCGCCTCCCAACCGAGTCGTTACCATTCGCAGGGAGACTCCGATAGCGCCATGCGACAGGTGGCTCTCCTTGACGCCCAGGCGTTCCATCGCAATATGCCAGCGACATTTCCGTACGCTCCTTCTCAGGAGGCACTGGGAAGGCTGGGGCAGGGCGGGATGGTGTGTCTACGCGCCATGCAGGTGGATAAAGATGGCGGCGGCGACTTATGGGAATCCAAGGTCGTATGGGCCGCCATCGAGAGTCAGGACGGTGACAAGTTCATCGGCACGGTCAAGACTGGTTGTGAGTATGACGGCTACAGGGAGGGCGATCGTGTCGAGTTCTCCGATCGACACATCTTCGACTTCTATGGGCCGGACAGCTCGTACAACGCCGAGCGACTACCCACACTGCTAGGCCGGAGCTTGCTTATTGGAATCACCGTCGTCACACACGAGGGCGAACCAGTGGAGCGCCAGCAGCTGTTCGGGCGCATCCGGGGGATCGAGCGCCCCTTTGGTTTGGTCGTAGAACTCAGTGATGGGCGCCTGCTCGACCTGCCACCAACATTCAGCCTCCTGGAAGAGGCTCGCCCTGGGGAGTACCGGCTGCGGTCCTCCAATATCGTCGTCGAGGACCCAGACCTCGTGTCTGTCCTCACCCTTTCGCTTGCCCCCGGCAATACGACCTGGTCTGGCCCGCGCCTCGCGTAGCGCGGTTTCCATCACCTGCCTGGCCGCGTCATCGAAACGGGAAGTCATTGAGCCCGAAGCCCGGGCTGTAGGACGAACTGGAGGATCACCTCCCGCCAACTGTCAGGCTGCTCAAGATGCAAGTCGTGACCGGCGCCGATCACCTCGACGTAGGCGCATCCAGCGTGCGCTGCAGCCATTTCGCGCATCGAATCACGGTTCGCCAACCCTCGGCTGCCGCCGACGACCAGTGCCGGGCACGCCACGCGATGCCAGTCGGCCCAGCGGTCGCGCGTGTCGTCGATCACGGCAAGCACGTCCTCCAATTCGAAGCGTGGCCGGAGACCGTCAGGCGTGTGCATGAGCGATGCAGCCCACGTCCTCCCAAGCAAGTTATCGCCACCCAAGAAGGCCGCTGCTTCCTCGCGTGTCTTGAAAGGAATTGGCCAGGACCTTAGCCATTTCTCCACGTCCGCCCTGACATGCTTACCGGGGCGGGGATCTGCCTCGGCGACGACCAGATCGCGAACGAGGTCCGGATTACGCGCCGCGAGCAAGAACGCGACGACGCCGCCGATCGACTGACCGATGACGGTTACGGGGGCTAGGTCAAGTTGGACGATCAGCTCTGCTGCGTCTGCGGCGAGGGCCTCAGGTGACATGTCGTCCAAGCGCTTCGCGCTTTGCCCATGGCCGCGTTGGTCAATGGCGATGACCCGCCGATGGGCAGACAGCCACTGAGCCGTTTCACTCCACTCGGCGCCGTGACCGGCTAGCCCGTGAAGGAGAAGAACGGCCGGTGGCGGGCCATCCCAATCCAGGTAGGACAGTCGGACGCCGGCGAGCGTGAGTCGATGTCGGCGACGCCGGGGCAAAGTAGCGACGAGATTAGGCTTCTGGAACGATCGCGACCCATACCAGGCGACGATGTCCAATGCGCATAGGATCGCGGCATGTCTGTTCGGGCTGTCTTCTTGGATGTCGGTGAGACGCTCATCGACGAGACCGGCGCCTGGGAGCGGTGGGCGCGATGGCTCAACGTTCCTGCGCTCACCCTGTTTGGAGTCCTGGGCGCGGCCATAGAGCGTGGGGACGATCATCGCAGTGCTTTCGAGGTGATTCGGCCCGGCATCGACCTAGAAGTTGAGCGGCTGGCTCGGGAGGCCATAGGCGATTCGCCTGCGTTCCTGCCCGCCGACTTCTATCCAGATGCCCTGGCTTGCCTCCGGGCACTGTCCGCCAACGGGTACTGGGTCGGGGTCGCGGGGAACACTGGGCGCGACGTTGAGGACTTCATACAGCAGCACGTGTGCGTCGATTTCGTTGGATCCTCGGCCTGCTTCGGCGTAGAGAAACCGTCACCGGACTACTTCGCTCAGCTTTGCCAGGTATCCGGTGTTCCCGCCGGTGAGATCGCCTACGTGGGCGATCGGCTGGACAATGACGTTCTCCCAGCGGCCGCCGCCGGCATGGTGGCGGTGCACATCAGGCGGGGACCATGGGGTTATCTCCACGCCGAGAAGCCTGAGATGAGTGCAGCTCGCCTCCGCATCCACTCCTTAGACGAGCTTCTCCCTAGCCTGACCGAACTTCGGTGAGGCTGCCAACCCAAAAGCGGAGCCTTTTGATCCCTTGCGACTTGTGCCTCACTTAATGTTTGGCAGGCGTAGAAAGACTTTCAGATCCGAGGCGAGTTGCTCAAGGCTCGTCCCCCCTTCGACGTTGACGCGACAGCGTGCAACCCAAGTTGAGAGATCTACGACGCCGGCCAAGCGGGGAAGGAGCCTGAGACGAGATCTCCCCGAGTCTTCGTGGTGGATGGCCTCGCTGCGCTGGCGCGGGTGGCTGGCGCGGGCTCAACTTCTGGCCCTGCCGGCCCGCGCACGGCCTGATCACGGCGGCCGGAATCCACGACACCAATCCGATCGGCCATCCTGCCCGCTGACCGCGGCTGGCCAACTTAAGCGGCAGAACGAGAGTCTCGCGCGGACGCTTCGGGTCAGCGCACTGCCGGTTGGATGTTCTGGTTCGAGCGGAAGACGTTGTCGCGGTCATATCGGCCCTTGATCTCCGCCAGGCGGTCATAGCGGGCCCCGTACGCAGCCCGGACCCGGGCCTCGCCCTCGTCGTTGTGCAGGAAGTTCACATAGACGCCGCCTGTCGCGTGCGGCGCCATCGCCGCGAAGTACTCGCGGCACCAGCCGATGTCTGGATGTCTGGGCCCACCCTCCTTCCAGGCGGCATTGAAGTTGATCGCGTGGGCGGCATCGCGGCCACTCGCCGCCGACGCGTCCTCCGGCACGCGTGCGATGGCGCCGCCAAGGTGGAAGACGAGCGTGTACGAGGTGGGCGCGCTCTTCCGCCAGGAATGGGCGAGCAGCACGTCGATGGTG
>CAZHAC010000269.1:0-3540 GCA_964529765.1 uncultured Actinomycetes bacterium
CCGTAGCCGGCCGAGCTGATCAGCCAGGGGACGGGAAAGTAGGTCGCATCGCGCCGCCGGCGGATTGCCCACATAGGTGTGATCGCCGAAACAAGCGGGTACTCCTCGAGCTGGTAAGGACCTTCGCCGACCCAGTTCTCGACCGTGCCGCCGCTGCGGGTGACCTGGTCTGAGCGCTCGCCGAAGCCCCAGAACCGCTCCCCAGGCCGAGCACGGAACCGGAGGACCAATCCACTGACGCCCGCGGCGCGGACGAGGAGACGGGCTGAGCCGTGCGCAGCCGCCTCGTGCGCGACCGCGTGCGCTGCCGTCGGCACGAGCGCGCTCTCGGGAATCACCGTATCGTCCCAGCCTTCGCCCTCGATTGGGGCCAGAGCCGGATGGCGTGTGCCGTTCGGCACCGCAAGCAACGCGCGCGTTCCTGTGCTGACCAGCAGCGGCTCGCCCGATGCCGTGCGGACGGCGAGCGAGAATGGAAGCTTCGAGAGCTCTACCTGCGAAGTGTCAGTCGAGGCGGAGATCGCTCAGCTGATCGGGGCGGGCAGCAGAGGGACCGAGTGCGTACTCGGGTAGGCGGGTGGAAGACTGATCGTGTGCGAGCCCGGGTACGCCGGCGCTGATTTGACGGGCACACGCTCGGAGACCGACGCGAGCGCGCTCTGCTCAAAAACCGAGGTCACAAAGGCGACGGCGACGTTCCCGACCGGGCCCAGCGGGAGGAGGGACATCAGACAGGAGATGGCGACCTTCCCCCAGTCGATGTGCCTTTCCGCGACCGGCGCCTCCTCCCGGCCCTCGACCGGGGCCGGCAGAGTCTCGAGAATGTCCTGGAACTCCTGACCCTCGTCATAGCGCACCGTCAGCGACCGGCCGGCCGAGTTCCAGGTCGCGCTGTGGACCGCGGGGTGGCCGAGCAGCCTTCGCGCCAGCCAGTAGCCCTGCGCGCTGTCGTGGGGAGCGAACTTGAGCCGGATCCGGCCGGGGATCGAGTGCGCGATTTCCGGATGGACGAACGGTCGAACACCTGAGTGTGCAGATTCGAGCACGGGATGATCTCTTCTCAGATGGTTGCGGTGATGGGGAGCGCTGTTCGTATGCTCATGATTGCGGCGCCAAGGTTAGTGCAGGGTTAAGCAACGGCAAAGGAACCTGACGCGCAAGAACCACTACACAGGCGCTATCACCATTCACACAAGTCCCCGACTCGGGTGACACAATGGGTTTTAACCGATCGTTCTCCGACCGTTAACCAAGCGCTGGAGGTACCGCGATGTTCGAGGAGCTGCTGGAATCGGTCGTACCCGGGGGCATCTGGCTCGCTGCCGGGATAGCGGTCGGGACGGCCGCGGGAAGTCGCATCAGACCGGCGGCTAAAGCAGCCATCGGATTCGGCATGGACGCGGCCGGGCGTGTCCAGGCGTTCGGCGCCGAAACGGTGGAGCGAGTACAGGACATCGTGGCCGAGGCGCGGCAGGAGCGAGCACAGGTACAGGCCGGCGCACCCGCGGCGCGAACGGCACGCCGCCCTCAGCGGCCGCCCGCCCCGACCCCCATGCCAGAAGGCTGATTCTCGCGCCACAGGTTTCAGCCCGGTTTCGTTAGTTCACTTTGGGAGCACGCTTGACCAATACGTCTACACCCATGGACGGCATCCAGATCTCACACGAGACCCCGCTGCGGGTCAGGCTGCGGCTGCCCGGGTATCTCCTGAGCGACGCTTACCGCGCGGGTATAGCCCGCGTACTCGACGACGATCCGGGTGTGCTGACTCACCGATTCAATCCGGCGTGCGCCAGCCTCGTGGTGGAGCACGACGGTTCTCACTCGGCGTTCTCCATCTGCCGGCTCGTCCTGTCGGCCGAGCCCGACTCGCAGCGGGGTCTGCCCCCCTCCACAAGTTCGGCGGCAGGCAAGTGGCTGCTGTGGGCAGCGGGAGGAGTACTCGCCCTTTTCGGCAGCTCGCTGGCGACGCCGGTGCTGCTGACGGCCGCCGCGCCGTTGTTTGGTCGCGCGCTCCAGAGCCTCCGCCGCGACCACCGGCTCAATGTCGACGCCCTCGACTCCATGGCGCTGCTGCTGACGGTCGGGGGTGGTCACCTGGTGACCGCCGCCGCCGTGATCGGAATGGTTGAAGGCGGCGAATGGATGCGCGACGTTACCGCGGCGCAGTCGAGACGCGCGCTCGGGGAGTTGATAGCCGATCGCAACGCGTTGGTGGTCAAGGTGCTCGGCAAGCGCAAGGTGCGGGTTCGGGTCGCCGATCTACGGTCGGGGGACGTAATCGCCCTCACGCCCGGCGACCATGTTCCCGTAGACGGTGTGGTCCGCCGCGGGACCGCAACCGTGGACGAGCGATTCCTCACCGGCGAGCCACTGCCCGTCCGGCGAACCGCCGGCGACCGCGTCTTTGCAATGACCGTCGTCGCGGAGGGCGAGCTGGAGATAGTCGCCGGCACCGATGTCGAGCACTCGCGAGCGGGCCGCATCGTGAAGTTCCTCGAGGACGCGCCGATCGGCGACACCCGGATGTCCGACCACGTGCGACGGATAGGGGATCGGTTCGTGCTGCCCGTGCTCGGTCTCGGAGGCGCGGTTCTGGGGGTCACCGGCAGCCCATCACGTACGGCGTCCGTGATCACGTTCGACATCGTCACCGGGGTGCGTGTGTCGGCCCCGACCACGATGCTGGCGTCGCTGACGGCCGCTGCGAGAGACGGCGTGCTGGTCAAAGGCGCCGCGGCGCTGGAGGCGCTCGCGAAAGTCGACGCCATCGTCTTCGACAAGACAGGGACCCTGACTGAAGGGCGCCCGGAGGTGGTCGGGGTCCACTCCTTTGGGGAGGTCGGCTCAGACAAGCTCTTGCGGATCGCGGCTTCCAGCGATGCTTCGTTGAGCCATCCGCTCGCGGTCGCCCTCTGCAGCGAAGCGGAGGCGCGTGGCGTGGGCACCGAGGTGCTGGTCGACCGGAAGTATCACGTTGGGCTTGGCGTGGAGGCGCATCTGAACGGCGGCACGCGCTACGTGGTCGGCAACCGCCTGCTGATGAAACGACAGGGTGTGCAGCTGCCCACCCTGCCCGCCGAGCTTCAGGAGTTCGCCGACACGTCCAAGGTGTGGATAGCGCGGCCGCCTGACCTCCTGGGAGTCGCGCTCCTGCGGGATTTCGCGCGCGAGGACGCCCGGCGGACGGTGGACGGGCTGCGGGCGCGCGGCGTGCGCCGGCAGATGCTCCTGTCCGGCGACAGCGAGGGCGCGGCGCGGCACATCGCCGAGACCCTGGGCCTGGATGAATGGCGAGCACGCGCGACACCCGAAGGCAAAGCCGACGTCGTGCGCCAGTTGAAGAAAGCCGGTTACAAGGTCGCGGTGGTTGGCGACGGGATCAACGACAGCCTGGCCTTCACGCTGGCCGACGTGGGCGTCGCCATGGGCAACGGCTCGGACATCGCTTCCAGCACGGCCCAGGTCGTCCTCATCGAGGATGACCTGACGCTGCTCCCACGCGCCCTCGACCGGGCGCGCGAGGCGGTCGCCCTGATG
>CAZHAC010000270.1:0-3522 GCA_964529765.1 uncultured Actinomycetes bacterium
CCGGGTTCTTGATGAACCCGAGCTTGTCGAAGCTGGCGTTCAGGATCTCCTTCGGATCGGCCCCGAGGTGCGCCCCGAGGATCTCCTGGTAGACGGCACGGAAGTCCACCGAGTACTGGAGGTTGCCGGTGGAGTCGAGCTGGGTGAGCGAGGGCGCCTCGCCGAACATCCCGCCCTTGACGGGGTCGCCGATCAAGATCAGCGGCGACGCGGCGCCGTGGTCGGTGCCGCCGGAAGCGTTCTCCTTGGGCCGGCGACCGAACTCGCTCCAGGTCGCTACCAGGACCTTGTCCGCCATCCCATGGGCGGCGAGGTCGCCGTAGAAGGCGCTGACCGCCTGGTCGAGGTAGCCCATCAGATCGTCGTGCCGGGTCAGCTCCGTGTAGTGGGTGTCGAAACCGCCCAGAGTCACGTGCAGAAGCTTGACCCCCGTGTTGGTCGTGATCAACTCCGAGGCCAGCTCGAGTGCGGCCGCCAGCTGGTTCTTCGAGGAGTAGACCAGCTTCGCGTTGTCCGTGTACTGGGCCTTCGGCTGGTACTCGGACTCTGAGTGCCGAAGCGTTGCGACCGTTTCCCGCGCGGTGGCGATAGCCGTGTCGAAGAGGGCGCCGTAGATGCCCGGAGTGCCCTTGTACAGCGCCCCTACCGCGGCCTCCACGTCGCCGCCGCCGGTGAACCCGAACTGCTTCTGGTTGTTCACGACCGTGACCGTGGCCTGGAGGTCGCGCAGCGCGCCCGGGACGTCGGTAGCGCCGCAGGCGCAGCCGGAGAGCGGGTGGCCGTAGGAGTCGTAGGCCTGCTGCAGCGTGCGCCCCAGCCAGCCGTCGACCTGGCGTCGCGTTGGATCGCCGGTCTCCCAGACACGGATCGACTCGAAGTGCGAGAAGCTCGGGTTGGGGTAGCCGACGCCCTGGACGATCGCGACTTTGCCCTGGTCCCAGAGCGACTTGATGCCCTTCAGGTTCTGGTTCAGGCCCCAGTCGCTGCTGAGCGGAAGCGCCGCCTCCACGGACATGCCGGCCAGCTTCGGGCGCAGGTCGTGGAGCTTGGGGTCGCTCAGCGGGATGACGGTGCGCAGCCCGTCGTTGCCGCCGGCCAGCTGGATCATGACGAGCACGCGATCGTTGATGACGCCGTTGGTTTTGGCGGCATAAACGGCCCGGGCGAAAGCGTCCGGAACCGCGGCGTAGCCGGCCGCGAGTCCCGTCGCGCCGGCCCCGAACACGAGGCCCGCCTTGAGGAAGTCGCGGCGCTTGAGCTGGTTGATTCCGATTTCCTGCTTCATCTCTTCGGTCCTACTTGAGCTGGAATTCCGGGGAAGCGAGGAGCAGGAACCAGCGGCTCCGGTCATCGCTTGCCTGGTTGATGCTGGTCGCGGTCGGCGGGCTGAGCACGCCTTCGAGCTGATGCGCGATGACCGACTCGTCGAAGGCGGGTACCTGCTTGACGGCGTTGACGAGCGCGGTCGCGAAGTTCACCCGGGCGATCACGCTGTTGGAGGAGATCCAGGCCTCGTTGTTCGGCCAGCCGCCGACGTCCGGCGGGTCGAACAGGACCTGGCCCATGTTCTGGGCGCTGGCGGCGATGAGCTTGGTCGCGGTCGTGGCATCAGCGCCCACCGCCTTGCTCGCGCTGACCATGTACTCAATCGGCGACTTGACCAGTGCGCGGTACGACTGCGGAGACACGAACTCGGGGCTCGTGAATATGCCCCGCATCAGCGTCTTCACGTCCCACTTCGACTTCCGAAAGTCGGCGGCGAGCCGGTTGACCCAGGCCGTTGAGGGCTTGTTGCTGCCGAAGTGTTGGAGCACGCGCGTGACCACGAAGGGAGCGGTGGCTGCCTGAGCCAGGATCTGGTCGAGCACCATCTGGGTGTCGAATTTCGCCGTCTTCTTAAGAAAGGTGACCTGGCCGCTGTAGGCGCGCTTCGAGTTGAAGACCCCGGTCATCGGTTTGCTGTACGTGGCGTACTTGCGGACGACGTTGTTCTTGGGGTCGAGGGTGATATCGACCGAACCGTCGGGCTGAGGGAAGGTCCAGCCGGCGAGTGCTTTTGCGCCGGCGCGGACATCGTCCTCGCTGTAGGCGCCGGGGCCCATCGTGAACAGCTCCATCAGCTCACGCGAGTAGTTCTCGTTCGGGCTGGCGCCGGTGCTCGTGCCGAGATCGAGGTAGCGGAGCATGCCGGGATCGGTGGTGACCTTCATCAGCATCGAACGCAAGTCGGTCAGCGCCATGTCGCGCCAGGTCAGGTTCTGCCAGTAGATGAATGGCGTCTGCAGACCCACCTTGCGGTAGTCGCTCGTGAAGTGCCCGTGCCAGTAGAGGGTCATCCGCTCGGCGAAGGGCGTCGCGGTGGTCAGGATGTGGTTGATCCACCACTGGACCAGCTGCTGAGCGTTGAGACGCGCGAAGCGCGAGGCGTCGGCGGCGTTGCCGAAGTCTGGGGGTGCCTGGGGTGACGACTCCAGCAACCTATCCACGGTCTTCGCAAAGCCCGCCGCCAGCGCGGACTCGAGCTCGTCCGGCGCGGCGCCGAAAGTTGCCCGGCGCAGGAGATGGCTGACGCGAGCGGCCGGCGATCCGAGTGGGGAGACCCAGTCGCCGCGACCTGCGGTGGCCGAGGGAGCACCGGGGACCAACCGCTCGATGACGCTGCCGCCCCAGAGCCGGACGGCGGCCACACCCGCACCGCCGGCGACGGCAGCGCCGAGCACCGCACGCCGGGAAACGGGGCCCGCGCGCCTCTCGATTGGGACGGCCTGGCCGGCCGGGTCAGCAACGCTCATGGCTCGGATTGAAGCGGCCAGCGCCGCCTCAAGGAGTCACTTCGATATCAAGAATTCGTAAGTGGGCGAGGTCGCGTTACAAGCCTCTCCGACGGTTGCCTCGTATCGCCTAATCTGATAGAGTTACTGTCAGTATTTCTGAGACTGGAGGTGAAAGTGCGGGAATGATCCACACACTCTTGGTTCTGGCCGCTGTTCTCTTCGTGCTCTGGGTGCTCTTCCACGCTGCCGGCGCCGTGGTGAACCTGATCTGGCTCGCGATCATCGCCCTGGTCGTGCTCTGGCTGGTCGGCTTCTTCCGCGGCAGCGCCAGTTACTGACGAGCCACAGAGGATTTAGCCGGAAGAGTCTGGCGAGGGTCGGGCTCTTCCCGGCCCCACTCCTAAAGGCTCGTCCCGCCTGGGCGGGTCTCGTCACCTAACCTCCACGGCTCGCGGATTTCGTGACTCTGACGCACGAGCCATATCATCGGCCGTGCCAAAAGCTATGGCCCGCATCGTCTTCTGTGAGGACAACCCAACCATCCAGAGGCTGATCCAGGCGTCGATGCGTGGTTCCGGTCATGACATCGTCATCGCCGGCGACGGCGCCGAGGGACTGCGGGTGCTGAGCGAGTCTGGCGCCGACCTGATCGTGACCGACCTCTCGATGCCGCACATGGACGGGCTCGAGCTTCTGGCGCGGCTGCAGGCGGATCCCGCGCTGGCGGCGATTCCCGTGATCGTCCTCA
>CAZHAC010000271.1:0-1512 GCA_964529765.1 uncultured Actinomycetes bacterium
GTTCAGGACGTGCTCAAGAACTACGTCTCGGGCTACTACCTGCTGCTCGAGCGCCACATCCACGTCGGGGACACGGTCGCGTTCGACACCCACACCGGCGTGATCGAGGACATCAAGCTCCGGGTCAGCCTGGTTCGGGGCGAGGACGGCTCGCTCGTCGTTGTGCCCAACAGCCTGCTCTTCAACAACTCGGTGGCGGTTAGGCCGCGGCCCGCTCCGGCGCCCGAGCCGAAAGCGTCCCCGGTGCGGCGTTCTCTACGAAAGCGCCCCCAGGAGGACCCGGCAGAGGGCCTCGAAACCATCTGAGTCGACGTCCGTCTCCTCTCGCAGGAGGCGCTTGATCTCTTGAGTCGCCAGGTCGACGTGAGCTCCGTGGTCGACCTGTCCGAAGAGTGAGCGGAGGTGATAGGTGTGGTCGGGACGGTTGCTGACCGGCTCCGGGCCGACCACCTCGGCGTCCAGGTCGACGAACTCGCGCCAGAGCGCCGTTTCCCTCTCGCCGGTCGCCGGAGAGTCGGACAGGTGAAGGCAGTTGATGCCGCCGTAGATGCCGTAGTGCTCGCGCAGCGACCCGGGCCGGGCCTCGTGGATGCGCGTCTCACCGAGCTCGAAGCGCATGCCTTCGAGATCGATCGGGTCGGCTTCGACGCGGCCGACCAAGAGCGGGAGGGCGGTCATGAAGTCGACCAGCCAGGGGAAGAACGGCCGTCCCTGGAGGAAGTCGTAGTGCTGGTTGATGAGCTCCTGGGGCGGGTGAAACCAGGTCAGGCCCTTGACCTTCCAGCTTCGCTCGGAGCTGAACCACTCCAACATGGAGGTGCGCACGGCCAGGCGGTAGGAGGCGTCGGGTTTGAAAATGACTAGGGCGTCGGCCACCTCGCGAGTCTAGCGGGTACGCGAAACCGGGCTCGAGTCGAGGCCGAGCCGCTAAGGGCGGTCGCGTTCCGTGGGTTCGTAGAAGCGCGCGTCCTTGAGCTCGTCGGGCAGATGCTGCTGCTCGACCACGCCACCCTGGTAGTCGTGCGCGTACTTGTAGCCCTTGCCGTAGCCGAACTGCCTCATCAGCCCGGTCACCGCATTCCGGAGGTGGAGGGGGACGGGGAGATTGCCAGTCCGCTGGATCGCCTCTCGAGCGGCGCCGTAGGCGCGATAGGAGGCGTTGGACTTGGGCGCGCGGGCCAGGTAGACCACCGCCTCGCTGAGCGGGATCACCGCCTCCGGGAGCCCGATGAAATGCGCCGCCTGCTGGGCCGCCACCGCCAGCGGAAGGGCGGCCGGGTCGGCCAGGCCCACGTCCTCGGCTGCCGAGATGACGAGGCGGCGGGCCACGAAGTTGACGTCCTCGCCGGCCTCGAGCATCCGCGCCATCCAGTAAACGGCGGCGTCGGGGTCGCTGCCGCGGATGCTCTTGATCATCGCCGACGCCATGTCGTAGTGCTGGTCGCCGGCGCGGTCGTAGTGCAGGTGCCGTTCCTGGAGCGCCTTCTCGACCACGTCCCGCGTCAACGCGCC
>CAZHAC010000271.1:1612-3506 GCA_964529765.1 uncultured Actinomycetes bacterium
GCCAACGCGGCCGCCGCCTCCGCGGCGTTCAGAGCTACCCGGGCGTCTCCGCGGGCGGCTTCGAGCAGGAAGTCGAGCGCCTCCGGGGTCGCCGTCACGTGAAGCTCTTCAAGGCCTCGGCGCACGACCGTCTCCAGGTCAGCGGGCGACAGGGGCTCCAGGCGGAAGACGCGGCTGCGTGAGAGCAGCGGGGTGATCACCTCGAAGCTCGGGTTTTCGGTCGTGGCCCCGATCAGCGTGAAGGTGCCGTCTTCGACGTGGGGCAGGATCGCGTCCTGCTGCGCCTTGTTGAAGCGGTGCAGCTCGTCCACGAAAAGCAGCGTGCGCCGGCCCGCCCGCCGCGTCTGCTGAGCCTCCGCGACCACCTTCCGGAGGTCGGCGACTCCCGAGGTGACGGCGCTGATCTGCACGAAGCGCGCGCCGGTGGCTCCGGCCAGGACCTGGGCGAGAGTCGTCTTGCCGCTGCCCGGCGGCCCCCAGAGCACGATGCTGGGCAGGCGGCCGGACTCGGCCAGGCTGCGCAGCACGGAGATGACCTTCTCCTGGCCGACCAGGTCCTCAAACCGCCTGGGGCGGAGGCGCGAGGCAAGGGGGGCGTCGGGCAGCCGTCCCGGTTCCTCCGGTGAGCCTCCGAAAAGATCAGGCTGCTCACTCACGTGCCGAGCATATGCCCGAAGCGGGCACTGCCCCGGCCGTTAAAGACGGGTATACGCGGAGCAGACGCGCGGCTAGAATCCGCGAACCATGACCGTTTGCTGGTCCTGCGAGGCGCAGCTGCCCGACGGTGCCAACTACTGCATGCGCTGCGGGCACAGCCAGAGCGACCGCAATACGAGCCCGATCTTCGTGGTCGACGCGACCACCGAGCTCTTCAACGCGGTCTTCCTGAAGGCGATCATCGGCCAGGAGTCGAACCGCGCCATGCGCTACCGGCGACCGCTCTCGGTCTTGGTAGTCGAGGTCGACTACGCCGCGCACCTCCACCGCGAGCTTGGGATGGGCCAGCTTAACCCGCTGCTCAAGGAGATCGGCCAGACGCTTGTGGAGGCCGTGCGGGACACAGATACAGTCGGCTTCCTGGACGCCGACGGGCCGCCGCACTACGGCGTCGTGCTGCCCGAGACTGACGCCAGCGCCGGCGTCCTGGCCGCCGACAAGATCAGGCGCTCAGTCGCCTCTCACGACTTCCAGGCCGGCGGCGGCTGGCAGCGGCTGACGGTCAGTGTCGCCGTGGCCAGCGTGGTCCACGAGCGGATGCAGCAGCAGGACCTGCTGAGCGAGGCCTTCGCGACCCTGCGCGCGGGGCTGGCTTCGGATCAGGGCCCAAACCGCACCTACACCGCCGCGCTGCCTGTATAGCAAGTTCGGCCGCGCTTAGTAGACTCGGCGGCGTGGCCGTAACGCGCGTCTTTTTGATCCGGCACGCCGATGTGCACAATCCCGAGCGCGTCCTCTACGGCTATCTCGACAACTTCCCACTGAGCGAGAAGGGGCGCGCCCAGGCGGCGCTGGTCGGACAGCGCCTGGCGGGCGCCGGCCTGCGCCGGATCGTCCACAGTCCGCTCCAGCGAGCGCGCGAAACGGCCGAGATCATTGCGACCAAACTGGTCGGTGAGCCGGTGCCGCTGATCGAGGACTACGACCTTCGGGAAGCCGAGATGGGGCGCTACCTGCAGGGTGTCAAACCCTGGCAGGTACCGTTCAGGCGGCCGCTCTGGCTCGTCCACAAGGCGCGCCGAGGCCTGCTCCCGGGCGATGAGACGATCGATGCCATGGGCGGCCGCATCCTCCGTGCGGCCCATCGGTACGTCGAGGAGTTCCCCGGCGAGGTGACCGCCATGGTCAGTCACGCCGACCCGCTGCAGGCGGCCTGGATCCTGCTCGAGAACCGTCC
>CAZHAC010000272.1:0-3505 GCA_964529765.1 uncultured Actinomycetes bacterium
CGACCGCGCAGCACGCCGAGCAGCGGAGCCTGCGAATCCAGGAAGTGGCCGGCGAGGAACGCAACCGAGTAGGCGGCGATCACCAGCAGCGCGGCGGCGACCAGCTGAATCGTGAAGGCGGCGACCTGCGCCCGCTGCAGGTAGTCCTTGAGACCAGTGTCGATGCCGGTCGAGAACAATCCCTCGTGCTGGATCCCGAAGTAGCCGCGCTCCTGGTTCACGCGATCGATCAAGTCGCCCACGTTCTGCGCATCGATCGCACCCAGCTTCGGGCCGTAGAACTGCCCAGCTCTCGGGTTGACGGAGCGGCTGGGGAGCATCTTGACGACGCCGAAGTAGGAGTCGCGGCCGAGCAGGAGCGTGTGATCGGGCGTGTAACCGCCCCAGAAAGCCTCGTGCGGATCATGAGCTTTCCAGGTTCCCGCGAGCTTCGTGCACCAGCTAATGGGCACATAGCGCGGCTGGGGTGGTGGGCCATAGAGGAAACAGATGACGTCGCCTACGTGGAAGCCGTAATCCTTGGCGCCTGTGTCGGACATCGTCGACAGAAAGGCGCTGCCGTCCAGGCCATCCTGGGGCGCCGCTCCCTCGACGGCGGTAACGTGTGCGGCGAGGTTCTCGTAGAAGGCGACATCCGAGATCGGCGTGTTGCCGCTGCCGCGGACGTCTTGACCGTTGATCGTCCAGGGAGTCACCCTCCCGAGAGCGCCGTAGTGGGCTCCCGGCAGGAAGTAATGGTCCAGCTTGGCGCTGAACTGGGACGCCGTCTGCTGTTGGAAGGAATCCCACGCCGCGGGGTCACCCAAGCCGAACTGCTCGAGCTGGACGTATGCCTTGGAGTCAAGCGCTTGCAGCACCTGGCGCAGCGCCGCCTCCGAAGCCGTCGACTGGACCAGCGGCACCGTCAGCGCCAGCGCCAGGGCAGCCGCCAGGCCCAAGCCCTGTGCCAACGCCATCGGCCACTGATGCCGGAGGCGGACCGTGGCGAGGCGAATCAGGCTCAAGCGCACCGAAGCGCTCGATGTTAACCCGCGGCAGGCGGCGTAGAAAGGAACAAGTGACTGACACAGTACTTGCACTCTTCAAAACGCGCGAGGAGGCGGAGGGGGCGGTTCGCGCCCTGGTCGACGCGGGCCTCCCTAAAGACCAGATCGGGATGCTCGGTCCGGGGCACGAGGAGCGTCACCCGTATGAGAAGTCACTCGCGGCCGGTGTCGGCGGCGGCACGGCTGTCGGTGCCGTTGCCGGTGGCCTCCTGACCGCGGCCGCCGTCGGATTGGTCCCCGGCATCGGGCCGGTCCTGGCGGCGGGTTCATTGGTGCCGGTGATAATGGGCACCGCTACGACGGCTGCCACCGGCGGCGTCGTCGGCGCGCTGGTGGCCCTGGCCGGGAACGACGACGAGGCGCTCTACTACGAGCAGCAGGTGGAGGCCGGCAACTGGCTGGTCACGGTTCGGACCGACGACCGAGCTCGGGCGGTCGACGTCCTCACAAAGGCCGGCGGCTTCGGCCTACCTTCTCGCTAGCTCGCCGGCCGATCCTTCTCGCGCGGCCCGCCTGAGTTGGCAAGGCTCGGTCGCGTCAGCTCCATCGCCGCTTCCAGCTGCTCAAGCGCCGCCGCGGGCTGCCCGCGCTCCTTGAGGACGTGCGCGTAAGCGTGATGGGTGTCGATCAGCTGCTCGGTCCGTCCAGCCGCTTCGAACATGCTGAGTGCGGTCTGGAAGTGCTGGTCGGCGCTCCCAGAATCACCGGTGAGCTCGTTGATCTTGCCCAGGAGGCCGTGTGCCTCGGCCTCGGTCACCGGCTGGTGGTTCTGGTGGGCCGCGTCCAGCGCGCCAAGCGCCAGGCGCTCGCCGGCGGCCAGGTCGCCTCGGCGGAGGAGGAGCTCGGCCATCGCGAGTTCAGCGCGGGAAACATGCCTCGGCAGGCCTATCTCCCGGGCGGACTCGATCGCTCGCCGCAGGTGCACCTCGGCACCGTGCAGGTCGTTCTGTCTCATCAAGAGCCGGCCCAGCTGCTCCTCTGCGTTGCAAAGCGAAGCCTGGTCGTGTTGATGGGCGTGAAACGCAACTGCGCGCTGGGTATAGGTCACCGCGCGCGCCAGGTCGCCGAGATGGCGGTAGGACTCGCCAAGCCCCATGTATGTACGCGCGAGATAGCGCAGGTCGCGGAGCTCGTCGCCGCGCTCGAGGATGGTCTCGTAGAGCCTCAGGGCTTTTTGCCACTCGTTGCGACCGAGGTGGACCGCCGCCAGGTTGGTGAGAATGCGGATCTCGGTGTATGGAGGCACGGGATCCAGCTCACGGCAGCGCCGAAGCGCCGCCTCTTCAAGCGCGAGCGCGGAGGGGTCCTCAACAGCGAACCGGGCCCCAGCCAGCCAGTCCATGGTTTCGACCACCATGAGTTCGTCCTGAAGAGCCTCGAAGAGCGATATCGAGCGCCGGAGGTGCGGCATGGCTTCGTCTGGCTGGTTGAGACGAACCAGCGCTCGGCCAAGGAAGTGACGTACCCGAGCTTCTTCATCTTCGCCGTGCACGACCTGCAGCAGCAGCTCGGCCGCACACCGGGCGGCGGCGTAGTCCTGGGCTTCGCAGAGCGCTTCCAGCTCGCTAATGCGCACCTCTCGGTCCAGATCCCGGGTCTGACCTCGGGCGGCGGGATCCAGGAACCAGGTGACCGGCTTGCCGGTGCGTTCAGCAATCATTTCGAGCACCGGCATCGACGGCCGTGAGCGGCCGGTCTCGATCAGATGGATGGCCGCGCGGGTCACGCGACCACCGGCCAGTTCGGCCAGGCTGAGACCAGAATCGGCACGGGCCTGTTTTACCGAGCCTGGTCTGACGTCAACTCCGGGTAGCCGCCTTCTTTGTGTTCTGCCGGCGGCGCCGTTAAGCACCGCCGCCGAGTATAGGGCTACTTGGCGGCAGCCGAACTCTTGCCAGCATGAATGGCGGGCCTCCAGCGACTCTTGAGACCGTTAAGCGACAGCGCTTGAGATCCGAGCGAGAGGGACGCGCCTGGTCGGCCGTGTCTGGAGGTGGTCAAGCATGACTTGACGGTTTAGCGGCCGGATTCCGGGCTGATCCGCTTAGGATCGCGACTGGAAGGGCTGTGAATGTTACGAGGGGTGTGGCGCTGATCCTGGTGGTCGAGGACGATGAAGCGAATTTGCTGCTGACCCAGACCGTCCTCGAGCAGGCCGGACATCGGGTGGTCACGGCGGCCAGCGCTGAGCAGGCGCTCGAACAGCTGGCGGCCGAGCTTCCCGACCTGGTCCTGACTGACCTCGAGCTCCCTGGCGCCAGCGGCCTCGACCTTGCCCGCAAGCTGACCGCGGATCCCTATACGCAGGGCATCCCGGTCGTCGCGCTGACGGCCCACGCCATGCCGGGAATGAGGGAGCAGACCCTCGAAGCCGGCTGCCGCGACTACCTGGTCAAACCGATCGACATCATCGAGCTCGTCCGCCGGGTCGAGGCCAACCTCGAAGGAGGACGATGAAA
>CAZHAC010000273.1:0-3492 GCA_964529765.1 uncultured Actinomycetes bacterium
TCATGAAAGGTTTTGTCGTCTGGTTCACCGGGCTCTCCGGCGCTGGGAAGTCGACGCTGGCGACCATGCTCGCCGGCGAGCTGGCGCGGCGTGGACGCCAGGCGGAGATCCTCGACGGCGACGAGGTGCGGACGCACCTGTCAAAGGGTCTCGGCTTCTCCAAGGAGGACCGCGACACCAACATCCGCCGGATCGGATACGTCGCCCGCGTCTTGGCCCGCAACGGCGGGATCGCGATAACCGCCGCCATCTCGCCTTACCGCGACGTCCGGGATGAGCTTCGGGCCCAGACGCCGAACTTCGTCGAGGTCTACGTCCGCTGCTCTATCGAGGAGCTGGCGCGAAGGGATGTCAAGGGCCTGTACGCCAAAGCGCTGGCCGGCGAGATCGCCAACTTCACTGGGGTCAGCGATCCCTACGAGCCGCCTCTCAATCCGGAGGTCGTCGTGGACAGCGAGCGGCAGATGCCCGCCGAGTCGCTGCGCGACATCCTGCGCGCGCTGGCGCGCCTCGGCCTGGTCGCTGGCGACCCCGGCGAGCGGCTGCTCGAGGGTGAGGAGCTGACCGAGGCAGAGGCCCGTGCTCGCACCCTGCCTCGCCTCGACGTCGGCCCTCGGGAAGCGGCCGACGCGCTGATGCTGGGCTCGGGCGCTCTAAGCCCGCTGACCGGGTTCATGTCGGCCGCCGACTATGCCTCCGTGATCGAGACAGGCAGGCTCGTCTCCGGGTCGCCCTTTCCGATCCCCGTGGCACTTCGGGTAGACGGGTCATTGCGGCCTCCGCAAGGCGAGGTCGCGCTCTGGCACCAGGGCCGGCCGGTCGCCATCGTCGACGTGGTCGAAAGCTTCGACGTCGACGTCGAGCGGGAGTCGGCGGCGGTATTCGGCACCCTCGATGACGCCCATCCGGGCGTTCGCGCCATCCAAGGCTCGGGTCGGACGGGGCTGGCGGGAGAGGTGCTGGCGCTCGGCCGCCAGGGCGGTCGCTTCGCGCGTTATGAGCTGACGCCGGCGGAGGTTCGGCAGGTGCGGGACGAGCGGGGTTGGCGCACTATGGTCGGCTTTCAGACTCGCAATCCCGTCCACCGGGCTCACGAGTACCTGCAGAAGGTCGCCCTCGAGATAGTCGACGGCCTGCTGCTGCACCCACTCGTCGGCGAGACCAAAAACGACGACATCCCGGCGGACGTGCGCATGCGCTGCTACGAGGAGCTGCTCGCCGGCTACTACCCGGCCGAGCGCACGCTGCTTGCGATCAACCCCGCCTGGATGCGCTACGCGGGCCCTCGGGAGGCCGTCTTCCACGCGATCATCCGCCGCAACTACGGCTGCACGCACTTCATCGTGGGTCGGGATCACGCCGGCGTGGGCAGCTACTACGACACTTACGCGGCGCACCGAATCTTCGACGAATACACCCCGGCGGAGCTCGGGATCGAGATCCTCCGCTTCGAGCACACCTTCTGGTGCAACGTCTGCGGTGGCATGGCCTCGACCAGGACATGCCCTCACCCTGCCGAAACACGCGTCGCGCTTAGCGGAACCCGCGTCCGTGAGCTTTTGGCGCAGGGTGCTCCGTTGCCGGTGGAGTTCACCCGGCCGGAGGTCGCCGCGGTCCTGTCGGAGGCGTCTCGCGAGGAGGTCCCCGCGTGAAGAAGTACTACCCGGTCTTCCTCGACCTCGAGAACGAGCGGGCGGTCGTCATCGGTGAAGGTCACCTGGCCGAAGAGAAGGCAGCCGCGCTGCGCGCCTCCGGGGCCGAGGTCGACGTGGTCTCCGGCTCCGCCTACGAGCCGGGGCGGCTTGAGGGCGCGCGAATCGTGATCGACACCTCCGGCGACGACGAGCTCGGCGCCCGCGTTTTCCGGGACGCCGAGGAGCGGGGAATCCTGGTCAACGTCCTCGATCGGCCGCACCGCTGCCGGTTCATCGCGCCGGCTGTGGTCGATCGTCACCCGCTCCAGATCGCGATCTCGACGGCCGGCGAGAGCCCCTACCTGGCCGCCGCGCTCAGGCGCCGGCTGGAGTCACTCTTCGGCGCCGAGTGGAGCACTTTCGTGGCACTGGTCGGCCGCATCCGGCGTGACCTGCGCCGTCGCGGCACTGCACTAGAGGAGCAGACGGAGACGTACACACGCCTTCTCCGCTCTCCCATTCGCCAGCAGCTCCGGGATGGCAGGTGGGAGGAAGCCGAGGCGGAAGCAGAAGCGATTGCGGCCAGCACCGGACGACGGCGGCCGGGCCAGGTCACCCTGGTCGGCGCCGGCCCCGGCGACCCCGGCTTGCTCACCCTGGCTGGAGCCGAGGCCCTGGCCGAGGCCGACCTCGTCCTCTACGACGCACTCGTCTCTCCGGATGTGCTCCGCTTGGCGTCCCGAGCGGCGGAGCTGGTGGAGGTGGGCAAGCGTGGCGGACATACGAGCGCCCGGCAAGACGACATCAACAACCGCCTCGTGGAGGCCGCCGCGGCCGGCCGGCAGGTGGTGCGGCTGAAAGGCGGCGACCCGTTCGTCTTCGGTCGTGGGGGAGAGGAGCTGCAGGCCCTGCTCGACGCACAGCTGCCGGTGACCGTGATTCCTGGCGTCAGCGCGGCGGTCTCGGCGCCCGCGGCGGCCGGCATCCCGCTGACCATGCGTGGCGTCGCATCGTCGGTCGGCTTCGTAACCGCCACCACCGACGGCGGCCGTCCGATCGCGGGCCTGCGCGAGCTCGCAGCCGCCGTGGACACACTCGTTGTCTTGATGCCGCTCGCCGCGCTCGAGTCGCTGGTGGCTGAGCTGACAGGGGTGCTCGGCGCCTCGCGCCCGGCGGCGATCGTCTCTCGCGCGACGCTTCCAGATCAGAGGATTGTGCGGGGGCGGATCGGCGAGCTGAGCTCGCTGGCACGCGCCACTGGGATCGAGGCACCCGCCACCCTCGTCGTCGGGGACGTCGTTACAGCTGTGGTTGACAACGGGGGAGCGACCGAGGAGTCGGCACGTTATTTCGTGCACGCTTAACGATTCGTTTGCCCGGTCCGGGGAACACTATTTCCTTGTGAAGCGTTCTATCGCTCTAATCGCCCACGACGGAAAGAAGCCGGACATGGTGGCCTTTGCCATGTACAACCGCTCGACGCTGGCGAGCTGGGCCCTCATTGCGACCAGCAGCACGGGTCAGCTCCTGGAGCGGAAGGTCGGGCTGAGGGTAGAGCGCATGCTCTCCGGTGTCGAGGGTGGCGACCTGCAGGTGGCCGCGCGGGTGGCTCAAGGCGAGGTGGAGGCCGTGATCTTTCTCGTCGACCCCCTCGATCGTCACGCGCATGAACCAGACATTCAGGGCCTGCAGCGGGTGTGCCAGGTGCACGACATTCCGCTGGCGACCAACGTCGCCACTGCGAACCTGATTCTCGCCGCCCTCGGCTCCCGCGACGAAGCGACCGTAGCCTGATCGCGGCCCGGCGGAGGGGTAGGGCTGACGGGCTTTGCCCGGCTGCCCGAAGGGGGGCACTCCC
>CAZHAC010000274.1:0-3420 GCA_964529765.1 uncultured Actinomycetes bacterium
TCGGCGCCGTCGTTGACGTGGCGTTCGACCCCGGCGACCTGCCCGAGATCTACGAAGCTCTCACGGTCACAGAGAGGGACGGGCGCTCGGTCGTGCTCGAGGTCGAGCAGGAGATCGGCGACGACACCGTCCGCTGCATCGCAATGGACTCGACCGACGGATTCCGGCGCGGCGACCCGGTCGTGCGCCAGCACGCTTCGATCTCGGTTCCGGTGGGCGTGGAGACCCTGGGGCGGATGTTCAACGTGGTCGGCGAGGCGATCGATGACGAGCCGACCCCGCAGGGCGTCGAGCGCTGGCCGATCCACCGCGAAGCGCCGGCGGTCGAAGAGCAGCAGGTGGAGGTCGAGATCCTGGAGACCGGGATCAAGGTCATCGACCTCATCTGCACCTTCGTCAAGGGTTCGAAGATCGGCCTCTTCGGTGGCGCCGGCACGGGCAAGACCGTGATTGTCCAGGAGCTGATTCGGAACATCGCTCAGGAGCACCAGGGTCGCTCTGTCTTCGCGGGCGTTGGCGAGCGCACGCGCGAGGGCAACGACATGTACCACGAGATGTCGGAGTCGGGCGTTCTCGACAAGACCTCGCTCGTGTTCGGGCAGATGAACGAGCCGCCTGGCGCCCGGGCCCGGGTCGCATTGACCGGCCTGACCATGGCGGAGTACTTCCGGGACACGGAAGGGGCGGACGTCCTGCTCTTCGTCGACAACATCTTCCGCTACATGCTGGCGGGCTCAGAGGTGTCGGCCCTCCTCGGCCGGATGCCGTCCGCCGTCGGCTATCAGCCGACGCTCGCCAGCGAGATGGGCGATCTCCAGGAGCGGATCACCTCGACCAAGAAGGGCTCCATCACGTCGGTCCAGGCCATCTACGTGCCGGCCGACGACTTCACGGACCCCGCCATCCAGACCACGTTCGCCCACCTGGGCGCGATCGTCACCCTGAACCGGGCGCTGACCGACATCGGCATCTATCCGGCAGTCGACCCTCTCGACTCGACATCCCGCTTTCTTGACCCGCGAGTCGTGGGGCGCGACCACTACGACGCCGCGCAGGGCGTTAAGCGGACGATGCAGCGCTATAAGGAGCTGCAGGACATCATCGCCATCCTGGGTATGGACGAGCTCTCAGAGGACGACAAGCTCACCGTTTCCCGAGCCCGCAAGGTCCAGCGCTTCCTCTCGCAGCCGTTCAACGTCGCCCAGCGGTTCACCGGCCGGGAGGGCCGCTACGTGCCGGTCAAGGAGACCGTTCGCGGCTTCCTCGAGATCCTCGAGGGCAAGCACGACAACGTGCCAGAGCAGGCCTTCTACATGGTTGGGACCATCGACGAAGCCATGGAGCAGGCCGAGCGGATGAAGCAGGAGGCATAGGTGCCAGTACCGCTGCGCGTCGTCTCGGTCGAGGCGAGCCTGTTCGACGGCGAGGCCGACTTCATCATCGCCAACGGCGCCGATGGCGAGCTCGGAATTCTTCCGCGGCACGCTCCGCTCTTCACGACGCTCAAGCCGGGGCCGCTGCTCATCCAGCACGGCCCCAATCAGCGGGAGGAGTTCTTCGTGGGCGGCGGCTTTCTGGAAGTGCTTCCGGACCGGGTCACGGTGCTGGCCGACGTCGCCGAGCGGGCGGATCAGCTGTCCGAGGAGGCGGCCGAGGGTGCGCGCAGGGAGATTCAGGAGCGCCTGGCCGGGGCTCATGAGCTCTCGGAGCGGGAGCGCCTCGACATGGAAGCGGCGCTCGGCGTCGCGGAGGCCCGCCTCCGCATGGCCCGGCTTCGGCGGTCTGCCGGTAGATAGCGTGGGGGAACCCATATGGTTCCCCCACGGACCCCTTCCGAACTCGGCGCAACGATGGCCAACGCCTGGATCACGGACTCACCCGGCCCGGCGGGCCCGGGCCTACGCGCACCGCCTTGGCAAGGGCGACCTTCGAGCGATGCCGGGCGGCTAAGGTCTGATGGTGCACGGTCCTAAACAGAGCCACAGCCGGCCCGACCATATCCTTCGCGTGGAGGGCGGCCACCCACTCCAGGGGCGGATCTGCATCAGCGGCGCGAAGAACGCGTCGCTGCCGATCATGGCCGCCTCCTTGCTGACCGCCGAACCGGTCCGGCTGACGAACGTGCCCGACGTCGCCGATACCACCCTGATGGGCGAGATCATCCGCTCGCTGGGCGGCAAGACCCGCACCGGAGATCCGGGCGTGGTATCGATCAGCGCTCCCGAGATCGCCTCCCAGGTCGCCGACGAGCTGGGCAAGCGGATGCGCGCCTCGATCGTGCTGCTGGGAGCCCTGCTGGCGCGCACCGGCGCCGCTCGGCTGCCAAAGCCGGGCGGGGACGAGATCGGCGCCCGCCGGGTCGAGCAGCACGTGCGCGGGCTTCGAGCGATGGGCGCCGAGATCAGCGAGACGCGGACCGACTTCGTGGCCCGGGCCGGCCGGCTGCACGGCGCCCGCGTGATCTTCGACCTGCCGACGGTCACCGGCACCGAGAACATCGTCCTGGCGGCCGTGCTCGCCGAGGGCCGGACCGAGATCTTCAACGCCGCGCGCGAACCACACGTACAGGACCTCTGCCGCTTCCTCCAGAAGATGGGCGCGCAGATCTTCGGCGTCGGCACCGACGAGCTGGTGGTCGAGGGCGTGGACCGGCTGCGGGGCGTGGAGCACCGGGTGATACCGGACTACCTGGAGGCCGGCACCTACGCGATCGCGGTCGCGGCGGCGACGGGCGACGTCACGCTCGAGGACGGGCCGCCCGACGACCTGGTCCAGGTCCTGCTCAAGCTCGAGGAGGCGGGGGCCGAAATCGAGCTCGGGGAGGGGACGGTCCGCATTCGGCGGACGCACGCCATGCCCCTGCGGCCCGTCGACATGGTGACCTGGGTCCACCCGGGCTTTCCGACCGATCTCCAGGCCCAGTACCTGGCGATGATGACGCAGGCCGGGGGCGAGAGCGTGATCTCCGAGTATCTATTCGAGAGCCGCTTCCAGCACGTGCCCGAGCTTGTGCGCATGGGGGCACGCATCGACGTCGAGGGACGAACCTGCTTCGTCCACGGCCCGACCGAGCTGCGGGGAACCGAAGTCACGGTGCCCGACATCCGGTCGGGCGCGGCGCTCGTGATCGCCGGCCTCTGCGCCCAGGGCACGACTGACCTCATGAACGCCTGGCACGTTGACCGCGGCTATCAGGACCTGGTCGGAAAGTTGACCGATCTCGGCGCCCGAATCCAGCGGATCGCCCCCGGCGCCGGCGCCCAGCGCCCGTCCACCGAACGGAGTTACGAATAGCACTCGGGCCGGCGCCGGGCTAACCTTCCCCGCGACTAGTGCTGTCCAAGAAGATCGGGATCGACCTCGGAACCAGCACGGTGCTCATCTACGTGCGTGGTGAGGGCATCGTGGTCAACGAGCCCA
>CAZHAC010000275.1:0-3419 GCA_964529765.1 uncultured Actinomycetes bacterium
TGGCCTGGTGGCACGCATGACGTGGCCTTGGACAGCCAGGTATTGTGGCGCGGCTGATACACGCACTGGCGACTGCGTCTTTCTAGCGAGGCTGAGCTGATGACCGATCTTTGGTACCAGGTCGAAGGTGAGGGCACTGCAGTAGTTCTGCTCCACTCAGGGTTGACTGACTCTCGCAGTTGGGAGCCTGTTCTGCCGGCACTCGCCAAGGAACGCCGTGTTCTTCGGTACGACGCCCGCGGCTTCGGTCGCTCGCCAGACCCGACGTCGGAGTTCGATCTGATTGGCGACGCGCTCGACGTCATGGATGCAGCGGGTGTGGGATCGGCGCACTTGATCGGCAACTCGATGGGCGCGACGGTCGCCCGCGCCATCGCAGTCCTCCGACCTGAACGCGTTCGGTCGCTGATGCTGATCGGGCCGAGCTACCGGATAGACGACGCGCCCGAGGAGAGCGTTGCTCAGATGATGCGCTGGCGCGAGGCGAAATCTCACGGCGATGTTGAGACGGCTCTCGCGGTCGCTCGCGCTGTTTGGATCAGGGGAAGTGAGCAAGAGGAGAGGCTCAGGCAACTGCTTGTTCGGCAACGCCCAGAACTTCCGGAACCCGCAGCGCTACCCGATTTGATCCAGGAGGTGGAGCGGATCACGGTGCCTGCTCTGATCCTGGTCGGCGAGCAAGACAGCCCGATAGTGGCCCTTGGCTCGGAGGTCTTAGCACGACGGTTGCCAAAGGCCGTACTGCGCACGATCCCGGAGGCACGCCACCATCCGCACGAGGACCAGCCGGCCGAGTTCGTGCGCATAGTGTCGAACTTCCTTGCTGAGGTGGAAGCGCCAGGGTCTGTCTGATCACGCTTCGAGGCGGGGCTAGTGCGCCTCGACGAAAGCTGCCAGATTGTCCAGGGCCATCCGCGTGCCGAGCTCGTTGTCGGCGGCCGAGACGCCTGGCGGTATCCCTTCATGGACGAGCAGGACATCGGTGCCGCCATCCGCATCGGTGAGTGTCGTCGTTTGCGTCATCTCGCCGCGCAGAGAAGCATCCGACGTCTCAAACTCAAGTACCTCGACGACCTGCTGGTTCGGTATCAGGCGCGCGAACTTGCCGTGGTACGTGTCGGTCTGCGCCGCGGTCTTGCCGGTCCTGTCCGGAGCGTCGTAGGTGAGCGAGATCCGGAATGACCCTCCTTCGCGGGCGTCGAATTCGTGAACGACGCAGGTCATGCCAGCCGGCACCCTCCACGTCGCGATTGCGTGCGGGTCGATAAGCGCTTGATAAACCCGCGCACGGCTGGCCCGGATGTGCCGGGCGACTTGCGTCGAGCTCATGCCACCAGAATGCATGCAGCAGTGGATCGGGGCGCCACGCGATTTAGAAGTAGAACTGGCGCCAGGCGGTCCACCAGTCGCCGGCCCGCGACACCAGCGTCCGCCCGTCCACTACCTCGACGCCCGGCGTGATCCGCTGCCGGTACTTCTCGACCCCGTCCCCGTTGTTGAACTCGACGCGAATCTCGCAGGGCCGGCCGGGGTCGTAAGGCGCCACCGCGGAAAGGTTGTCGAGCGCCTGACGTGAACCGTCCTCGATCGCTTGACGCGCCCGCGCCGGCGGCAGGTGGCGGGCCGAGTAGCGGCCGAGGCCGTGCTTGACCGCGACCGTCGTCAGGCCTGCCCCGAGCAAGTCCGTGGCCTCCGCACAGACCTGCGTGTCGCCCGTTACCAGCAGTACCGGTACACCGAAGTGACCGCACAGGGCCGCGTTGATCCCGGTCTCGCCGACCAGGCGCCCGTTGAAGAAGAGGTTGTGCCATTCGGTGCCTGACACGGTGTGCGAGAGGACGCCGCCGGTCGTCCCCGCCATGGCGTGCATGGCGACGAACAGAGCCGCGTCGCAGCCGCGCTCGAGGAACTCGGTGTACTCCGTCCAGCGCTGCTGGACGACGAACTCGCAGTCCGGGTCGAGCTTCTCGGCGATCAACGAGTTGAAGCTGCCGTCGCCACCGGCGCCATGGCAGTCCATAACCATGATCTCGGTCGCACCCGCGGCTTTGGCGCCACGCACGGCCGCGTTGATCTCCTCGGTGTAGAGGTTGCGCCCCTCCTGGTAGGCGTCTTTGCCGTAGTTCACCTGGTCCCAGCGCGCGATACCCGCCACGCCTTCCATGTCGGAGAAGATCAGTACTCTCACGAAGAGGGCAGACTAATGTGTGAGCCCGCGTTGGTGCCGGCAGGCGCGCGGTTAGGTCTTAAACACCGCAAGCCGCGGCCTTGGCCGGATCGATGGTCGCGGCCGGGAGTCGGGGCGGCGCGATGAAGGCGGGCTCTTCGAAGTTGAAGAACTCGAGCATGGGGTTGGCTGCGGCATCCCGGCGCGTCAGCGCGGGCAACCCGAACCGCTCCTCGACAAAGCGCAGGATCGACGTGTGGTCGTGAACGACGTGCGACACCGCGTGTGCTCGCGAGTACGGCGACACGACCACCACCGGCACGCGCACACCGTACATGTCGAACCCGGCGGCCACGTCACCCGGGCCCAGCATGGGCGCGATGTCATCTGGTGGAATCGCCGCCGGTGGCGCCACATTGTCGTAGTACCCGCCGTGCTCGTCGTAGGTCAGGAACAGCGCCGAGGATGACCATTCGGGGCTGGCGAACAGCGCATTGACGACCGAGCTGACAAACTGCTGGCCCACCTGGATGTTGGCCGGCGGATGCTCATCGCTCTCGGTGTTCTTGGCGCCGAGGAACCTGGGGTCGACGAAGGAGACCTGGGGCAGGGTTCCGGCCGCCGCGTCGGCGAAGTACTGGCTGATGGGAACTACATGGCCGGCGGCGTGTGTCCGCACGTACTGGAAAAGGAATCCCGATGGAACGTCCTGGAAGTAGATCTTCCAGCTCACCTGGGCGTCGTCGAGCTCATTGAAGACCGACTTTCCCGGAAGGCCACTGGATGGCAAGTCGTTCTGGATGTGTCCAAAAGAGGTGCCGGCCAGGAGGTACTCGCGGTTGGGATAAGTCGGCCCGGGCACCGATGCGAAGTAGCGGTCGCCGATCGCAAACGTGCTGTACAGGCCGTAGTAGAAGGGCAGATCGGCGGACGTGTAGTAACCCATGGCACGGCTGCCAGTCGGGTCGGCAGGGTCGACGTTGGCAGCCGTGAAGCCGTCCATGCGTCCGCCGTCGATCTCCTGGTGGACGCCGGTCCAGCCGTGGTTGAGATCGGCGACTTCGCAGTAGCTGGTCTGATGGAAAGCCGAAATCGGAGGTCCGGCTGGATTCGCTGGGTTGGGATTGCTAGCCCCCGGCGGCTCAGGCGCTGTCCGTGGCTGACCCTCGAAGTGCAGCTGTCCGAAGTAGTCATCGAACGAGCGGTTTTCCTGCATCAGGATCAGCACGTGCTGGATCTGGCTCGCCGGGCG
>CAZHAC010000276.1:0-3409 GCA_964529765.1 uncultured Actinomycetes bacterium
CGATCGCGGCCGCCTCTTCGGCGCCCACCAGCCGGGCCATGAAGATCAGCTCCTTGACGCGGGCGACCCCGATCAACATCGCCAGGCGGGCGAAGTTGGCCATCGACAGCGTGTTGCCGAGGGTGCGTGCGATCGGGAACCCGAAGCGCAAGGAAGGCGTGGAGACGCGCAGGTCGCAGGCGGCGGCGATGCCCGCCCCGCCGCCCGTGCAGGCTCCCGCGATGGCCGCGATCGTCGGGACCCGAACCATCTCGAGCGCAGTCAGGACTCGGTCCATACGCTCCTCGTAGGCGAGCGCGTCCTCCTCGCTGTCGAAGGCCCGGAACTGGGAGATGTCGGTGCCGGCCGCGAACGCCCGCCCGCCGGCGCCCGTGAAGACGACCACGCGCACGGAGGAGTCGTGGTTGACCTCCTCGCACACCTCCCGGATCCGGTCGTACATGGCAAAGGTGAGCGCATTGCGGGCCTGGGGGCGGTTGAGGGTCAGCCAGACGATCTCGCCCGACTCCCCGCGCCGCTCCTCGAGCAGCTCCGGCTGGTCCGTGCCTTCCGACCGCAACGCCTCGCTCATACCCCGCCCAAAACCCCCTGTTCCTTGAGTGCCTCGATTTCCAAATCCGATTTGCCCAGGCCGTTCAGGACCTCGGATGTGTGCTCGCCCAGGCTGGGCCCGGCGCGCCACTGGCGCACCGGCGTCTCCGAGAAGTGGATCGGCGAGCCGATCTGTTCGACCTCGCCCAGCTTCGGGTGCTCGCCCTTCCAGAAGAAGTTGCGCGCCAGCAGCTGGGGATCGCTGAACACCTGGTCGTAGGTCTGGATCTCGGCGCAGGGCACGCCCGCCTGCTGCAGCCGGGAGACCCAGTGGGCGCGCGGCTCACAGCTGGTCACCGCCTCGATCATCGGGATCAAGACATCCCGCCGCGCGTGCCGGGAGGGATTGTCTTTGAAGCGCTCATCGTCCGCCCACTCGGGGTGCCCGAGCACTTCACAGAGCGAGCGCCAGTTGCGGGGCGACGTGGCGCCGACTGTGAAAAAGCCGTCGGAGGCGCGGATGGCCTGGTAGGGCGCGGAAACCTGGTGGGCGGAGCCCAGCGGCTTCGGTACCTCGCCGGTGGCGAAATAGCGGCCGGCTTCCCAGACCGCGAGCGAGACGCCGGCCTCGAAAAGGGAAACGTCGATGAACTGCCCGCGGCCGGTCTGCTCGCGAGCGCGCAGCGCCGTGAGAGCTCCGATCGTGCCGTAGAGCGCGCAGACCAGGTCGCAGATAGGCACCCCGACCTTGACGGGGTTGCCGCCCGGTTCGCCGGTGATCGACATCAGCCCGCTCATCGCCTGGGCCATGATGTCGAGCCCGGCGAGCTGCGAGTAGGGACCCGTCTGACCCCAACCCGAGGCAGCCACGTAGACCAGCCGCGGGTTGAGCGCCGCCAGGCTCGGGTAGTCGAGCTCGAGGTCGGCCATCGTTCCCGGGCGCAGGTTCTCGACCACTACGTCGGCGTTCCGTGCCAGCTCCCTGAACAGTTCCTTGCCCGTGGGCGCTTTCAGGTTGAGGGCGAGCGAGCGCTTGTTGCGGTTGAGCCTGATGAAGGGCGACGACTCGCCGTCCACGAAGGGCGCGGAGTCGCGCGCCATGTCCCCGCCTTCGGGGTTTTCGATCTTGATCACGTCGGCGCCGAGGTCCGCCAGCTGCATGGCGCAGAAAGGGCCGGCCATGTAGTTGCCGACCTCGAGCACGCGGACGCCGGTCAGGGGATGGGGTCGGGGGTCATTGGCATCGGTCATGAGCGGATCACCACGCGGCAGTGCTTGACGGGTAGGTACAGTGTCGCTTCCCGGCCCACCTCGACGTCGAGGCTGGGCGGCGCCGCAACTCTGACCCGGGAGAGTCCGGGCCCGATCTCGACCTGATAATCGCGCGCCTCGCCAAGGTAGGCGGAGCGGACGACGCGACCCTGGATCTCGTTGGCGGGGCCGTCCGGGCGATCGAAGAGGACGTGGTGTGGGCGGATGCAGACGGCCACCTCCTGGCCGGGCGGGCAGCCGGTCTCGTCCTGGGCCTTGATCTTGCTGCCGAGGCCGTCGAGCTCGACGACGCCGCGGCCGGTGAGGCGGCCGTTAAGGGTGTTCGTGCGCCCGATGAAGGAGGCGACGAACTGCGTGGTCGGCCGCTCGTAGACCTCAAAGGGCGTCGCCACCTGCTCGATCCGGCCGAGGTTCATGACCGCGATCCGGTCGGCCGTGACCATCGCCTCGGCCTGGTCGTGGGTGACGTAGACCATCGTGATCCCGGTCTCGTCGTGGAGCCGCCGGACCTCGAAACGCATCTCTTCGCGGAGGTTGGCGTCGAGGTTTGAGAGCGGCTCGTCGAGGAGCAGGATGTCCGGCTCGACGACCATCGCGCGCGCCAGGGCCACCCGCTGCTGCTGGCCGCCTGAGAGCTCGGCCGGGTAGCGGTCGGCATATCTGTCAAGGCGCACTGTGGTGAGCGCCTGGTCGACCCGGCGAGTGATGTCGGCGCGGTGGACGCGGCGGACCTGGAGGCCGAAAGCGACGTTCTCGCGCACCGTTTTGTGCGGCCAAACGGCATAGGACTGGAAGATCAGCGACATGTTCCGCCGCTCCGGCGGGATGACCGAGCTGGGTGTCGAAACCACGCGGTCGCCGACCCGAATCTCGCCGCCGTCCGGCTTCAGGAAGCCGGCCAGCAGCTGGAGCGTCGTCGTCTTACCGCAGCCGGAGGGTCCGAGCAGGGCCATCACCTCGCCGTCCTGCACCTCGAGGTCGATGCCGTGGAGCGCGACCGAGTCGCCGTAGACCTTGCGCAGCTCCGAGATCTGAATACCGCTCATGCAGGTGCTCCTCGGGATGCGGTTACGTCGCGACCCATGAAGCGGTAGGCGGCGATCACGATCAGGAAGGTGATGACCATCATCAAGATCCCCATCGTGGAAACCGCCTCGTAGTTCCCAGCGTCGGAGAAGTCGAAGATCACCGTCGTGATCACGTGCGTCCTGGGCGTGAACAGGAAGACCGACGCCGAGAGCTCACGGAGCGCCGGGATGAAGACCAGCAGCCAGCCCGAGAGGATGCCGCGCCGGAGCAGCGGCAGCGTGATCGCCCACATCGAGTGCAGGCGGCCCGCTCCCAGAGTGCGCGCCGCATTCTCGAGGTCGACGTTGATCCCCTGCAGGATCGACTGGCCGTTCGAGTAGGCGATGGGCAGGAAGCGGGTGGCGTAGGCGGCGATCAGGATGAAGGCGGTGCCGTAGAGCAGCACCGGCGGATGCGAGTAGGCGGCCAGAAAGCCGATCGCGAGCACGATGCCGGGGACCACGAAGGGCGCCATGGCGACGAAGCCGAGGATTCCGGAGAGTGGGACCAGGCGCCGGACGACCAGGTAGGCGACCAG
>CAZHAC010000277.1:0-3392 GCA_964529765.1 uncultured Actinomycetes bacterium
GCGGCCGAGCTCTCCAGGGAGTTATCGGCGAGGAGATGCAGGCGATAACCGAGCGCGCGTTGCGGACCCTGAATCCAGAGCAGCGCCGGCAGCTGGTCGGCTGTCTCGGCGAGGTCTCCAGAAACCTCTCTCAGCAGGCGCGGCCGGCTGTGACGGAAGAGATCCCGGCTAGATAACGTCTGGCAAAGCCTGGGCCGGTTCGCTAGAGCACAGCTCCAGCCGGCTCGCGTCTGACGCGCCGGCGCCGTTTCACGTTTCTGACACACTCCGCTTACGGAGCTTTCACGCAGGCAGCGACTACGGTGGAGGCATGGTTGACCGCACTCCGACCGGAAGCGCTCTGGCCGCCGGCCCGCGGGCTCCGGAATTCACGCTGGCGAGCATCCTGCGCGCCCTCGACACCATGCGTTCGACCGTCGGCTGACCGTTGGGCATGCGCGGCACCTCGCAGCTCACCTACGCGCCGACCCTGGTTTTGCCCGTGTCGGCCCGGGACCACATGGTCGGCCGGATCGACGCGCCCTACGTGCTGGTGGAGTACGGCGACTACGAGTGTCCGTATTGCAGAGCGGCGCAACCAGTGGTGGAGGCGGTCCTGATGGCGCTGGGGCAAGATCGGGCTTTCGTCTACCGCCACTTCCCACTCTCCAACATCCACCCAAACGCCTGGAAGGCGGCGGAGGCCGCTGAAGCGGCGGCGGCGCAAGCCCGCTTCTGGGAATACCACGCGACTCTCTTCGAGAACCAGGAAGCCCTGACGGTGCCGGACCTGGTGAGCTACGCGGGCGACCTGGGCCTGGACGCGGATCGCTTTGCTCAAGAGCTGATCGCCGGTACTCACGGCCCGAAGGTGCACGAAGACTTTCACAGCGGGATTCTGAGCGGGGTCAACGGAACGCCGACCTTCTTCGTAAACGGGGTGCGGCACGATGGCGGGAACGACGCCGAGTCCCTGCTCAGGGCTATGCGTGGTTAACCCGGGGCTGGCTTCCCTGGATCCGGGCTAGACCGCGCTCTCCCCGCGCAGCTCGCCGAGGGTCGGCACTACGGGCGCCGGCGGCGGCGGATTCGGGATCTCGACCGCGTCCAGGATGCGGTCCCAGACCGCGTCGAGGGTGAGGCACGTCTGGAATTGAGCGACAACGTCGGGCTGCGTCAGCGGGGGCGGGCCCCAAAACCGGTTCCACTGGCGAGCGGACACCACCTGCAGGCGATGCAGGTGCCCCTGGCTGTCGTAGTAGTCGACGACGTCGCCCACCGGCACGGACGCCATAGCGGTGAAGGGTCCCGGGTTGTGACCGATGAAGTAGGCCAGCGAGCGGGGAATGCAGCCATCGATGTAGGCGCCGTCGTGACCGACCTCGGTCGCGCGCGTGCAGTCGCCATAGAAGCCGACACCGAGATCGAGCCCACCGCCCTCGAGCTCCAGGCGGTCAATCGGGTTAGGTGCGACCGCGATCGCCATCGGCGGACCAGACGGAGGCGCGGGCAGAAAGGACGTTGGCAGCTGGTTGGCTTGCGGAGCTCTCACCTTGTCAACCTGCCGAGCGTGGGCGCCCGCCGGAAAAGCGAGCGTGGCGGCGATGGAGGCGGCCGCGGCACAGCCGGCTGCGAGGAGTGCTCGGTGCATGCCGACGGAGTCTTCGAACCGGTCCCGCAACACCCGCCGGACAAGTGGTAAAGGTCAGTAAACCGATGTCGGACGAGGCGAACGTGTTGTCCTTGTCTCTTCGGGTGCCGTACTTGTGTGTATCTGGGTCGAGGTGCACGGCTCAACCGAAATTCACTCAGGTTTACAAGCAGAGCGCCGATCGCGGTACCGGACGGTACGATTCCGGCCGTGCAGGCCAACGAGGCCCGGCCGGAGTCGCCCGACGAAAAGGAGCGCCTGGACAGCCTTCGCCAACTGGAGCTCACGGGTGCCGCCCCCGAGGAGCGCTTCGACCGCATCACGCGCCTGGCCGCGCGCCTCCTGGACGTGCCGGTCTGTGTGATCGCGATGGTCGACCGCGACCGCACCTTCTTCAAGTCGCGGCAGGGGACGGCTCTGACCGGCATCGATCGCGCGGGATCGCCATTTGACCTCGCCCTCGCGGCAACCCGCCCGCTGGTCATCGAGGACGCCAACGCGGGCGGTGGCCGCGACGCGGCTCCTCTTCTGCCCGGCCTGCCGGAGGTGCGCTTCTTCGCCGGCCAGTCCCTGACCGAGCCGGCCGGCCACCGGGTCGGGGTGCTGGCGGTGATGGACACCCGACCTCGGCGGTTGAGTGAGGAGGACGTCGCTCTCCTCGCCGACGCCGCCGCACTGGCCGAACGTGAGCTGGCACGGTCCGCATTCGACAGGCTGCTCGACGACTACCGGGAGAACGCGGCCTGGGCGATGACCGTCATGGACAGCGCCGCCGAGGCGCTGGTGACTGTGGACCAGGCGGGTGTGATGCTCTCGATCAACCGTTCGGGGGAGGCGATGTTCGGGCGTCCCGCCCACGAGCTCGTTGGCCGCGACGTCACCTCGATCATCACTACAGAGGACCGGCGGCGGATTACCCGGGCGGCCGCGCGAGCCCTCGAGCATGCCGGCGGGCGCTTCCACATTCGAGAGGAGGCGACCGGGCTCGGTGCCGACGGCACCGGATTTCCTATCGAGGTCAGCCTGGGCGGCGTCCGCCTGTCCGACGGCCAGGCGCTGCTGGTCGCGGTGGTTCGCGACCTCACCGAACGGCGGGAGCAGGAGCGCCGGCGAGCGGAGCAGGATGCGCGCCACGTGGCGCTCTTCGCCCAGTCGCCGATCCCGATCTGCCTAATCGCCCCCGGCGGCCGCTTCATCGAGGCCAACCCCGCCCTTTGCGCCTTCTTAGGTCGGGACCACACCTGGTTTGGGTCACACGCTGTCGACGATGTCACCCACCCGGACGATCGCGAGGTGACCCGCCAGAACTACGCGACCATCGCCCGCAGAGAGGCCGACCGCTTCTCGATGGAGAAGCGCTATCTGACCGCCGACGGCGCGGTCAAGTGGGGGAGTCTCACGGTGGCGGGTGTCTTCAAGCCCGGCGGCGAGGTCGATTACTTCGTCGCCATGATCGAGGACATCACCAACCGCAAGGCGGCCGAGGACCAGCTGGTTCAGGCGCTCGACAAGCAGCGCCAGGCCTATGAGGACCTCGACCGGATCAGCAAGGCCAAGAGCTACTTCGTCTCCCTGGTCGGTCACGAGTTCCGAACCGCGCTGACCGGAATTCAGGGCTTCAGCGAGCTCCTGTCAGAGCAGGACTTCGAACCCGATGAGGTGAAGGACTACGCGCGCGAGATTCACCGCGAGGGCCAGCGCCTGACCCGGATGATCTCCGAGATGCTCGACCTCGACCGGATGGAGTCCGGCCGGATGCAGC
>CAZHAC010000278.1:0-3376 GCA_964529765.1 uncultured Actinomycetes bacterium
GCGCGGCTTCGGCACCGGCACATCCTCACCGTCTTCGACTTCGGCGAGTTCGCGGGTCAGCCCTACATGGCGGTGGAGTTCATGCCCAACGGCGCCCTCCAGGACCGGATGCCCCCTGGTCCGATCACGACCGAAGAGGCGCTGACAGTGCTCCGACCCCTGGCCCAGGCTCTCGACTACGCACACGCACAGGGCGTGCTCCACCGCGACGTCAAGCCGGCCAACGTCTTCCTGGACAGCGAGCTGCAGCCCGTCCTGGCGGACTTCGGTCTCGCCAAGCTCTACTCAGAGGAGTCCCTCACCGCCACCGGCATGGTCTCCGGGACCCCTACCCATATGTCGCCCGAGCAGGCCAACGGCAAACCGCTGAGCGGCGCCACGGACCAGTACGCACTGGGCGTGATCGCCTATCAGCTCCTGGCCGGCCGCCTGCCCTTCCAGGGCGGCCTGATGGAGCTGCTCTATGCCCACGTCAACACGACGCCCGAGCCGCCCTCGCGCTTCAACCCCGCTCTCGGCCCGCTGGTCGACGCGGTCATTCTCCGCACCCTGGCCAAGGAATCCTCGGAGCGTTTCGCCAGCTGCTCCGAGATGGTCGGCGCCCTCGAAGCCGCGGCTGCGGGTCGAGCCGACGAACGCAAGAGCCCTGCGCCGGCGGCGGCGGTGGAGACGGCCGGTGCTACCGTGGCGATTCCGCGGCCGCCTCCAGAAGAGCCGCCAGCCAAGAGATCACGCCGGCTGGTCGGGGTCGCGGCTGTCGTCCTGGCCGTTCTGGCCGCGGGCACCGTGGGCGCCATCGTTCTCACCAGGGCACCCGAAGGATCGAATGTTCCACAGGGCGCCACGGTCACTCCCACACGAAACGTGACCCCCGCGCCGACGCCGCGGCGGCCGCCAACCGCAGTTGTCAGCCCCACCGGATCCCTCGCCCGAGGCTCGACGATCACCGTCAGCGGCGGCGGTTTCACGCCCGGCTCGACGGTTCGGGCGGGCTTCCTCAAGGGGGGCGCCGCCCTCGATCCGATCAGTCAGTTCGACGCCACCGTCGGTCCCGAGGGCCGCTACCGCGAGGAGGGCATCGTCCCCCGCGACCTCCCGAACGGCGAGGCGGCGCTTCTCGTCTGCCCGACCGATTTCAAAGATGTCGCGGAGTGCGCGCGGACGGCCGTCGCCCTGAACTAGACCCGATCCCTACCTAGACCGCGGTTACGGTCACGTTGTCGAACTCGGCACCGCCAGAGACGATCATCCCGATCGGCCCACTGGAGAAGTAGGTCTCGGTGGCGGTCGTCGACTGCGAGGCGTTGGTCTGCGGGTCGGTGACGCTGCAGGTGAGGTTGTCACCTGACACTGTGAACGAGACCGTGTACCACTTGGTGGACGCATATGAGAAAGCGGCCGAATTGAAGCCGTACCAGGTGCCGCCGTACATCTTCCCGAGGAAGAGCGTGTTTCCGTTCTCCAGCCCGCAGACGTAGAAGTACTGGCTGTCCTGATAGCGCGTGACCAGCTTCGCGTAGCCCGAAGCGGGCGCCTTGACCGAAGCGGTGTACTTGTAGTTGGTCCAGGACGCAGGGCCGGTCTCGATAAGGCCGCTCCCGTTGGTGGACAGCGCTTTCGTGCCGTCCTGCACGACCTGCCAGCCGCCGCTGACCTGCGTCCAGCCGGTTGGGTGGGAGCCGATCGCATCGGCCTCGAAGTTATCTGCGAAGAGAACCGTGGGAATACCCGAGGGGCTCGGTGTCGGCGTCGGCGTGGGCGTGGCAGTCGGCGTGGGCGAAGGCGTTCGGGTCGGGGTCGGGGTCGGGACGGGTGTGGGTGTAGCCGACGGCTCAGTCCTGACGACGACTGGTGCCGGCGTCGCGGTGGGCGTCGGCGGGGCCGCCGGCGTTTGCGTAGGCGTAGGGGAGGGCGTGGGATCGGGCAGCAGCGCGGCAGCCGGTGACGGGCTGGGCTGGACCTGCGCCTTCGGGTTCGGGTTGCTCCCCGGCTCCGACCCGGCAAACGGCAGCCAGCCAATGCCGGATCCGGCAAACGGGAGCCAGCTCGGGGGCTCCCCGGTCATCCAGACGAGGGTGCCGGGACCACGACCGAGGATGAAGGTCACAAGCAGCAGCGCGACCCCGAGAGCGACCGCGCCCGAAGCGATTCGCGAGCGGCGATCGGGAAACAGGCCGGAAACAGACGACGATGGCGCGGCTAGAAGCCGCCCGATACCGGTACTCAACTCTCTCTCATGCGGAAGGACGATCTTCCGCGTGAAAGCTTGCGAGTCGCTGCCAGGGAACCGCTTTCCCCTCAGACCCCGTTCTTCTACTGCGAGGGACGGACGCCGCGGGTCTTTGGCCGCCGCTGCCGCCGAGTCGTGATCTCGTAAGCGACGACGTAATAGAGCGCGCTAGCCCCAGCCACCCAGGCGGCTGAGGCGGCCAGCAGTGACAGCGCCAGTGACAGCCTCGGCAGGAGGAACATGGCGATGGCGGCGAACAGCGCCAGGGCGACCGCGCCCAGAACGGCACCGAGGGAGTCCGTCTGGGCCGCCCGCTTACCCTCCTCGTCCTGGATCAGGGTGAGCGTCGCCGGCAGGATCGCCGGAAAGGCGAGAAAGAGGCCGCCGGCGCGGTGGCCGAAGCCCATCCCGACCAGCGCGGCGATGACCGAGATCGCGGCGCCGAACAGAAATCGCAGCCCCATCTGCTTCAGGTTGACGGAGCGCAGCTTCCTGGCATCAACCCTTATCCGCAGCCCGTAGAGCTCGTCTTCGCTCATCCCGACACCAGCATGTACAGCCCGAGTGCGGCGGCAAACCAGGCCGTCCACGAGAGGGCGGAACCCGCCAGCGCGCCGAGCCGGCCGACGAGCAGCGAAGCCAGTACGCAGTAAGCGACCATGCCGGTGGCGCCGATCAGCATGCCGAACGCGTCGGCGACGAGGTTGGCCGGGCCGCGCGAGAACGCGCTCACGGTCAAGCTGCCGAGAGCGATCGACGGAGCGGCTCCGAAAAGCCCGGAATAGAGCTTCGGCTTCAGGACTTCGCCGATCAACGCGAAGAGCACGACGAAAGCCCCGCCGAGGAGGGCGCGGATCCCGAGCACTGGCAGCTGAGCGGTTATTGACGATAAGAGCACGCTATGAAAATGTTATAGCGTGGTTATCGGCTATCGGCTTGTCCAGCCTCCTGGATGGCGCGCCAGATGCGGTCCGGCGAGCACGGCATGTCGAGGTGGCGAACGCCGAGGTGCGCCAGGGCGTCGATGATGGCATTCCAGACGGCGGGCGTCGACCCGATGGTTCCCGACTCGCCGATCCCCTTGGCGCCCAGCGGGTTGTTGGGCGTCGGCGTCTCCATGCTGCCGAGGACGAGCGGGGGCATCTC
>CAZHAC010000279.1:0-3369 GCA_964529765.1 uncultured Actinomycetes bacterium
TGATCGGACGCATGGCCCCTCAACCGAGCCTCAAGGAGGCTGACGAGATCCTTGTTCCCGCGCGGCGTCTGGCGGAGCGGGTCCTCGAACTGACGGAGGCGGTGGCGGTAGAACGGCGGTTGGCGGCGGAGCGGGAGGCGGAGGTCGCTGAATCCAGGCGGCGCCTGGGGGACGCCCGGACCACCCGCGAGAATGCCCTGGGCGAGCTGGAGGAGCAGGTGCGGATGCGGGAAGCCGAGCACGGCCGGGCGCTCGAGGATCTCGAACGCGCGCTCCGGACCGTGCGCGTGCCGCTCCCGGGCGCCGTTCTCGCCCGCTTCGCGGACGTGACCCTCTATGAGAGCCGCCTCGACACGCCAGACGGCCGAGGGCCGCTCCTGGGGGCGAAGGCGACGGTGGGCACCGCCGCCGAGCTCTGGCAGGCCGAACGCGAGGTGATCAACCGGCTCGGACTGCTAGAGGGAGCGCATGTCCGCCACTTCCACGACGCCCTATCGGCCGGTGGCGAGGAGAGCTTCCTTCTCATCACCACCTCGCATGCTCGATCGGTGATTCCCATCCCCGCTGGCAGCGAGGCGGAGGCGCGCGGATTCGCGCTCGAGTTGAGCCAGGCCGCCAAGGAGGCGCGCCGTCACTGGGCGGGTTGGGAGGCGCAGGTGAAGGCGGCGGAGTCGGCGCTGCAGGCAGCAATGGCCGACACGGCGGGGATCGACGAAGCGCGCGCGGCACTGGAGCGGGCGGCGGCCGACCCTGAGCTCAGCCGGGGCGTGGCGGAGGCGGAGGCGGAAGTCCAGCGGCAGTCGAAGCCCAACTCAGAGCAGGAGGCTGCGCGTCAGCGGGTCGAGGCGATCGCCGAACACCTCCTGGAGGTGCCGCCGCCGCCAGTTTCAATCTCCCACGGCGATTAGGTGTTGGACGACCTCGAAGAGCGGCTCTCTCGGTGGCAGCGTGCGGGCCTGATCACCGGTTCCCAGGCGGATGCGATCAGGTCTTATGAGCGGTCGCGGCCACGGATGAGCGGGCGCTCGGGTCAGCTGGCGTACGAGGCGCCGCTGTCTCCGCGCCAGCGCCCGCTGCCTCGGCCTGGCCCCAGTCGCGAGCCGCCGGCGGTGCCGTGGTCCGGCCGCGAGACGCAGCGGCCGACGGCACAGGCTTCGCGGCCGCCGCGGCCCCAGCCTCGAGCTTTCCAGCCGGTCGGTCCCGAAAGCGCCGAGCCTTTGCTTCCGATACTGCCCGCCGTCCCCGACGGCCGGGTGGTCGGGCTGCTGATGGCGGTGCTGGCCGTGGTCGGCGCGCTGGCCGGCATCTTCGCCGTCACTGTCGACCTTCTCATCGCGCCCACGCACAACCTGCGCGGCGACCTCGAGGACGTGCTCCACCTCGGCGCGTCGATTCTCGGCGCGGTGGGTGGGGCCCGGATGGCATTCGGCGTGCCCTCCGGCCGTCTGCTGGTTCTGGCCAGTCTTGGAATTAACGTGGCGGCAACGCTGGTTCTATCGCGTACCCGGACCCAGGTCGGAACCATATTCGAGCTCCTGCTCTGGATCGCGCTGGCGCTGGTCGTCGCGGCGACCCGGTTTGGCCGCCCGGCCCCTTCGGTCCAGGGCTAACGCCCTATTGCGACGCCGTCGCATCTGGCGTACGCTCGCTCAAAAGTCGGCATGGCGGTTTTTCGAATCCCGTGCTCATTACGGGACGCCTGCGGAGGAGCCTCCGAGGTCCGCGCGGAGGGCGCCGATCTCGACGCCGCTCTCCAGGACCTGGAGGCGCGCTTTCCAGCGCTTCGAGCCCGGCTTGCCAATCCTGACGGGAACCTGCGGGAGTTCGTCCGGCTTTTCGTAAACGACCTGCCCATCGAGGTCGAATCGAGGCTCTCGATGCCGCTCCACGAAGACGACGCCGTGAGCATCCTGCCGGCGGTCTGCGGCGGCTGACCCGGACCCCGCTCTGACACCAGGGAGGCCGCATAACTTAAGCTGAGACACCTTCGCAATATGGCTACGTCATGGCGCGGTCTGACCGAAGCGTTCGATCCCGGTGAACGGCGTCGCCTGGGTGCCCTGGCCCTGGCGGTCACAGGCCTTCACATAGTCGGTTGGGGCGCGCTGCTCACGTACGGCGTGGGCCACCCGGCCTTTCTGGGATTGGGCGTCGTGGCCTATGCGCTCGGTCTCCGTCACGCCTTCGACGCCGACCACATCTCGGCCATCGACAACACGACGCGAAAGCTGCTGGCCGACGGCAAGCGCCCGATGGGCGTCGGCTTCTTCTTCTCGCTCGGACACTCGACCGTCGTCTTCCTGATCTCGCTGCTCCTTGGCCTGGCGGTCAAGTTCCTGGTCGATAGCGTCGTCGGCGGCGGGGGCGCCCTCAAGAGCCTGGGCACGTTGGTCGGGACCTCAGTGTCGGGCGTCTTCCTGCTCGTGATCGGGATCGTCAACCTGCTCGTGCTGCTCGACATCGTTCGCGTGTACCGGCGAATGAGCAGGGGCGAGTTCGATCGCGGCAGTCTGAGCGACGAGCTGATCGGGGGCGGGATCTTTACTCGGATGTTCGGCCGGCTCTTCAAGGTGGTCCAGCAGAGCTGGCACATGTATCCAATCGGTTTCCTGTTCGGCCTCGGTTTCGACACCGCGTCGGAGGTGGCTTTCCTTGCCATCTCGGCCGGCGCCGCCGCTCAGCACCTGCCCTTCCTGGCCATCTTGTCGTTGCCTGTGATCTTTGCCGCCGGCATGTCCCTGATGGACACGGCCGACGGCGCCTTCATGGCCAAGGCCTACACGTGGGCCTTCTCGAACCCGATCCGCAAGGTCTTCTACAACCTGACAGTCACGGGCCTCTCGGTGTTCGTGGCTCTGTTCGTCGGCGGAGTCGAGATCTCGCAGCTCCTGATCGACAAGCTGCGTTTGGCCGGCCAGCCCTGGCAGGCGCTGGGCAACCTCGACTTCTCGAACATGGGCTTCATCATCGTCGGCGCGTTCCTGGTGACCTGGGCGGCCGCCTTCGCGATTTACAAATTCGGGCGTGTAGAGGAACGCTGGGAAGCTAATCTTTCCGACTGACCTTGGAGCACAAGATTGTCGGCGGCCTGATGCCGGTCCTCGAAGTAAGTCTCAACCCCGGCGAGAGTGTCTTCGCGGAGTCCGGGGAGCTTTCCTGGATCTCGGCTTCGATCCAGCTCAACACCAGCACCACCGCGGGCGGCCAGCAGGGCGGCTTCATGAACGTCCTCGGCCGGGCCCTGGCTGGGGCGACCATCTTTATGACCGAGTACAGCGCGCAGGGCGGGCCGGGGCTGGCCGCCTTCTGCGCCAAGCTGCCCGGGCAGATCATGCCCGTCGAGCTGCCCGGCAACACGGCCTACTGGGT
>CAZHAC010000280.1:0-3355 GCA_964529765.1 uncultured Actinomycetes bacterium
GATGACGTCGTCGACCAGCAGGACCGGCTCCCCCGCCCCCCTTTCGCCGCGCCAGTGGAAGGCCGCCGCCACGTTTTCGGCACGCCGCAGGCGGTCGAGCCCGACCTGAGGGCGGGTGTCTCGGATCCGCTCGAGCCGGCCCCGCGGCGAGCGCAGGCCGAGTGCGGAGCGCAGCTCGGCGGCCAGCAGTTCGGCCTGGTTGTAGCCCCGCCGCCGCTCACGCGCCGGGTGGAGCGGAACGGCTACCACCAAGGCCGCTGGCAGGCCGTCCACCGCCAGCCGCGCCGCCAGAAGGGAGGCGAGTGGCGCCGCCAGCGCTCGCCAACCGCGGTACTTGAAACGGTGAAGGACGCGTTCGAGCGGTCCTTCATAGGCGGCCGCCGCGCGCAGGCGCGCGAGGTGGCGCAGGCGCTTGACGCAGCCGCAGAACTGGCCTTTGAACTCGAGCTCCCTCCCGCAGCGCCGGCAGAGCGGGTCCTCGAGGCGGCGGATGCGACCGAAGCAGGCTGGGCAGAGCCAGCCGCCGAGCGCTCCACAACCACCGCAGCGGGGCGGCAGAAGCCAGTCGAGGAGCTTGCCGAGCACGCTCTCATGCTCGGCGGCGGGTCAAGAACCGGCTGTTAAGGCCTGATGAACTCCAGCTGATGGCCTTTGGGCAGCTCAAGGCTGTCGAGGGCGCCGGCGGGTAGCTCGACCACGCTGCGGGCGCCGAGGACGAGCGGGACCACGCGCCAGCGGCCCAACCGCCGGTAAACCTTGACCACCCGCTGCGCCCGGTCGAGGAAGACGGCATCGATGGCGAAGTTCATCCAGAACATGTGGATGCCGTTGCAGGGGTCGATCCACATCGCATGCCCGGCTGGTAGCGAGCGGCGGAACATCAGCCCCAGGCCGCGCCCGAACATCGTGCCTGGCACCTCGACGTGATCGGCGATCTGCCGTCCGCTCGCCGGATCGACGAGCTTCAGCCCCGGCTTAGCCTTTGCCATCCGACCTCAGCCCGCTCACGCCGGTGCCTAACCTTACAGGTGCCATGCCTGATTTCGACTCTGATGGCGTCCGCCTGCGCTTCGAGCTGATTGGCCCGGACGACGGACAACCGATCGTTCTCATCCATGGCTTCTGCAGCGACTACGCGCTCAACTGGGTCGGCTCCCGCTGGCAGGAAACACTGGTCAAAGCCGGGCGCCTCGTGATCGGCCTCGACTGCCGCGGGCACGGCCACAGCGAGAAGCCGCACGATCCCGAAGCCTACGACCGGGCCACGATGGCGGCCGATGTGATCCGTCTCCTGGACCACCTGGCCATCGACCAGGCGGATTTTCTCGGCTACTCCATGGGCGGCCGGATCGGCCTCCAACTGCTCGTCGGTCACGGGCCGCGTGTTCGGAGGACCGTACTGGGCGGTATCGGCCGCTGGGCCGGTGAGGAGCAGCCGCGCCATGCCCAGCTCACGGCCCGCCGGCTGCGCGGCGACGCCACGGTCGACGATCCGCTGGCGAAGATGTTCTACGAGTTTGCGGCCGCGCGAGCGATCAACGACCTGGAGGCGCTCGCCTGCTGCATCCTGGGTCCGCAGCGGGGCCTTGGCGAAGGGGAGCTGGCCGCGGTTGCGAACCCGGTACTGATCTGCGCCGGCGACCGCGATCACCTGGCGCAGGGCGCCGAGGAGCTGGCCAGAGTTCTCGGCCAGGGGCACTTTTTCAACATCGAAGGCCGCAACCACATGAACGCGGTGCCCGCGCGCACCTTCAAAGAAGCGGCGCTCACATTCCTGAGCAGCGGCTAGCGATGCCTCAGCGGACCGGTCGATAACGCCGCCGAAGGCGCCGGTGTCCTCTGGATACGGAGTCGCGGCCCACGATCGACAGTGATCCGTCCGGCTCCAGTACCCCCATCGCAACCTGCGACACATCCGTCAGCCCGTGCTCGCGAATCGCCATCTCGACCTCCTCGTGATCGAGGCCCTCGCGGCGCATCCGATCCTCGAGGTAGCGCCCACCCTCGATGATCAAGGCCGGCGCGGGCGTGAAGACGCCGTGGAACAGCGGCAGCACGTCGAGCCGGCCGATCACGAAATTGACCGCGACCAGGGCCGCGATGATGACGATGCCACCCAGGAGAGAGCTGTCCGGACCCGTCATCGCAGGCTGGACGGCGTTCGCCACGAGCAGCACCAACACGAGGTCGTAAAGGGTGAACTGACCCACCTCGCGCTTTCCAAAAACTCGCAGAGCGACCAAGAGAGCGACATAGACCGCCAGCGAGCGGACGACCAGCTCCCAGGCCGGGACGCCGAGGTGGAACACCGCGCCCCTTGGGGCTCTAGCCCTTCGCCGCCATTACGATCAGGATCGCGGGACCGAGGAGGACGATCCAGAGCGTCGGGAAGATGCAGCCGACCATCGGCAGCAGCATCTTGAGCGAGGCCTGTGCCGCCAGCTCCTGCGCCCGTTGCCGGCGCTTGCGCCGCATCTCGTCCGACTGGATGCGAAGGATCCTGGCGACGCCAACACCCATCTGCTCCGATTGAATAACCGCCTGCACGAAGTTGTGCAGGTCTTCGACACCGGTCCGGCGGCCCATGTCGTCAAGCGCTTCGAGCCGGGGCCGGCCCAGGCGCACCTCTGAGAGCACGGTCGCCAGCTCGTCGGAAAGCGCGTTCCTGAACTTGTCGGTTACGCGGGCCAGCGCGGCGTCGAATCCGAGACCGGCCTCGACGGCGATCGTCAGCAGGTCGAGGGCATCTGGCAGCGCCTTCTGGATCTCCTTCCGGCGCTTGTCGACCTCCTGGCGCAGCCACAGGATGGGTCCAAAGAAGCCGATCGCGAACCCGACGCCCGCGAAGATGGCGATGAGGCTCGGGTTGCCGAATAGAGCGCCCAGCAGGAGGCCCAGACCGAAGAGCACGATGCCGGCCACGTAACGGATGGCCGTGAAGTCGGAGGGCGACAGGTTGCCTGGCCGGCCGGCCAGGTTGAGCTGGTTCTGGAGCTCCGCCCTCGCCTTCTCCGGCGTCCGCTGGCCCAGCCGCTTGCCCAGGTTCTCAATGAAGGGGCGCAGGAAGCGTTCGCTGAACGGCTTCTGGAGGATGATCTCGTCCTCCGTCAGCGGGCGATCACCACCACCGCCGTAGGCCTGCAGGCGCTCCTGCACCATGTCGGCGGTGCTCGAGGTGGGCGTCCGCGCCAGGCCGACGAAGAAGAGGATGACCCCGCCGGCCGCCATGAGCGCCATCAACAAGGTTTGCGACATCTGCTCGCTAGACCTCGATCGCCACGACGCGGCTGATGATCAGGTTGCCGACGAAGATCAGGAAGGCGGCGATCCCGATCATGATCCAGCCGATGAAGTT
>CAZHAC010000281.1:0-3347 GCA_964529765.1 uncultured Actinomycetes bacterium
CCGCTGGATGCCGTCGAAGCCCCAGATCGGGAGGTAGAAGGAGTCGAGGGGATCGTAGACGGCCCCCGACGGCTGGCCGGGCATGAAGACCGCATCCGCGGCCGGCCCCCCAGGCGGCCACGGGGCCGCCTGCCAGGGCGGATCCGACTCGATCAGCCGGTAGCAGCCCGGCGCCGCACTGCTGCCGCCGGCGGTCATCTCGAAGCGCCGAGTGAAGCGCCCCTGCTGGAAGCTGTCCACGATCGCGTTGCCGCTCGCGTAGAGCGGGTGGAGCGGGTTATGGCCGAGCTCGTTGGCGCTGTAGAAGGGCTGACCCCAGTAGTTGGCGACGACGACAGCGCTCCCTCCGGCTGCGTTCGCCTCCAGCCAGGCGGCCGCCTCGGCCCGCGTGTCGGTCCTTCCAAGCAAGCGATCACCCTGGATTGAGTTCCACGCCGATGGCACGAGCAGGAGCAGGCAGGCGGCTGTCGCGGGGGCCAGCCAGCGTCCGCTGACCACTCGGAGGGCGCCCCCGGCGAGGATGCAGAGGGCAGGCAGCAGCGGGAGCACGTAGCGAAAGAAGTCCTCGTGACTGAGCGCGATCGGCAGGTAGCCGGCGACCAGGAAGGCGAGCAGCGCCACGTCATCGCGGCAGCGGCGGGCGCCGGCGACGGCGACGCCGATCAGGGCCAGCGCGTAGGCGCCCAGCCCGAGCCCGAACGGAAGGCTGCGGGTGGCGTGATAGAGCCAGCCGGGTGGCATCTGACCGAAAGCCGACGCCCGGCCGCTCAGAAAGAGGACGCCGTCCAGGAAAGCACGCGCGTGGCCGGTCGCCAGCAGGAGCAATGCAAAGGCGGCGGCGAAACCCACCAGGGCGGCTCCGGCGAGACCGATTCCGGCGCGCCAGGAGCGGCCGTAAAGCGCCTCGACGGCGACATAGACAAGGGCGGCTGCCGCTGTGTACTTGGTGGCGGTCGCGGTCGCGCAGGCGAGACCGGCCAGGGCAAAATCCCGCCGCCGCGTAGCTCGGGTGCCGGCCCACATGGCGAGCACCACAAGCGCCGTCTCCAGAGCATCGGTGGTCGCGAAGTGGGCCTCCCGAACGGCGAGGGGCGCAACCGCCAGGGCGGCGGCGGCGACGACGCCGGCTGTCTTGCCGTAAGCGCGCGATGCGACCGCCCAGGTCAGGCCCACCGCAACCACCGCCGCAATCGCCGACACGGCCCGTGCCGCCAGATACTCCAGCGTTGGGTCGACCGCGGTCGCCGGGCCAAGGTGGCCCGGGATCATCCCGACCACCGACTCGGCGGCCGCGAAAACGTAGAAGGCGACCGGAGGATAGACGTAGAAGAGCGGATCCAGGCTGTGCTCGACGGCCATCCGAACCGCGCGGCCGACCATGACGTCCTCGTCGGGCCGGAACAGGAAGGGCAGGCTGAACCCGAGGTTCCAGAAGACGAGGACAGCCGCCAGCAGGAGGCAGGCGGCGGGCGCTGCCCGCGCCCCGGTCAGCTGATGGACGCGAATGCCTGGACCAAGCGCGCTCGGATTGCGGCCCGACGTTGGCGCAGGCTGTTCACCAGCTCCACGCCCGCCCACGCCGTCGACGCCAGCGCCACCCCGGTCAGGGCGTCGAGGAAGTAGTGCTCGCCGAGGTAGATCACGCTCGTCCACATCAGAACGCACCACACGAGTGTGGCCCAGGCGAGCCGCGATCGCACCGCGCGCAGCGCAAGGAAGCCAAGGAAGGGCAGGGCCGAATGGAGTGAGGGGTCGGCGGCCACGGGGTTGGGGTCGAGCGACGTGTAGTAGGCGCTCCAGTGGACGGGCATGACCTCGTACATGACGTGGTGGAGGCCGCTGACCATGCCGTGGTCGTTGGCGTACCAGGGCGGCGCGGTCGGTGCCAGCAGGAAGGCCGCGAAGGCGGCCAGGGCGGTCGCAAATAAGGCTGCCGAATAGCGCAGAAAGTACTGCCGGCTCTTGAGCCAGATCAAAAGCGCGAGCGTCAGCGTGGACGGGAAGTGCAGGAGGTCGACGGCCGCGGTGACGTTGTCGATCTGGGGCGCAACGTGGAGGCTCGCGGCCAGGTGCTGGAGCGCGAGCGACGGCAGGTGGCCGCGGAAGAGCCAGAGCTCCGGCCTCAGGTTGCCCCAGTGGACCCCGCTTTGCGTATAGCGCAGGGCGAGGCTTCGCATGTCCTCCCACATGAGTAGAAGCACGACGAAGGGCACCCAATCGCGGAGCCAGTCCCCGAGCCGGCCGAGCGCGAGCGCGACCGGAGCGAGCACGAGGAGCAGGTAATCGGGGGTGGCGACCACGCCGCTCCAGAGCATCGCGAGAGCGACGGCGCCGACGTAGACGACGGTGAGGGCGATGATTGGACCCGAGACCGCCCGGCCGGCCACGGTCCGGCCTTCCTGTGATTGCACCGAAAACAACCTAGGGAGCGGCTCACCAGGATTTGTTATGAACCTGCAAAGCGGTTGCTGAGAAAGGAACCGTTCAGCGGGCGCGGCGCAGCGCATCCGCGGAGCGGATACGGGTTATTCGGCGCTCCCTCGGGGCCGAGGGTCGACTACGCGCTGGCGCCAGGGAGGCCGACGGGACAGGCGACGCCTGTGCCGCCCAGGCCGCAGTAGCCGTTCGGGTTCCGGGCCAGGTACTGCTGGTGGTAGTCCTCGGCGAAGTAGAAGTCGCCGGCGTCCGCGATCTCGGTGGTGATGTCACCGTGACCGGCCTCGTGGAGCGCATGCTGGAAAGCCTCCCTGGACTCCAGCGCTGCCTGCCGCTGCTCCGATGAGTGCGTATACACGGCGGATCGGTACTGCGTGCCGACGTCGTTACCCTGGCGCATGCCCTGGGTCGGGTCGTGCGACTCCCAGAACACCTTGAGCAGCTCGGGGTAGGTGACCTTGGCGGGATCGAAGACAACCCGGACCGCCTCCGCGTGGCCGGTCTTGCCTGAGCAGACCTCTTCATAGGTCGGGTTCGGGGTGTAGCCGCCCGTGTAGCCGACTGCGGTAGTGATCACGCCTGGCGTCTGCCAGAAGCGCCGCTCAGCCCCCCAGAAGCAGCCGAGGGCAAAGTCGGCCACCTCGGCACCTTCGGGATAGGGCGGAGCCATGGGTGTGCCGAGAACGAGGTGGCGGCCCGGGCTGACTATCGGGTTGGGACGGCCCGGCAGGGCCTCCTGGGGACTCGGGAGCTCGAGCTTGGCGCGAGAGAACCACGACATAAGCAAAGTGTTCCTCAGACGAGAGCGATCCACACCTATTGAGGCGTGGAGCGGTCCTCGATCTCCCACGCGTGGTCCAGGTAGTGCCAGGCCCGCCGGCGGGCGGCGTAAGGAAGCGGCCACTTCTTGC
>CAZHAC010000282.1:0-3290 GCA_964529765.1 uncultured Actinomycetes bacterium
GTGAACCGGATCAGGCCTCCCAGACCTTTTTGATCAGCACCTTCGACAGCTTCTCGGGCTCGTGGTGCGACGGGATGTGGGTGTTGACGACGTCGGCGGCGATGAAGCGGGTCGACGGGGCCAGGCGCTGCGCCTCCTGGTAGTCGAAGATGACCTGTGACTGGCCTCCCGTGGGCATGTGGTTGAGGTTCGAGTTCACGATCACGAAGTCGAAGATGTCGTCCCGGACGTGGTCCTGGAGGACGCGCATGTAGTCGCTGACGTTGAAGTTGTCCGTCTCGCCGTGCTGTGAGGCCACGTTGCAGACGAACACCTTCAGCGCGGGCGACGCTTTGATCGCGTCCACCATTCCCGGCACCATCAGGTTGGGCAGGATGCTGGTGTAGAGCGAGCCGGGGCCGACCACGATCACCTCAGCGTTCATCAGGGCCATCGTCGCCTCTGGGTTGAGCACCGCCGTGTCGGGCTTGAGGAAGACCCGGCTGATGGGCGCGTTCTGCTTGGGGATCCGTGACTCGCCCTCGACCATGCTTCCGTTGACGCTGGCGACCAGGGTCACGTCCTCGAGCGTGCTCGGGATGATGTCGCCGCGGACAGCGAGGACCCGGCCCGATTCGCGCAGGGCGTGCTCGAAGTTCCCGGTGATGTCCGCCATCGCCATGATGAAGATGTTTCCGAAGGAGTGCCCGCCCAGCGAGCCGTCTTTGAACCGGTGGTTGAAGAGCTCCTTCATCAGCGGCTCGGCGTCGGCGAGGGCAACCAGGCACTGCCGGAAGTCACCCGGCGGCAGGATGCGGTACTCCTCGCGCAGGCGCCCGCTCGACCCGCCATCATCGGCCACCGTCACGATGGCGCCGATGTTGGCGGTGTACTGCTTGAGACCCCGGAGCAGCGTGCTCATCCCGGTGCCGCCGCCGACGGCGACGATCCGCGGCCCGCGGCTTCGCGTCCGGTAGGACCAGATCTGGTCCGCCACGCTGCGGTCCACCCCGGGCAGGAAGGGACCGAGAATCGAGTGCTGGAGCCGGAAGATGCTGTAAACGAGCAGGCCGACGCCGAGGGCTCCGAAGATCGTGCCGCGAACCCAGCGGGGGAGGAACTGGATGGTCAGGAAGAAGGTCCAGCCCGGCAGTTCGGCGTGCTGGTAGTACTCCTTCAGGTAGTAGGCGACGCCGAGGGCGATGATCAGTTCGCTGACCAGCAGGAGCAGCAGCCAGCGCTTGATCTCCAGCCCTGGAGTCAGCCAGCGCAGCCAGCCGGCGGTGTCTCTTAAGCGTTTGGTCAAAGTGCGCCCTACCCCCGGGGGCAGAACGGAACAAAGCGAGCGAGAGTTACGGTCCGGATAATCACACTATGAGTTCTTTGCGGCGCCTACGGCGCCTGGCGAAGCTGGTTGGGCTGGGGCTGATGGTAGCCGCGATCTCCCAGGAGATGTCCAAGCCCGAGGATCGCCGGACCTGGCACGGCAAGGTGTTCGGCTTCGTCCCTTACGACTTCCGGCCGCCCACCTGGGATCGGATCCGTGAAGCCTACTGGAATCAGGAGGACGAGCGCCTGTTCACCGATCGGGTCCTTGGCGTGGGGTGGGCGATCAACTTCGCTCGCGCCCAGACCCTGCTCAGGGAAGGTTTCGGCTTCCTGATGGGATCAGCCCCGGTCCGAATGGAGGATCGCGCCGGGTAAAGCGCGGTCCCGACGCGTTCTCATTTACGGTGCGGCTGCCTCTGATCGCGGCCTTCGGGCTGCTGGCAACCAGCTTCGCTGCGCTCGCGTCGTCGCTCAGCGGACACTCGGAGCGCTCGGTGGAGCACCTGGTCAACGTGCCGGGAGTACAGCAGGGACCGGTGGCGGCGGGCGCCGGCGGGATGTTCACTGGCGTGCCCAGCGGGAACTCTCCGTTCGCGGTCTACGCGCCCCCGGCTTCGTCGCCGGCCCAGGCCGCCGCCCCGGCCGCGGCTGCGTCCGCCCCGCCTGCCCCGCCTGCCCCGCCGCCGGCTGCCCCAACCAAGCACCACCGCGGCTAGCCCTGAGATTGCCGGGCCTGCGCCGCGCGGGCGGGCGTCGCTTGGCTACTTATCCCCGGTTGGGGAAAGGTCTGTGGAAAAGTCGACGGCGAGTGCCAGGGTGCGGCCGAGGCGCTGTTGTGCGGGCGGGTTCGGCTGCGTGGCGGCTGGGTAGAATTGGTGCCCGGCCGCTAGGCCACGGCCTTGGGGAGTAGCCAAGCGGTAAGGCGCCTGACTCTGGATCAGGAGATCGAGGGTTCGAATCCTTCCTCCCCAGCCAAATTCCATCTCGGAGCCGCAAGCGAATTGGTTTGTGGCGTCTGACTCCAAGCTGCTCCTCTTGACGGGGCCGGGCCTTGACGCGGGCCTGCTATCTTCGCGGTCCGTTTTGACTCGCGGCGCGTGGCTGGAAGGATCGGCTTCCTTCGCCAGGTGGACCGCTAGCTGGGGAGTGGGCACTTCCAGTTGCCACTCATGCTGGCCGTGCTCGGGCCCTCGCGCGCTGTCATGGTCCCCGAGTCCACGCGACCGAGCAGTTCACGACCGATGCCGAGTTGAAGGTCGATCGATGCCGCATTCGTCTGCCAGAACTGCCCGGATTGCAGTGTCACAAACGCCTGGCCCGCGTTGTAGTGTCCCATGCCGACGTACGGCTCGATGGTTATGAAGACGACCGTACCGTCTTGTCGCGGGAACCGAACTGTCAGCGCCCGTGGGTGGCTGGGGACCTTCGGGTTCACCAGGAGTTGGCACTGGGGTTCCTCGCTGTAGGGAATCTCAAGCGTCAGCGCACCCGAGATCCGAATCCCTTGAACCGGGAGTGACGGAATCAGCTGCGAGGCCTTTTCAGCGGCTCCACCGCAGCTGTTGATCATCAACGACAAGAGACCGAGGACCAGCACGGTCGAGTGACGGACGAGTCTCACAGGGGGTAAACGGTCCGGACGCGGGCGGTGTTTCACGCCCCTCGTCGGGCGGGAAGGGCTGAGGCGTACTCCAACCTCGTCGTTCCAAAGCAATTTGACCAGGCAGGTCGATGAGTCGGCGCGACGGCGACCGCCCGCCACAGAGCGTGCTCGACCTGGGCTGATCACCCTGCCCGGTAGAGATCCAGTCAGGTGACCGAAGTCTCGGCTCCCCCCGCAGCCGCTTCCTGCAGTTAGTGGCCCAAAGCTCCGTGGACTGAGCACGTACCACGGGCGCCATGCGCAGAGCAGCCAGCGATCGGTACCGCCGAATCAGGAGGAGCAGCAATGATTCTCAGGATCGACCGACTCCAGGTCGAGA
>CAZHAC010000283.1:0-3289 GCA_964529765.1 uncultured Actinomycetes bacterium
GCTAGGAGGCACTCGACAGAATGGGAATGGTGGTTGTTAAGGACCCGGTAGAATCTGGGCCGCGTCCGGCACAGCGCGTAGTCAGCGCGCCCTGACAGGCCCGCGTAGCTCAATCTGGCAGAGCAGGGGACTCTTAATCCCAAGGTTTAGGGTTCGAATCCCTACGCGGGCACCAGCCACCGCCACGGGCGCTTTCTGCTGGCCGCCTGGAAGCCTAATCTGAACTTGGAAACCGGTCCTTAAGGCCGGTTTTCGGCGTTTTTCGGGCCCCTCAAAAGAGGGTCTCGGAAGGCCGGCAGGAGGCTGAAAGGTGCTGGAAAAGTTCTCGAATCCGTTGGGGGTTTCCAAATCCCTTGGGGTGGGGCGACCGGGCGTAGGCGCCGCCCGGCAGCCGCTCGGGCGGCCGGCCGCGGCCCCCCTTCCCTCCGCCTGCCGGCTCCGGGCCTGGCTCCCGACCCCCTCTCCGGCCTGCTCAAAGAAGAGGCGACCGGCGACGACGCGTCTCAGGCGCCGGTAAAGCATCGTGGGATGAGTTGGCCGTAGTCGCCGTCTGCGGGGTCGGAGACTTTGCCGTCGAGGACGGCGAGCTGCACGGCTGGGTGGGCGGCGATCTGGCAGAGCCACCACCGCTGAAGGGAGGTTTTGCCGGTGCCCGGCACGCTGGCGGGGCGGGGACGAGCGCACGATGGAACCGATCCGCGCTCGCCCCCGTTCATGGGGTCGTCCCAGCCAGTTTCGATCCGGTTCCCAGAAAGGACGGGCACTATCCCGATGAGAAACATCGGAGGTTCGTCATGATCGACAAGGAAACAACCACACCGACACCGGAGACTTCGCCAGATCCGGCTGGCGCGCCCGTCCGTCGGCCATCCATTCCCTCCAAGGCTCGCAGGCTCCTGTCGAGTAGGGCGACCGGCTGGTTGATAGCCGGTGTTATGTCGAGCGCCGTCCTGGGGCTCTCCGTCGACCTCGCCACAACAACGCCCACCTCGGCCGCAACATCGTCGCCTGCTTCAGCAGCACCGCACAGATCAGGCGGTGCACTCCCGTCGGCCAGGGGGTCGGCCGGAGCGGGGTCGAGTGCCGCAGGTGCGGGATCCAACGCTCGTTCCGGCCCGGCCGCCGGAGGAGCGTCCGGCACGGTCAGCAACGTCAGCCAGTCGAGCTTCACCCTGACCACCTCAGCCGGCCAGAAGGTCACCGTCGATGAGGCGTCGGGCACCCGCTACCTGAACGGTACGTCGCCTACGTCGGCCGTCGCGGTCACAAGCGGCGCGAACGCCCTCGTGCTTGGAACCACCAGCGGGACGACCATCGAGGCCACTCAGGTCACAGTCAACTACACGCCAGCAACGCCCCCCTCGACGGCGGCGCAGGTAGTCCCGTTCCAACGAGGTGCACCGACCACGTCAAAGCAGGTCGGTCAGATACCCGCCAACTGGAGTTTTGGATCGGGGACGATCGTCAGTGGATCTGCCGCTGATCAGGCGACCGCAGCAGCGCTCGCCGCCTTCCCAGGGGGCGTCGTCGACCGAGTGGTCCAACTCAGCAGTGGTGAATACAACGTGCACTACATCGGCGTGAACTGGCCTCACCATGTCTTCGTCAGCTCCACCTTCCAAGTCGTCGGGGCCCTATAGGTACCCCGAAGCCGCGTCGTCATGTTCGGCTCCCAAGCAACTTCCCCGACGGCTCTCACCGTTCCTTCACACGACCGTGACGTGCGAACAGCAAGAAAAGGAAACCCAGATGTCAGATATAGAACCCGTCTATGCTCAAGCTCATGGCGCCACGATCCGGCTCGCGGTTGCGGGCCGGGTGTGATGGCGCTTAGAGCTTTCTCAGCAGCGGGACGTTCGGCGCGATCGCCTTAGTTGAGCTGGAGGAGGACGATCAGCGCGACACTCACGTAACAGGATGATGGCGGACGGCCGAGCAGCGCGGTCGGTCGCTGGCGGTGAAGCGCTTCTCGGAATGTTCAGGGTCGAGGTGCACCGTCGAGCGTCACATTAAGCAGCAAGCTGTTCGATGGCTACTCCTCCTGAGAGTCCCATCGCACCGACTGTAGGCCGCCTCGGCGAGCTCAAGCCGGTGGCCGGCGCTCCATACAGTCACCAGTCGCAGGCCGGTGACGCCGGCCTCGGCGAGTCTGGCTCACAGCTGCCCGACCAGCAAGCCGATGGTGCGGCCGCCAGCGAAGATGTCCCGCCACAGTTGATGGAGCGGCGCGGCGACACCTTCGAGGCGCTGCGCCACTGCCGCGCCGGGGGCGGTGCCGGCCGTGACCGATAGCGGCGGCGACTGACTGCTGAAGTTCCCAGGGCTGCCCGAGGCGATTCAAAGCTTCGCCCCCTCTGATGAGCAGCCATGCACTTGGTTCCTGGAAATTCGTTTCTCAAGCTGCCCGCGTTGGCGCTCGCCACGGCCGGCCTGGTCGTTACCGCCTGTGGCGCTTCACACGCCTCTCCGACACAGGCAAGCACTCCCGTCCCCACTTCCACGGCCGCGGGCCGACAGGCGGAGTTCGCCAAGATCCAGCAGTGCCTGCAGCAGGCCGGTCTCTCGGTGCCCGGCCCGCGTCCGAGTGGCGTACCTCAAGGTGACCCTTCGGCTCAGCCTTCGCCGGGGCAATTCGGTCCAGCTCGCGGCGGTCGCGGGGGTGGTGGCGCCGGCCGGTTCAATGATCCTCAGGTCCAGGCCGCGCTCAAGAAGTGTGGCATCACGCCCCCTAGCGGGCCGCCGTCTTCCTAGGTAGACCGCCGGCGGCGCGACCGTATCCCACTGAAGGAAGCGTCCTAATCCGGCGCCGCGCGCCGCAGCGGCAGGAGCCGCAGCGCCAGCTGGACCCGAAAGACGAACTCGTCCGAGTTCAGCGAACCATCGAGCGGCTGCTCGATCCGCCGTAACGTCGCGCGGCCGTCGCCCGACACCGCAACCACCTACCGCCCAGTCGTCGGATCGTTCATCTCACCGACAACGTGCTCGAACTGCCACCACTTGAGCCGCTGCGGTTCGTCCGGCTGACCAATAGCGTCGAGGAGTTGGGCCGTCGACGGTCCCGGCCACGACGTCGGTCGCCGCTCGGCACGCATGTAGCCCCCGGGGCCTCCCTATACGGGATGCATGTCGCGCGCGCGACAACGGCTAAAGCAGGACCGCGTCGAGGCCCACGGGCGCCGGTTCGACGCTTGCAAGCCGTCGCCGCACTTCAGCCTTCGCGGCATGGTCCACGGCGCCTGCGTCGCGGGCGCGCTCATGCTCGCCTGGGCGTGCGACCTGATCATCGCCT